>NZ_JBIBBC010000012.1:0-262728 GCF_042900345.1 Streptomyces sp. NPDC012935
GACGACCAGCTGCTTGATGTTGAGGATCAGGTCGGTGACGTCCTCCTTGACGCCCGGCACGGTGGTGAACTCGTGCAGCACGCCGTCGATGCGGACGGACGTGACCGCAGCACCAGGGATCGAGGAAAGGAGCGTACGACGCAGGGAGTTGCCGAGGGTATAGCCGAAGCCCGGCTCCAGCGGTTCGATCACGAACCGGGAGCGGAACTCGTCGACGACCTCTTCGGTCAACGAGGGACGCTGAGCGATGAGCACGAGGTATTGCCTCCAGTATTTGGCGCCCGCTATGTGACGCCGTAGACAACACGAAGGGTACGTGTGGTTCGGCGTCATTGGAGACCGAACCGCCCGTACCTGATCAGCCGGTTGCAGGGATCCGGACGGGACTCATGGCGCAGCCCGCTGCCTGCAGGGCTACGGGCGCCTGCCGTCCAGCGCCCGACGAAACGTTCGCAAGGTGACGTCGTTCCCGCGCAGCAAGCCCGCTGTGACTCAGGCGGCCTTCGACTGCGACGTCCGAATACAGCCTATGCGCCGGCTGCAGGGCTGAGACCGGCCCGGGCGATGAGCAGGGCTACGTCGTCGTGATCGCCATCAGCACGCAAGGCGTGCAGGAGAAGGTCGCAGGTGGCGTCAATGGGGCGGTCGGGGTCGTCGAGGACCTCGAGGAGGGCGTTCAGGCGTACGTCGATCGGCTCGTCGCGGGTCTCGATGAGGCCGTCGGTGTACAGCACGAGTTGGGTCCCGGGCCTGAACTCGATGGAGGTGGAGTCGAACGGAATACCGCAGCCCCCCAAGGGCGCGCCGGTGGGCAGGTGGAGCAGCTGGCGTGTGCCGTCCGGGTGGAGGAGCGCGGGCGGGAGGTGTCCGGCGAGGGAGACCTGGCACTGCGCGGTGTGGGGGTCGAAGACGGCGTAGACGCAGGTGGCGATGGTTTCGACGTCGTCCGTCACATGGTCGAGATGGTGCAGGACCTGGTCCGGGGTCAGATCGAGGCCGGCCAGCGTTCTGGTGGCGGTGCGCAGCTGTCCCATGGCGGCCGCCGCTGTGACGCCGCTGCCCATGACGTCGCCTACGACGAGCGCGGTCTTGTCGCCGTTCAGGGGGATGACGTCGAACCAGTCGCCGCCGATCTCGATGGTGGCCTGGGCGGGGCGGTACCGGAAGGCGACGTCGAGTCCGGGTCGCTGTGGAGGGGGGTGGGGCAGCAGGCTGCGTTGGAGGGTGAGGGCGGTGCGGCGCTGTTCTTCCACGGCGTGGTGCCGGTCGGTGACGTCGACGCTGGAGGTGGCCACGCCCAGCACTTTCCCATTGGGGGATTCGAGCCGGTAGAACGAGATCGACCAGGCGTGATCGTTGTCCGGGTCGGCCGCTGTGCGGCCGACGATGTAGTGGTCGACGATCGGCGTCCCGGAGGCCAGGACTTCACGCATGGCACCTTCGAGGGACTCGCCCACGAACGGCAGCACTTCGTGGACGTGGCGGCCGATGTGCTCGGCGGCCGGTACGCCGTTCATCCGTTCTTCCGCGGGGTTGACGGAGATGTACCGAAGATCGGTGTCCAGCATGCCCAGCCCGATCGGTGACTGGGACACCAGCTGGGCGGACAGGGCCAGGCTCCGCTCCACCTGCCGCACCGTCGCCTGGTCCGTGGCCAGACCCAGCGCCCAGTACTCCTGCTGGTCGTCCTGCAACCGCATGTTGCGGAACTCGACCATGCGCGTGCTGCCGTCCTTGTGCCGGACGGGGAAGACCCCTGCCCAGCTCTCGCCGCCCTGCATGACCTGCGCGAACAGCGTCAGCACCGTGTCGAGGTGGTCCTTGTCGATCAGAAGCTGGCCCGCGTACTGACCCAGGGCCTCCTCGGCGCTGTAGCCGAAGAGGGTCTCGGCCTGCGGGCTCCAGAGATCGATCCTGCCTTCGGCGTTGAGGAGGACGGCGGCCACGTTCAGCACATCCATCAGGCCGCCCGGTCTGGACGCAACCACACCCGCCGTGCCGGGATCGTCGCGGAAGGATTCGGTCGCACCCATACCTCAGGCTCCTTCCCGCCGCAGATCAGGCCGCCGCCCTGCCAGGCTGACATGTGCCGGCGCCAGTGTCCCCAGCCATCCCATCGTCCTCCTGCGCCGCCCGCGCGTGCACCCCGATGCCGACGGGTCACGTCTTGCGGATCATCGATGCGATCATCCATCTGCATCGCTGCGGGCAGGTCTTGCAGGCCGCACTCGAACCTGCGTGACGAAGGATCTTGTGATTCTTCATCCGCCGATCGCGCGCTCGACAGGCGCCGCCGCCCCTTGCGGTGCGCGGCGTAGTCCTCTGGCCCCGGTGGGTCTGCGCCGGGCGGATGCGGGACTGCGTCCGCCGTCTGCCGGCACCAGCAGGACGAACGGCTGGAGTACCTGCCGCGGGGCGCGGCCGAAATCGGTATGCATGCACCGTGTCGACTGGAGATCGTTCCGTGGCGAGCCTCCAGGACCGCTGTCGGTTGTCGCCTCCCGGCTGCCGCGCACGCCCTGCCTGCGGAGGCTGTGCGAGGCCGGGATCGGGGGCCCTAAGGCGCGTACCGCGGCACCCCAGCGGCGTATCGGCATCCCGTCGGCGCATCAAGCAGCCGCGGCCCCCTCAGCCGGGCCAGGTGCCGTCAGGCGTCGGCCCGGGATCGGGGGCCTTAGATGGCGCGTGCCGCGGCACCCCTGCGGCGTATCGGCATCCCGTCGGGGCATCAAGCAGCGCCGCGGCCCCCTCAGCCGGGCCAGGTGCCGTCAGGCGTCGGCCCGGGATCGGGGGTCCCAAGGCGGCGCGTACCGCGGCGCCCCAGCGGCGCACCCAGCAGTGCCGCGGCCCCTCAGCCGGGCCAGGTGCCCGTCAGGGGTCGGGTCACGGTGGCACCCGCGCGGTCCACCGCGGCCTTGACGCCCGCGAAGACGGCGCCCTGGAGGGTCGCGGCCGTCAGGACCTCCTGCCAGGTGCGGTCTCCTCGTCGGTGGCGTCCGGAGCGTCCATGGCGTGACCGAGCATCTTCCAGGTCTGCTTGAAGGCCGCGCTGGCCGGCCTGCCGCTGACGGCGCCGAGGGCGACGCCCGCGGGCCTGAAGGCGATCTTGAAGGTCTTCATCGGTGGGCTCCTGTGCGGCGACGGCGTGCCAGCAGTACTGCGCCGCCCAGAACGGCCGTCCCGGCCAGCAGAGCCCCGCGGTGCTGGCGTGCTGTCCGAAGGCCGGTGTCGGTCCGTGTTCGTATGGGCTCGGGCGTCCTGTCGTGCACCATGTGGCCTGCCCTGGCCGCGCTGTCCCGGACGCGGTGCGCGGCCCGGTCGGCCTTGTCGTGCACCGGCTGCTGCACCTTCTCCCGCACGCGCCGGGTGACCTGGGCGGTCGTTCGGCCGACCTGCTCCCGGGCCTCGTGGGCCTTGTCCTGGGCGCGGGCCTTGACGTCGGCCCGAGTGGCGAGCTCCTCCACGGTCCGGCCCAGTTCCTCGCGGGTGTGCTCGATCTGCTCGCGCAGTTCGTCAGGGCCCTTGCCGGATGTTGCGTCGCTGGTCATCGCTGTGCCCTTTCCCTGATCTCGGCCACGTCGGCCTTGACGCTGTCGACGGTCTGCTCGGGGGCGGGCGGGGTGGCCCCGCTAACCTTGGCCCTGCCGAGTGCCGCCATCAGCGCGGCGACGACGATCAAGGCGCCCGTGATGATCAGTCCGGCGGCCCACACCGGCAGCGGCACGGCCAGCGCCGCGATCGCGGTGGCGACCATCGCCTGCAGGGCCAGGAAGCCGACCAGCCCGGCGCCGCCGAACATGCCGCCGCCCATGCCGAGGCGCTTGCCCTTCTGCGTCATCTCTGTCTGCGCAAGCCGCATCTCGGCCCGGACCAGGTCGCTCAGCTCCTGAGAGGCCTCCTGGACCAGTTCGCCCACGGAGGCGTCGGAGCGGGAGCGGTACCGCGGGTGCGTGGTCGTCATGAGGGTCACCTTCTCCCTGCGTTGCGTTGCGCTTCGCGAATGGAACTGACGCGCCGGGTACCCGGGCGCCGGCCTCCCGTACCGCGGTGCGCCGTCATGGACCGCGCAGGCGTCGCCGGTCCTCTTCGTCCCATGCGCGGGTGTCGCGCGGCGTCACGTAGGGCTCCTCGTCGGGCGGGTGACCGCCGGTGATCGCGCGCTGCCGTACGGCTTCCGCGTCGAACTCCAGGCCGAGCAGAATGGCCAGGTTGCCGACCCACAGCCAGACCAGGAAGACGATCACGCCCGCCATGGTGCCGTAGGTCTTGTTGTAGGAGGCGAAGTTGGCGACGTAGAACGCGAAGCCCGCGGAGGCGACCATCCAGATCACCAGGGCGAGGAAGCTGCCGGGGGTGATCCACCTGAAGCCGCGCACCTTGGCGTTGGGGGACGCCCAGTACAGGATCGCGATCATGGTCGTCACCAGGACGGCCAGGACGGGCCACTTGGCGATGCCCCAGACCGTCAGAGCCGTGTCGCCGATGCCCAGCGTGGAGCCGACCTGCCGGGCCAGGGCACCGGTGAAGACGACGATCAGCGCGCTGATCACGGCCAGAACCATGAGTACGACGGTCACCCCGACCCGGATCGGGAGGATCTTCCACACCGGGCGCCCCTCGGGCATGTCGTAGACCGCGTTCGAGGTGCGGATGAAGGCCGCGACGTAGCCGGAGGCCGACCACACCGCCAGGACGAGGCCGACCGCGGCCATGATGGAGCCGATACCGGCGTTGCCCTGCAACTGTTCGACCGCGCGCGTGAGGATGTCGCGGGCCGACCCGGGAGCGAGCTGGTTGATGTTCTCCAGAACCTTGTCGGTGGCCGACCTGCCGACCAGCCCGAGCAACGACACCAGCACCAGCAGGGCCGGGAACAGCGACAGCACCCCGTAGTAGGTCAGGCCCGCCGCGCGATCGGTCAGCTCGTCGTCCTTGAACTCGCGCAGGGTGCCCTTGAGCGCTGCCCACCACGAGCGTTTGGGCAGTTCGGTCGGCGTGTCGGGCGCCTGCCGCTCCACCTGTGGATCCGGCCCGACGCGCTCCTGCGAGGACTCCGCCCCGGACTCCGCCCCGGTGGTGTCCGGTGCGGTGGCCGGTCCGTCCCGCTCAGAGTCCGGCTGCGGAGGCGGACTGTGCCGCGCCCCATGATCCTTGTGCCTGGTTTTGATAAGTCGAGTCATGGCCCCCGTGTATCCAGGCACTACTGTCCTCAAGCGCGGCAGCGTGAGTACGGCGAGTATGGCCGGACGGCCCGCCCCACCGGCCGGTCTGCGTGCATCCTCCGAGCCGGCGAGGTGGGGAGCCGTCTCTCATGGACCTCTCCTTGAGACCGCCCGGGTTCAGCTTGAGACCGCCCGGATTTCAGCCGCGAGGACGACGGGCCCTCCCTGGGCCGCGCCCAACCTTCACCAGCCCGGACTTCGGCGCGGGCCGGCGCAACGAGCACCCCCACCGCTGCTGTGTCCGTCTGTGCTGAAACGCGCGCGACCTCGCGCGAAGCGCGTCCGCCCGGTCTGCAAAGGCCTCGCCTCGACACGTTCGCCAAGCCGCCACCGTGCCAAGGCCGCCCACCGATGGACGGGACGGCTCCACCGGCCCGGATAAAGCCAGATCTGCCGACCGGTGCTCTCAAGCGATCCGCCCGGGTTCTCGTTCGGCCTGATCGTCCTTGCCCGGAAATCAGGCAACCAACGGCGCCCGGCAGCTCTGCCAACGCCCCGCGGGCTTCGTGCGTTTCGGACACCCTCACCGTGTCCCGTGCCGTGACCATGCTGAATGGCTCAATGTCACGAGGGGAGCCGCTGCCGGGAGGGGAACCTGCTCTTGACGTTGTTCCCAGTGCACTCAGGTGCAGGAGCGGAGACGAGGGATGGCCACCAGGTTGGGCGGAGCCCCGGCAGGTACGGCACAACCGGCGAGTATCCAGCTGCCGGGCATCGTGCTCGGCGTAGGCATGGGCGGGTTCCTCGACGGCATCCTGCTGCACCAGTTGCTCCAGTGGCACCACATGCTCAGCAGCACCAACCATGACCGCATCGGCGTGAAGTACTACAACCCGGATACGGTCTCCGGCCTGGAGATGAACACCGCGTGGGACGGCATCTTCCACACCGTGTGCTGGCTCTCGGTTCTGCTCGGACTCGCCATCCTGTACTCGCGTGTCACCCATCACCGGATGCGCGTGTGGACCTCCCGGGTGCTGTGGGGGTGGATGTTCGTCGGCTGGGGCCTGTTCAACCTCGTCGAGGGCATCCTGGACCACCACATCCTCGGCATTCACCACGTCTACGCAGGGGACGGCCAGGCGTGGTGGGACCTCGGCTTCCTCGGCCTGGGCGCGCTGCTTCTTGTCGGCGGCTACCTGCTCCAGCGCAGTGGCCGGCCCTTCGACCCCAACGCTCCCGTCGGGCAGCGTGAGGGCCGGCGAGCCTGATGGACCATGACATGCCCGCTCACGGGCACACGGCGGGCAGCAGCGTCCAGGAAACGCTGCTGCCCGCGCTCGCCCTGCTGGCCTGCGCCGGCGCGTACCTGCTGCTGGCCCACCGGGCACGCCGTGGCAATCCTGCCCTTGGCTGGAGCCGCCGGCGCACGGCATGGTTCATGACTGGGATCTTCCTGCTCGGCGTGGCGCTGCTGCCGCCCGTGGCCCCCTTCGCCCATGAGGACTTCCGCGGCCACATGGCCCAGCACATGCTCATCGGCATGTACGCCCCGCTCGCGCTCGTCCTGGCCGCTCCGGTCACCCTTCTGCTGCGCACACTGCCCGCAACCCGGGGACGGCAGTTGACCGCCGTTCTGCACAGCCCGCCCGCACGGGTGATCGCTCACCCTGCGGTGGCACTGGCACTGTCCACGGGCAGCCTCGCCGTCCTCTACTTCACCCCCCTCTACAACACGACCACGAGCAACCCGGCCGCACACTGGCTGCTGCACGCGCACTTCCTGCTGTCCGGATGCCTGTTCGCCTACGTCATCGCCGGCCCCGACCCCGCCCCCTCCCGACCCGGGGTGCGCGCCCGGCTGGTCTGCCTCGGCGTCGCCATCGCGGCACACGCGGTGATCTCCCAGCTGATGTACGGCGGTTTCTGGGTGGACATCCATGCACCCGTCGAGCAGGTCCAGGGGGGCGCGGAGATCATGTACTACGGCGGCGACGTCGCCGAACTGCTCCTGGCCGCCGCCCTGGTGGCGAACTGGCGCCCCGACCACCGCAGTCGGACAACACCCAGCACGGTTGCCCCACAGGGCATGTCCGAGGGGTGGGAACGTGTGCCGGGGGCTGGTGGTTGATGGCGGATTGCTGGTGAAGGCCGACGGGGCTGCGGGCCTGGCCTCACCCATCGCCAATGACGGCGATTGTTCGGTGCTGTGGGAGGCGGGTGCCCAAGGCTCCCAGAGCGCCCGCGGTGCCGTGGGTTCGCCAAGGCGAGTCATTGTCGAGATTTGTCGATCGAGTCGTTCGGGTCGTTCAGGTCGTTCGGTTCGTTCGAGTCGGTGATGCGGTCGCTCGGCTCGAGGAGGTAGGTGCCTCTTGCGACGCCTTGCAGGATGCTGTCGGCGGTCGCCTCAGCGGTCAGGTCGCTGGAATCGAGGACGTGGACCTCATAGACGCCCAAGTCGCTGAACTGGCCGTGCAGTGAGCGAATCGGCTCGGGGTCGGTCAAAGCGTCGTCGGCCCGGCTCGTTGCCCGTTCCAGTGTGGTGTGCTGGTCCGGCCGGAGGATGACGTAGTTCAGTGGCAGGGCCCGCTCCCGGGCCGTCACGCGGAACAGATCGATGAACCAGGGTCCGACGACACCGTCGCAGATCACCTGGTAGCCGCCGTCGGCGTAGCCGAACGCTGCTGAGACCAGTACCTGCAGGACCACCTGATTCTGCTGATGTGCTTCAGGCAGGTAGGGCGCGATCCAGCCCTGCTTGATGTAGCGCCAGAAGCCGTCGCTGTGCAGGTGGACGCTGGGAGTCAGGCGATCGGCCAGCAGTTGCGCCACGGTGCTCTTGCCGGCTCCGGGCGGCCCGGTCAGGACGATCACCTGACCGCGGGGAGGGGACGTCCGAGAGAGGGGCGGCGGGTTCATGCCGCCACCGTGCCACGTTCGACCAGCGCACCGCTGTCGAACTCGGCTCCTGCGCGAACACGGGCACCACGTGGCCGTCGGTGATCGCGCGCCGACGGGCCCGAGCGCATTCGACGAGCTTCGACCTCATGCGACGTGAAGCGTTCCTCAATCCGGACCTGGTGGGCTCGCTGCCGGACGGCCGACCGCGCGGCCTCTTTCCTCTCCGAGCAGGGGAGCCGTCCGTTCGTCAGGATGGCGCGTGAGCCGGGTCGGCCTGACGCGTGCTGACGTATCGTGCGGTCGGGCCCCACTTCTCCAGGGCGCGGCTCATGCACCACTGGCACAGCGGCTGGCCACCGCGGCCGTACTTGTGCGTCTTGCGGTGGCACGTGGCGCACGGCCCGACCTGGTCAACGGGGCAGGACAGTGCGGACGGGTCCGGCTCTGTGATCGCGGGCGGGGGAGTTGTCATCGCATTTTCCTGTTCTGGGTGATACGTACCCATCTCTTCGACCGCAGAATGGTTCGCCACTCGGTGCGGGTGGTCGGGTCGTGCCGCAGACGGCACGGGTGGCTAAGTCGAGGATGTGGAGCCGGTTGTCGGGCTGGCAGTGGATGCAGGCCCGTAGTCCCGCGGCGAGCAGCCGGCGGGCCTCCTCGCGGCTGACGGCTCGGCGCCGGTGTCCGGCCATGTGGCAGTCGCCGGCGTGGATCTCGATGGGCGGTCGTCCGTCGCCGATGCCGAGTTCGACGATCCACTCCGGCGGCCGCGGCCGGGTGCGCCGGGCGTGCTCCTCTTCTGCCTGCCGCTTCTGAAGGGCTGCGATCTTGTGGTCGATGCGCTGCAGCCACAGGGCATGCCAGACCCGCAAGGTGTGCAGGCGGTCTAGATCGGGCGGCAAGTCATCGAACACATTTTTGATTCTATGCTCATGATCCACCGGCTGCGCCTCGCGTGTTCGATTTCCTGTTCGATATCGTGGGGTGCGGGAGGTGGACGTCATGACTGTGGACGGACGGGCGGGTGAGGTGTCGACGGTGATGCATGTGCGTTGCCCGGACCGGCTGCCGGAGGAGGCCTACCGGCAGGTCCTGGAGCAGCTGGCAGAGCTGTCCCCGGCCGTGCAGGCGCTGCCTCCGTCAGCGGCCCTGGTGGAGCTCAAGGGCGCCCTGCGGTACTACGGCGCGGACACGCGCCGGCTCGGAGAGATGCTGCGGGTGCGCACGATCTCCCGCCTCGGCATCGATGTACGGGTCGGGATCGGGCCGTCCATCACCGTCGCGGCCACCGCTTCCGCCCAGGTCCCCGGGCCCGGGGGAGTCCTCGCCATCGACCCCGGTGAGGTCGGCGCGTGGCTGGGACCGCTGCCGGTCGACGCCCTGCACGGCATCGGCCCGGGCCAGGCCGAGGTGCTGCGCGACTACGGCATCCACTCGGTCGGCCTGCTCGCCGCCGTGGCGCCCGCCACCGTCCAGCGCCTCCTGGGCGGCCGCTCGGGGCGTACGGCCGCCGACCGGGCCCGCGGCATCGACCCCCGCCCCGTCGTCCCCCGGGCCCTGCCCGCTTCCGCAACCGTCACGTGCCGCTTCGCCCGCCACACCCTGGACGGCGCCGGCGCCCGCGCCGCCCTCCTCGACCTGGTCGTCCGGCTCGGGCTGCTCCTGCGCCGACGCGGTCAGGCGGCCCGCGCGCTGACCGTGAGGCTGACGTTCGCCGGCAACAGCAGCTGGGAGAGGACCCGCCGCCTGGCCGAGCCGTCGGCGCACGACGACGACCTGCGCAGGCTCGCCTACCAGGTGATGGACGCCGCCGGCCTGCAGCGCGGCCGCCTGACGGGCCTGACCCTGAAGGGTGAGGACCTCATCGATGCCGGCCAGGTCGCCCAGCAGATCAGCCTCGACGGCGCACGCGAGGACCGCCTCGTGGCCGAAGCCGCCGTCGACCGTGTCCGCGACAAGTTCGGCCCCCGCGTCATCGGCCCCGCTGCCGTCTTTCGCCGCGCCTCGTGACCCGACCCGCCCCCCGGCACGTGGAGGTGACACCCGTGCTCCTTGCCCCGCGCGGATGGCCGAGGCTGATGTCAACCCGGTGTCAACAAGCCCGCACCTCGACTGACTTGGGCTGACTGCGGCTGAAGCGCTGCCCGATAGGCGGCGTGATCGATCTCGCCTCCCGCCGACCGGACCGGGTGCTGTTGCGGACCCCGGCGGATCGGTACACGAGGCGGATCGGTACACGCGATAGTGCCCGCCGCCGCCTCGACCGCTTGTCACCGAAGGTCCTTTGGCAGGGGCTGTACGGCCTGGGCGACCGCAGGTATCGACGTGGTGGCGCAGGACGACCTGCGGGCAGGCAGGGAACGGGGAGCCCCGAGCACGGCGCGGGCAGCGCCGGGAGCCGAGGGCTTCCCGAGCCCCGATTCGGGGAGCCCCGGCGTCGCGAGCGGGGTCGAGCGCGTACGTGCATGTGCGAGGTCAGCCGCCGAAGTGGACGATCCGCGGCACCAGGTCGCCCTCGGTGGCGATGCCGACAGACCACAGCGCGGAGCTGCCGGGCACGGCGGCGAGCCCGCGGGTGCTGATGCCGGGCGCGGCGAGCTTCTCCCAGCGGTGCTCGGCCTGGTCCCAGCGCAAGCCGACCGAAGCCGAGCCCTCGCCGCCGACGGCCCGGACGGAACCGTTCGCCGCCTGGCCGACTGCGCGCAACCGGCCGTCGGGGACGTCGGAAGTCGCCGTCCTCGTCCCCGAGCGCCCGGAGCCGTCGTGACCGGTCGAGCGGCAGGGCAACACGCCCCGGGCGGCGGGCCGAGGCGTTCGTCCGTCGCCGCACGGGCGCCGCCGGGGGCGGTGCCCGTGCACGACCGGCGGCTGCCGTGCCTCCAAGGCCGCGGCGGCACGGTTGCGGAAGGCGCGCCGGCGGCAGGCGCCGGAGCAGTACTTGGCGGGCCTGCCGCCCTTCCCCGGGCCCCGCTCCCCGACCCGACCCGGCGCGGCCACCTCGCACGTCCGCTTCGTCGACGCCACTGCGGAAACCTCGTGTGTAAGGGCCCGAGGCAAGGCCGGTTCCGGGCGCGGTGGGACCGCGCACCGATCAGTACTTCGGCCCGAGTGGCGGCCCCGCTCGGTTCGGCATGCGCGCCCAGCAGGCGAAGACCACGCCGGTGATCACCAGGGGAGGGGACGGCCAACCGACGTTGACGCCGGCCTCTGGTTACAAGTGGTCAGTCCGGGACGATGCGATCGATCAGCGTCTGCAAATAGAGCCCGCGTTGGGCGTCCAGTTCGGCCGGTGTATTTGTGCGGACGGCCGTTGCGAAGTCGCGGCGCACGATGGGCCAGCACTCCTCATGGTCGATGTCGGCGGTGTCGTAGATCAACGGTTCGGTGGCTCCGAAGAGTTCGACGCGGGTCACGACGCGCGGCACGGTGACGGTGCCCGACAGGGATGCCTGACTGACGGCACCGTTCTCGTGGTGGCAGGTGAGTTCGATCCAGCGGCGGGGGTCGCCGGTGCTGCGGATGTGGGTGATCGGGCCGATGGCGGCGTCCAGCAGGTCGAGCAGATGCGGTCCCAGGTCGAGCAGTGCGCCGTGTTCGAGGCGCCAGCCCGTGGCGAGGTCGCCGCTGAGGAAGGCGCCGTGGAGGTAGCAGGAACGGGCGCCGGTCACGTCGTGGGCGCGGGCGGCCGCCAGGAAGGCGCGGGTGGTGGGGTGGTAGCGCTTGGTGAGGACCAGCTGGGTGATCACGCCTGTCTCGGCGATGGTGTCGGCGACACGGCGGGCTGCCGGCAGGTCGGGGCCGAGTGGCTTTTCCAGCAGCAGCGCCTTGCCGCGTTTGGCGGCGAGAGGTGCGAGGTCCGCCTGGACGGCGGGCGGGACGGCGAAGGCGACGGCCTCGCAGCGGTCGAGGAGTTCGTCGAAGTCGGCGGCGACATGGGCGCCGTAGGGAGCTGCGGTTTGTTGCGCGGCTTCGGGGCGGCGGGCCCAGACGGCGGCGAGCCGGGTCTCGGGACCGGTGGCGAGCATACGGGCGTGCATGGCACGGGCCCAGGGGCCGGCGCCCACGAGACCGACCTCGACTGGCCGGTGGCTCCAGGGGTGCGCGGAGGGTGGGGTGGTCATGGTGGTCCTGTCTGTGCGGGAAGGCCCGGCGTCGCATCGGCAGGGATGCCGAGGGAGGCGTCAGGTCGTGAGGCGGGCGTCCGCGCGGGCGGGGGAGTAGAGGACCTCGACGACCATGGAGGCGGCTCCGATGAGGCCGGCGTGGTCACCGAGGCGAGAGGTGACGATCTGCAGGTGTGCGGTGCTGCGGGGCATCGCGCGCTGGTAGAGCAGCTCGCGCACACCGGTCATGAAGGGGACGCCGGACAGGTCACCGGCCAGCATCAGAACGCCCGGATTGAGCAGGGACACGACGGTGACCAGGACCTCACCGAGGCGTCGCCCGGCGCTGCGGGCGAGTCGGATCGCGTCCGGGTGCCCTTCGGCGATCAGGCGTCCGACGTCGGACCCGGAGGCGCTCTCGAGACCGAGGGCGGACAGCTCCTTCGCCAGCGCGCGTCCGCTGGCCACGGCCGCCAGGCAGCCGTGCGAGCCGCACATGCACAACGCGTCGGGCCGGTCGTGCAGCCGGATGTGCCCGATGTCGCCGGCGCCCCCGTCGATGCCGCGGTAGAGGCTGTTGCCCACCACGACACCCGCGCCGATGCCGGTGGAGACCTTGACCAGGATGAACGCTGCGCAGTCCGGGTGGTTGGCCTGGTGCTCGGCGAACGCCATGAGGTTGGCGTCGTTGTCGACGAAGACGGGGACGGGGCCGTCGTCCATACCGGCCCCGACGTACTGGGTGTAGGCCTCCTGCAGCCGTTCGCGGATGGGGTATTGGTCCCAGCCGGGCATGATGGGCGGCTGGACGACCTGGCCGGTCTCCCAGTCGACGGGGCCCGGCACCGACAGGCCGATTCCGCAGACGTGCGTGGTCTCGATGCCGGCTGCGGTGATCAGGCCGGGGAACCAGGCCGCCACTTGGTCGAGCACCCGGTCCGGGCCCTCGTTGATGTTCAAGGGTCCGGTGTGCTCGGCGATCATGGTGCCGGCTAGGTCGAGGACGGCTGCACGGGCGTGCCGGGTCTCCAGGTCGACGGCGATCACCGAGGCGTGGGTCGGGTCGAACACGATGCGTTCGGAGGGCCGGCCGCCGGTGGAGTGGCCGGTGGTGTGGCGCAGCCATCCGGCGCGGTTGAGCACGTCGAGGCGCTGGCCGACGGTGGAGCGGGACAGACCGGTGACGCGTTGCAGGTCGGCGCGGGTGTTGGCGCTGCCGCTGCGGATCAGGTGCAGCAGCTCGCCCGCACTGACCTGGTTCGGCGTCATCATGATTTCCCCCATGCTTCAGCTCTTGTCGGCGCCGCTGGTCAGGCCCTCGGTGAGGAGACGTTCGGCGGAGAAGAACAGGAGTACCACGGGGATCGTCAGGACCACGGATCCCGCCATCAGGATCGTCTTGGAGACCTCGATGCCGTTGGAGAGCTGGGCCAGCCCGAGGGAGACGGTCCACTTGTCGGGATCGGCGGCCAGGAACAGCAGCGCGAAGAGGAACTCGTTCCAGGCGATCATGAAGACGTACAGGCCGGTCGCCATGAGGGACGGCAGGGCGAGGGGCAGGATCACCTTGCGGACGGTCTGCAGTCTGGTGCAGCCGTCCAGGGCCGCGGCCTCTTCGACGGAGGCGGGGATGGTGATCAGGTAGTTCTTCAGCATGTAGATCGACACCGGCACTGTCTGGGCGACGTAGACGATGGCGAGTCCCACGAGGCTGGAGGACAGGTGCAGCTTCGCGAAGATGACGAACAGGGGGACCGCCAGCAGCGTGGCGGGGAAGAGGTACACGGCCAGGAACAGGGCGCTGACCTGGCGGTGGCCGAAGAACTTCAGGCGGCTGATGGCGTACGCGCCGGGCACGGCGGCCAGCAGTGTCAGAACGACGGTGCCGAGCGAGACCAGCGCCGAGTTGAGGAGGAACTTCATGAAGCCCTGCCCGCCGGCGTCGGTGGAGCGCAGCACGTCGCGGTAGGTCGTGACCGTGAAGTCCTTGGCGGAGACCCACAGGGAGCCGGGGTCGAGCAGCAGCGCGTCGATGGGCTTCACCGACAGCAGCAGCATGTAGTAGAAGGGCAGCAGGGTGATCACCGCGAGGAACGCGATGACGATCCAGCGCAGCACGCCGAAAAGTCTGTCCTCGAACTGGGCCCGCGTCAGGGCGGCCTTGCTCACGATTCCTCCTGCACCTTGGTCGCGAAGAACTTGAAGTAGAGGCCCAGCAGGACCATGAGGACGACGGCGAGCACCAGGGCCTGGGCGGCCGCGGCTCCCACGTCGTAGCGGGCGGTGAGGAAGTCGTAGACGCGCACGGCGGCGACATCCGTGCCTGCACCGCCGCCGGTCAGGAGGTACACGTCGTCGAACTTGTTGAAGGTCATGATGAAGCGCAGCACGCACAGCAGCGCGATGACGGGCATCAGCTGGGGCAGCAGGATGTGGCGGAAGCGCTGGGTGGGCGTGGCCCCGTCGACGGTGGCGGCCTCCTCCAAGGTGTCCGGCACGGCCTGCAGACGGGCGAGGATGAACAGGAACGCGAACGGGAAATAGCGCCAGCACTCGAAGGCGATCACCGTCAGCAGAGCCAGCGGGATGTTGAAGTGGGCGCCGAGGAAGCTCACTTCGTACTCGCGGGTCGACAGGAAGGCGATGGGGTCGTCCCAGCCGAACAGGCGCCGGCCCCAGTCGTTGACGATGCCGTACTGCGGGCTGAGGGCGACCTCCCAGACGAAGGCGACGGCCACGACGGGGGCGACGTAGGGCAGTAGCATCGCCGCGCGCAGGAGTCCGCGGCCCCTGAAGGGCTTGCGCAGCGCGAGGGCGGCGACCAGGCCCAGCAGGACGGAGCCGGCCGTGGCGCCCGCGGTGTAGAGCAGTGTGGTGGCCAGGCTGGACCAGAAGCCGGCGGAGTCGAAGACCTGGGCGAAGTTGTCCCAGGTCCAGTTGCCGAACAGGCCCATGCCCTGGATGTCGACGAGCTTGGCGTGCTGGAAGGCCAGGAGCACGGTCCACGCGATGGGCAGGACGACCACCACGAGGACGACGAGGAAGGTGGGGGAGACGAACGCGAGTCCGGCGCGGCTTGCGCGGCGGCTGGCGGTCATCGGGCGTCGGCGGCGGGGAGCCGGGCCGTCTGCCGGTGGGAGGTCGGGTGCCCGGCGCTGCGCCGCGCCGGTGGGGGCTGTGGTCATGGTGAGACTTTCGTGACGTGCAGGCAGGCGGCTACTGCAGGGATTTCTTCAGGGCGGCGACTTCGTCGTCGGCTTCGCTCGCCGCCTGGGACGGGGAGATCTGTCCGCTGGTCATGGCGCCGATGGCCTTCGGTACGGGCAGTTCGCCGTTGGTGGCGCCGACGAGGGCGCCCTCGCCCTGGGTGATGCCCCAGCGGCGCATGTTGCTGACGCCGTCGGCGAGTTGGTTGAGCAGGCGTGTGGGGAAGACCTGATCGAAGGGCTTCTTGGTGTCGACGCCGATGTCGCTGTGCCGCCAGGCGTCGAGGTAGCGCTCCGGCTGTGCGGCCGTTCCCTGCCGTACGGGGATCTTGCCCTCGGGTGCCATGCCGATCCAGGACTCGTAGCCGCTGCCCATCATGTACTCGATGAACTCCCGAGAGGCGGCCGTCTCGGCGGTCTTGGTGGTCACCCATGAGGTGATCTCGCCGAACTGGGCGGGCTCGGCGGCGTCGGGCCCCTTGAGCGCGGCGACGATGCCGCTGTTGTCGGACAGGTACCGCGGATCCTGCTTGCACTGGGGGCAGCTGGGCAGGGCGTCCTTGCGCAGGCCGGCGAGTTCGTCGAGCAGGAACGACGACCAGACGATCATCGAGGACTGGCCGGCGAAGTAGGTGGCGCGGGTGGAGTCCACGGTCTGGGTGCCGGCTGCGCCGTAGTTGCGGGCGAGCTGGTCGTAGGTGCGGAAGGCCGCCTGGCACTGTGGCGTCTTCAGCGCGACGTCGTGCTGATCGTCCACGAGCTGGCAGTCGTTGGCGAGGGCGACGCTCTCGAAGCTCTGCGAGGTGAACACGTCGCCGGGGTCGGTAGCGGCTGAGATGCCGTAAGTGCCCTTGGTGGTGAGGGCCTTGGCGGCGGCCACGGCGCGCGCGTAGGTGTCCGGCGCCGCCAGATCCTGCCGGCTGAACCGGTCCTTGCGGTAGACGAGCAGTTGCAGCCAGGCGTCGGAAGGCACGCCGAGGCTGGTCCTCCCGTCCGACGTCAGGTCGAGCGCGTTGGCGTTGAAGGTCTCGCGGCCGAGCTCGTCGGTGATCTGACGGGGGATCTCCGTGTTGAGCAGGCCATTGCTGTACATCTGCCAGACCTGGCCCATGGGGGCCGCGCCGATCACGTCGGGCAGGGTGCCCGACGCGGCCGCCGACATGATCAGCTGAGGCATCTGGCCCTCGTCGACGCCGACGAGATGGACCTTGATCCCGGTCTTCTTCTCGAACCCGTCGACGATCTTCTGGCTCGCCGCGATGCGGTCGGGAAGGTTCTCCTGGGACCAGACGGTGATCTCCCGGTCAGGTCTGCCGGGCCCGGTGCTGCTGCTGCCGCAGCCCGTGAGCAGCCCGAATCCCAGGGCTGCGGTGATGCCCACCGCGGTCATCCGTGACCGCCGGCTCTTGGTGCGCATTGCGTGTCCTCGTTCCGACTTACGACTACTGAGAACGCATCTCAGCATCACTTTTGCTTGTTGACAAGACATAAGTCACGGCTATTGTCGACACAACGTACTGAGCCGCACCGCATCGATACGGAGCCGTCCGTTGGAACGCGTCGTCCAATTCACCGCCCCTCGCCAGGTGGAAGTCGCCGAGCACACCCCTGCCGAGCTGCCCCCCGGCCATCTGAGAGTCCGCACCCGCTACTCGGGCATCTCCGCCGGAACCGAGCTGACCGCCTACCGCGGCACCAACCCCTACCTGACCAGGACGTGGGACCCCGAAGCGCGCCTGTTCCGCGAGGGCGCCGCCGGCATCCAGTACCCCGTCGCCGGCTGGGGCTACTCGGAGGTCGGCGAGGTCCTCGAAACCTCACCGGAACTGGCCGGCACCCCGGGCCTGCCCCGGCCCGGCGACCTTGTGTGGGGCATCTGGGGCCACCGCAGCGAGGGCATCGTCCCCGCCGAGCGCATGATCGGTCACACCCTCCCGGCCGGGCTGGAGCCGCTGGCCGGAGCCTTCGCCCGCGTCGGCGCGATCGCCTACAACGCCGTCCTGGCCGGCGACATCCACCTCGGTGAGGACGTCGCCGTGTTCGGTCAGGGCGTCATCGGCCTGCTCACCACCCGCCTCGCCCAGCTCAACGGCGCCCGCGTCACCGCCGTCGACGCACTTGACCAGCGCCTGGAGACCGCCAAGCGCTACGGCGCCCACCACACCCTCAACGCCCGCACCGATCAGGTCGCCGAAAGCATCCGCGAGGCCACCGCGGGCCTCGGCGCCGACCTGGCCATCGAGATCAGCGGCGCCTACCCCGCTCTGCACGACGCCCTGCGTTCCGTCGCCGTCGGCGGACGCGTGGTCGCTTCCGGCTTCTACCAGGGCGACGGCATGGGCTTGCGCCTGGGAGACGAGTTCCACCACAACCGTGTCCAGCTGATCTGCTCGCAGATCGGCGGCGTGCCCCCGCAGCTGTCGAACCGCTGGAGTGTCGAGCGCCTCCAGCAGACCTTCCTGCGGCTGGCGGCCGAAGGCCAGGTGGATGTGACGTCCCTGGTCAGCCACGTCATTCCGGCCGCCGACGCCGCCGACGCCTACGTACTGCTCGACGAGCGCCCCGCCGAGGCGCTGCAGGTCGTCCTGGAATTCTGAAAGGCCCCCCACATGCTCAACATCGCCGCCCAGGAACAGCTCCTGCCCGGAGACACCCTGCAGGCCAAATGGGAGTTCGCACAGGAGGCCGGCTACGGTGCCATCGAACTGCGCGCCAAGGGCGACCTCCACTTCGCCTCCCGTCTCGAGGAGCTGAAGCAGGCCCGCAAGGACGGCGTCGTCATGCCGACGGTGTGCGTGGACATGCTCCACTTCTTCGGCGCCTTCGACGAGGACCTGCGCCGCGACGCCATCGCCCAGATGAAGTCGCAGCTCACCGTGATGGCCGAGATCGGCGGACTGGGCGCCCAGACGCCCGCCTCCTACGGCATGTTCTCGCGCCGCCTGCCGCCCTTCGAGCCGCCGCGTTCGGAGCAGGAGGACCGCGAGGTCCTGCTGGCGGGTCTCACGGAACTGGGCGACCACGCCCGCAAGGAGGGGGTCACCCTCTTCCTGGAACCGCTCAACCGCTACGAGGACCACATGGTCAACCGCCTGGAGCAGGCGGCCGACCTGATCCGCGCCACGGGCCTGGACTCGATCCGGATCGGCATCGACAGCTACCACATGAACATCGAGGAGAGCGACCCCGCCGCCTCGATCCTGGCCCACGCCGACGTCATCGGACACGCTCAGATCTCCGACTCCAACCGCTTCCAGCCCGGCGCCGGCCACCTCGACTGGCCCGCCTGGCTCGGCGCCCTGCACACCATCGGCTACGACGGTCACCTGGCCCTGGAATGCCGCCTGACCGGCGACCCGGCCGAGGCCGTCCGTTCCGTTCCCGCCTTCCTCAAAAGGTCCGGCGCGTGAAGACACTCCTGAACCGGCCCGCGCCCACCGCGCCCAGCCCCCTGACACTGCGGCGCGGTGCGGCGCGGGTCCTGCTCGACAACTGGACCGGTACCTCCACCGTTCCCTCCAGGACCCTCTATCCCCACCAGTGGAGCTGGGACTCCGCCTTCGTCGCCATCGGCCTGCGGCACCTGTCCGCGCGCCGCGCCCAGCGGGAGTTGGAGGCCCTCCTGTCCGCGCAATGGGCGGACGGACGGATACCGCACATCGTCTTCAACCCCGAGCTGCCCCTCGGCGCCTACTTCCCCAGCCCCGATTTCTGGCGATCGTCCCGGGCGGGCCGCGCCGCCGGCGCTCCGGCAACCCCCGAAACCTCCGGGATCGTCCAGCCTCCGGTGCACGCGCTCGCCGCCTGGCTCGTGCACCGGGCCGATCCGGAGCTCTCCGAGCGCCGCGGTTTCCTGGCCCGTGTCCACCCGCGCCTGGTGGCCTGGCACGACTATCTCCTCTCCCGCCGTGACCTCGCCGGCGAGGGTCTTGCCGCCGTCGTGCACCCCTGGGAGCCCGGCATGGACAACAGCCCCTGCTGGGACCGGGCACTCGCCCGCGTGGAACCCGCCGACACCGGCGCATTCCACCGCGCCGACCTGGACCACGGCCACCCCGCCGACCGGCCCACCGACCTCGACTACGGCCGCTACGTGCGCCTGGCCACCGACTACCGCACGGCCGGGTACGACGACCGCACCGCGCAGCACCACTTCGCGATGGAGGATCCGGCGTTCAACGCGCTGCTGATCGTCAGCGAACTCGCGCTCGCCGACCTGGCCCGGCATCTGAACCTGCCGGACCAGCCGCACCGGGATCGCGCCGCCGCCCTCACCCAAAGGCTCGTCACGCGGCTGTGGGACGAGCGGGCAGGTCAGTTCCTGGTCCGCGACCTGACCACGGACAGCCTGGTCGCCGAACGCAGCGTCTCCGGCCTTGTCCCTCTGATCGTTCCGCACCTGCCCCAGGACATCGTCGACCAGCTGCACACCACCCTCGCCGGCGAGCACTTCACCGCACCCGGCACCAGGCTGGTACCCAGCTACGACCTCACGGGCCACGCATTCGCCGCCACGCGCTACTGGCGGGGCCCGGCCTGGTTCAACACGGCCTGGCTCATCCACCGGGGCCTGCGCACCCACGGCCTGCACGCACAGGCCCAACGGCTGCGCACGGGCATCCTGGCCGATGCGGGCCGGTCCGACTTCGCGGAATACATCGACCCGATCACCGGCGCCGGTCGCGGGGCCCGCCAGTTCTCCTGGACCGCCGCGCTCACCCTGGACCTGCTGTGCGCCCCCGACGAGGAGCCCGACTCATGACCACGGCCGGCGACCACGTGCAACTGGTACGCGACGCCACGATCGTCCACCTCCGGCCCGACGGGAACATCAGCGCCACCGACGGCACCGTCCCGGGTGGCATGTTCCTGCGCGACGCCCGGCACCTCAGCCGCTGGCACCTGACCGTCGACGGCACCACCCCCATCACCCTGATCCCGGCCGAGACCGAATCGGGCAGCACGGCCGCCTGCGTCCTGACGCCGCGCGGTACCCGGGACAAGCCGCCCGCGTACACGGTCTTCCGCGAACAGGCCGTCACCGCAGGCACGTTCACCGAACGCCTGTGTCTGGTCAACAACCGCCCCGAAGCGGTCACCGCGCGCCTGGACATCGCTGTGGACGCCGACTTCGCCGACCTCTTCGAGCTGCGCGGCGACGACCGTGTCTACGACAAGGGCGACGCTCGCCACGAGGTCACCAGTGGTGACGAAGGACTCGTCCACGACTACCGGCGGGCCGACTGGCACTCGCGCACGACCCTCACCTGCCGGCCGAACCCCGACGCCGTCCACGCGGATGAGAACACGCCGGCACATACGGCCCGGATCCTCACCTGGCACCTGCGCTTGGAGGGCCACGGACAAACCGAAATCCAAGTCGTCGTACGCGCACGCCCCCACGGCCTGCCACCGCATGTCCCTGCGGTGCCGCACCCCGCCCGGGTGCGGCAGGATGCGCGCGACGACCTGGATCGCGCCTGCGAACAGGGCCTCGACGACCTCGACCTGCTGACGATTGCGGCCACCGGTGTGGACGGCGAGGACGTGTACGTGCCCGCTGCCGGCATCCCGTGGTTCCTGACCCTCTTCGGCCGGGATTCCCTGCTGACGTCGTACTTCCTGCTGCCGTACCGCCCCGAGACCGCGGCCGCCACCCTGAGCGCACTCGCCGCCACCCAGGGCACGCGTCACGACCCCGCGAGCGGAGAGCAGCCCGGACGCATCGTCCACGAAACCCGGTACGGCGAACTCGCCCACTTCCGCCAGGTCCCCTACGGCCGCTACTACGGCACCGTCGACGCCACCCCGCTGTTCCTGACCCTGCTCCACGCCCACCACGAGACCACCGGTGACCGCACGCCGGCCGCACGGCTGGAACAGCACGCCCGCAACGCCGTCGACTGGATGTTCACCGACGGCGGTCTGAACGACCACGGCTACCTGGTCTACACGCCCGACCCCGACGGTCTGCTCAACCAGAACTGGAAGGACTCCCAGGACGCCATCTGCTTCACCGACGGCACGCAGGCCGAAGGTCCCATCGCCGTGTGCGAAGCCCAGGGCTACGCCTACGACGCACTGGTGCGCACCGCCCAGCTGGCGCGGCACGTCTGGAACGACGAGTCCTACGCACGGCACCTCGAGGAAACGGCACACCGGTTGCGCCGCCGCTTCCTCACGGACTTCTGGATGCCGCAGGCCGACTTCCCCGCGCTGGCCCTCGACGGCACCGGCCGTCAGGTGGACGCCCTGGCCTCGGACGCCGGCCATCTGCTGTGGTCGGGGATCCTCGACGAGGAACAGGCCCGGCGCGTGGGGCGGCGCCTGGTGGCACCGGACTTCTTCTCCGGCTGGGCGATCCGCACCCTGGCCGCGGGACAGAAGCCCTACCACCCCCTGTCCTACCACCGCGGCAGCGCCTGGCCGCACGACAACGCGGTCATCGCCCTGGGCCTGGCACGCCATGGCCTCGCCGACGAGCTCGCGACCCTCACGGAAGGCCTGGTGGCGGCAGCCGCCCACCATGGCCACCGCCTGCCCGAGGTTCTTGCCGGCTACGACCGCTCGGCCACACCCCAGCCGGTCCCGTACCCCCACTCGTGCTCACCCCAGGCCTGGGCGGCGGCGACACCACTCGCCCTGCGCACGGCGCGGCAGACCGTCTGAGGAACGCATGGGCCGTCGGGGGCTCGGCGGGCCATGAAGGCGGCTTGCTCCCGGCTTCCGCCCGCGGGAACCCGGGGGCCGTCCCCCGCGCCTGCGTCTGCCGCTGAACCAGTCAGGTGACCAGCAGGCGGTTGAAGAAGGAACGGTAATGGCGCAGGGCCTGGCGCAGGTCCTCCGTGTTCGCCTGTTCGCCGCGGTTCCACTGTCCTTCCAGTTCTTGTTTGTGGTCGGCGAATGTGGTGGCCAGCTTCTGCATCACGTCAGCGACGAGTGCGTCGGCCGTGTGCACGGCGTCTCGAGGGTCGTCCACGAACTTGCTCTGCACGTCCTGCCAGCGGGTCCGGAAAGCTTCCTCGTCCTCAGGGGTGAGGATCTGCGGAGCCTCGTCCTCGGGGCGGGAGCCCTGGTCGCCGGCCTGACGCTCAGCCCCGCGTTCTGCTCCCACCGCCTCGTCCTGAGTTCGCTCGTCGGCTGCCGCGGCCTCGTCTCGTGGCGGCTTGCCCGGCGTGGCCGTGCTTTCGCCCGGGAAGGTCGGCACGGCGGTCGGCGCGGTCGCCTCGTCCTGCTGCCGGGACCCGTCGCGAGGGCGGGCCAGATCGTCGGTGGACAGACCGCTCGCCGCGGCGGTGTCCGGTACGTCCTTGCGTTGCATTTCTCCTCCGCTCCCGGAAGGCCTGGCTTCCCCGGGCCGGGCGGCGGGCTGGTCGCTGTGCCGTTCAGGCCGGCGCAGTGCGGCGGGGTTCGCCGCCGTCGGCGAGCAGCTCGTCGAACAGGGCCCGGTAGTGCACCATGGCACCCCGCAGTTGTTCGGTGGTCGCCTCGTGCCGGGTGCTGAGCGCGTCGACATCGTGGGCGGCCCGGTAGTGCTCGAGTGTGCGGCTGTGCTGGACCGAGAGATCCCTGAGCTGTTGCTCGAAGTCCTGGGTCGGATAGCCGCGCTCATGCATCAAGGAGGTCACCAGGCGGTCGGCGTCGTGTACGGCGTCCTCCGGTCGGTCCACGAACTCGTCCTGCACGCTGGTCCAGTCCCGGGTGTATCGATCCCTGGTGGTGCTGTCCAGTGGCTTGATGTCGAGCGAGTCATGACGCTTTTCACGGGCCCTGAGCTCACGCTCACCGGCCGCGCGGCTGTCGGCACCCTCCATCGTGCGCTCGTACTCCGGGCCGAAGCGCTCGCGCAGCTTGCGGCGGCGCATGATCAGCGTTGCTGCCACGGCCACCACCACGATGACCACCGCGACGGGAATGATGATCGCCAGAAGTGTTCCTGTTGACATGGGGCAGGCCCCCTCACATCCAGCAGCCTTTACAACCCTTTTATGCCGAATTACCGCATCTTTGGCTTTCAAACGAGAAACGCGGACCAACGCCACTCAACTGCGTTGTACGCAACCCATTGCGTCGGCAAGCGAGCGGCCTTCGGGGCGTAGGCCACTCGAGTGGTGACGGGCAGCCGTGCGCGGTAGCTTCAAGAAGGCCCTGCCCGCTGTCGCACCGCTCCTCCGACCAGCGGGGTCTTCGGCCGCTCTGCCCCCGTGCCGGGGCGGTCTCCGGAGCCCGCGGCCCTGCGACGGTCGGGGTACCAGGAGCTGTGATGGTGGGCCTGGGCCCTGGCATCGACGCAACCGTCATCGGGTCGATCGGCAGGACGACGTCGCCGCTGTGGCCGTACACACATGCGCAATGAGGTGCTGACGGCGGCCACGTACGACGCAGGTAGCGGCGGTCTCCAGTTGCCGTGCCCCTCCTGCCGCGGCGCACGCCCGAGAGCGTAGCCATAGCCGACGACCCTTTGAGAGAGGCTCCACCATGGACATGAGACTCGAAGTCGTAGTGATACCGGTGGCGGACACAGACCGGTCGAAGGGCTTCTACGAAGGACTGGGGTGGCGGCTGGACGCCGACTTCACCGCCGATGACGGCTTTCGCGTGGTGCAGCTGACGCCTCCGGGTTCGGCATGCTCGGTGATCTTCGGTGATGGAGTCGGCGAGGCTGCCCCGGGATCCGCCGAGGGGCTCCACCTCGTTGTCTCGGACATCGAGGCGGCGCGGGCGGAGTTGGCCCGCAGCGGGGCGGACGTCAGTGAGGTCTTCCACGACTCCGGTGGAGTGTTCCATCACGCCGGCACGAAGGGCCGTGTTTCCGGCCCGGATCCCGAGCGACGTAGTTACGCCTCCTTCGTCTCGTTCAGGACCCGGACGGCAACGGCTGGACCGTGCAAGAAATCACCGAACGGCTTCCGGGCCGCTGAGGCCGACTCGTCGGCGCCGACGGCGACGCCAACTCGCTCTCCCCGACAGGCGAGGAGGCCGAAACCATGGAGGGAACAGGCATGGACAGCACTTCCCGCGTCTACGACGTGGTCGTTCTCGGTGCGGGTCCCACGGGAGAGAACCTCGCCGACCGCACCCGTGCCGCCGGGCTCACCACGGTGATCGTGGAGAACGAGTTGCTCGGCGGAGAATGCTCGTTCTGGGCATGCGAACCGAGCAAGGCCCTGCTGCGCCCCATGGTTGCGCGCGCCGACGCCCGCCGGGTCCCGGGACTCAGGCGCGCGGTCGAGGGCCCGCTGGACGTGCCCGCGGTCTTCGACCACCGCGACAGGATGGCCGCCCACTGGCAGGACGAGGACCAGGTCGAGTGGCTCAATGCGGTGTCAGTGGACCTGGTGCGCGGCCACGGCCGGCTCAACGGTCCGCGGCAGGTCGTCGTGGACACCGCGGACGGCGAGATCGTACGTCTGAACGCCCGGCATGCCGTCGGCGTGTGCACCGGGACGGTCACCGCCTTCCCCCCACTGCCGGGGCTGGAGCAGGTGCGACCCTGGACGAACCGTGACGCGACTTCCGCCCGGCACGTACCGGACCGGCTGGCCGTGGTGGGAGGCGGAGTGGTGGCCGTCGAGATGGCCGCGGCGTGGCAGGCTCTCGGCTCCCAAGTCACCATGCTGGTCCGCGGGGACAAGGGACTGCTCAACAGGATGGAGCCGTTCGCCGGCGAGATGGTGGCCGACGCGCTGCGCGCCGCCGGAGCCGACCTGCGCTTCGGCACGTCGGTGACCGCGGTCTCCCGGGAGGACGGTGAAGGAAGTCCCGTGAGCATCACCCTGAAGGAGGCGGACACCCTGGTCGCCGACGAGATCCTGATCGCAACCGGCCGCGCACCGCACACCGCGGACATCGGCCTGGAGACCGTCGGCCTGACCTCCGGCGAGTGGCTGACCGTGGACGACTCGTACCGGGTGACGGACATCGCCGACGGGTGGCTCTACGCCGTCGGTGACGTCAATCACCGGGCCCTGATGACGCATCAGGGCAAATACCAGGCGCGGATCGCGGGCGGCGTCATCGGAGCGCGCGCCAATGGTGAGCCGCTCGACGACGGCAGGTGGGGCAAACACGCTTCCACGGCCGACAGCGCCGCTGTGCCGCAAGTGGTCTTCTCCGAACCCGAGGTGACCAGCGTGGGGCTGACAACGAGGGAAGCGGAGCGTACCGGGCGCCGTGTCGACGTCGTGGACTACGACATCGGCCGGGTCGCCGGCGCGGCCCAGTACGCCGATGGCTACCAGGGCAGGGCACGGGTGCTGATCGACGTCGATCGCGGCACGCTTGCCGGTGCAACCTTCGTCGGTCCCGGGACCCAGGAACTCCTGTACTCGGCGACCGTCGCGATCACCAGTGAGACGCCGGTGGAGCGGCTGTGGCATGCCGTCCCCGCCTTCCCGACGATCAGTGAGGTCTGGCTGCGCATCCTCGAGACGTACCGGGATCGCACCGCCAGTTGACGGGAAACGGCAGTTGACGGGAACCGGCCCAGCGGCCGCGCGACCGAGCGGCCGCGCGACCGCGCCGGTCAGCCGGTGGTGAGCACCATCCGGAATCGTGCGGCACCCGAAAGCATCTTCTGATAGGCCACTTCAGCCTCTGTCAGCGGCACGGCCTCCACCGTCGGGCGAATTCCGTGGAGGGCACTGAACGCCATGGTGTCCTGTACGTCCTGCGCGGTGCCCGACGGGTGGCCGCGTACGGTTCTGCCGCGCATGATCAGCTGCAATGGGCTGATTCCCAGCGGGTCGGGGCTCACGCCGATGACGACGAGTTCGCCGCGGTGCGTCATGCCGTCGACCGTTGCCGCGATGGCGTCGGAGCTTCCGGCCGTGGCCAGTACGGCCTTGGCGCCGCCCAGAGACAGGAGGGATTCCGCGACCGGAGTCGTCCCCGTGCTGTCGATGTAGTGGTGCGCTCCCAATTGCTTGGCGAACTCGGCCTTCTCCGCGCCTCGGGCGATGGCCACCGTCTCGAAACCCATGGCCACCGCGTACTGCACCCCCAGGTGGCCGAGACCACCGATGCCCAGCACGGCCACGAGATCGCCGGGCCGGGCCGAGCTGTGCCGCAGACCGTTGTACGTCGTGACGCCCGCGCAGGCCATGGGTCCCGCGTCGGTCGCGTTCAGGGCTTCGGGGATCCGGGCCAGGGCGTCGATCGGCGCGATCATGGCTTCGGCGAAGCCTCCGTCGTAGGCGTAGCCGGGAATCTTGAGGTTGTCGCAGACGATGAAGTCCCCCTGGCGGCAGGGAGTGCAGTGACCGCAGCTCCCTCCGAACCACCCCACTGTGACCCGGTCCCCCACGCTCCAGTTGCCGGCCTCGGCTCCTTCACCGAGTTCCTCGATGCGCCCGGCGACCTCGTGGCCCGGAACCAGCGGGAACCGCACGCCGGGCATGCCGGCGCTCACGAAGACGTCGTCGCTGTGGCAGATTCCGCAGGCCTCGACGGCAATCCGTACGTGACGCGGACCCGGGCGCGGCACCTCACGCTCGACGATCCGGAAGGACCCGTTCGCGGTGTCGACCTGCGCGGCTCGATAGGTGTTCATATGTGTCTCCGGGACCAGGAGCGGCGGCCTTGGAGTCAGTGGACGACTGCGGGTCAACCGCACGCTGGGAGGGGTTGAGGGCCGACTGCGCCGGACCGCACGGCTACGGCCGTCCGGTCGGGCGGTGGGGGTTCGGGTAGGCAGGCCTCGCCTGGCGGTTACCTCCTCCCGCTGTCGGACGCGAGAGCAGTTCCATCCCACCATCGCCCGGTGGGCTCGGCAACGTGGCAGCACGCGTCAAGATCGCGAAGGCTCACAGTTGAGCAGGTGCCTCGCCGCCGAGGAGCTTGATCAGCCGGGTGAGGAGGGTGGCGAGCTCGCGGCCGACCTCGGCGACCTGCTGGTTGCCGTAGCTGTCGAACAGCAAGCTGGGCTGATCAACGGCAAGTTTGGTGTCGCCGTCTGGGTCCGCGTAGATCACAGCCGGCATCGGCGCCTGCAGCACGGCTGACGCGTCCTCGTCACCGTCCGCACCGCCTCATCGCCGCCGCTCGACCGGGCCTTGTCGGCGGGATTCGAGCGTGGGCGTGCAGGCTGCCATCTGCTGGGAGAGTTACGGCTCCCGGTGGGTGATCGGGCTTTTGTCGATGCGGTTGTCGTACGAATGATCTAGGGTCGCGCTGTTCTCAGGGGAGGGGATGGCGCATGGTGCGTGGGGGACGATGGGCTGTTGTGTGCGCAGCCGCGGTGCTGGTGGTGGCGGGGTGCGGGCAGCGATCTTCGCAGTACGGGCCTGACTACGCGAGCGTCGAGCAGCTGCCGGAGAGGCTCAGTGCGGACGGCGTCACCATCACGGTCGGCGATCCCGACGCGCCGGTGAAGGTGCAGCTGTACGAGGATCCCCGCTGTCCGTACTGCGAGGAGTTCGAGAGCACCGGCGGCGGTCCGCAACTGCGCGAGGCGATGCTCGAGCGCTCGGCCAGAGCCGAGTACACCCTCGCCTCTTTCCTGGACGACCGGGTCGGCGGCACCGGTTCGAAGAAGGCCGTCAATGCGCTGCGCGCCGCATTGGAGGAGGGCAAGTTCGTCGAGTACCACGAGGTGCTCTACGCCAACCAGCCCGAGGAGAGTGTCGACGGCTACACCGACGCCTTCCTGCTTCAACTGGCCGACAAAGTGGAAGGCCTGCGCAGCGCGAAGTTCGACACGGCCGTGAGATCCATGAAGTACCGCGCCTTCGTCACCGCCTCGGAGAAGGCCTACGAGAAGGCCGGGGGAGCGGAGGAACCCGAAGGCCCCGGTACACCCACCGCGGTGATCAACGACAAGCGGATCCCGCTGGAGTACAACGGCATCCTCTTGGAGGGAGAGGCCTTCGCCGAACTGCTGCAGCGGATCTACGACCAGCCGGGGGAGTGGGAAGACGCCACCCTGTGAAGGGGGCCGACGAGATGCTCCACGAAATGCTCTGGTGAGAAGAGCTGCAGCGAACGCCGACTGCAGTCTCCATGACCAAGTCACGCTCCGCGAACCAGGCTTGAATTCAGCCCCAGCTCAGCACCCGTCTTGCCGAGGATGATTGCAGGCGGATTTCGGGGTACCCACGTCGACATGGCACCGGAAACTGATCACGCTGAATCCGTACGAGCCCTGCGGCAGCTGCGCCGGATCCGCACCTTCTACGCCGGAGGTGCCGCCTTGTGGGCGGCTTCGGCTGCACTGGCTGGGTGGGATGACCCTGGAAGCCGACAGATGTGGGTATCGCTGGTGCTACTGGTCATCTTTGCGGCTCTGTCGTCCATGACGTCCCTGTGGTTGTGGCGTCAACAGGCTGTCCGCTCGGCGGAGTCCCCGCACCATGCCGCTCCGCGGAGGACGGCGTGGCGTCGCCACGCCAGCGCATAGGCGGTGATCCGGGCTCCCGCGCACGCCGGCGACTTGCGATGTCGTCAGCGTGCCGGATCCCGGATCCTCCGCGCCCCCATCTTCGAAACGCGGCAGCGCGGCATGGGCGTCCCGTGAGGAAGTGCGGAGGTCAGCCGGGGTGCTGAGTGGCTCTCCCGAGTTGCTCAAGGAGGTAGGGGTCCTCAAGCCGTGCGTCGTTGACGCGCTGGCGTACATCGGTGAGGAGCCAGCCCAGCAATTCATCCGAGGCGTGGTACTCGCCGTAGAAACCCATGTGCAGGTCTGTGATCTCGAATTCGACCATCACGTCGTCGAGGAGGTCTGCCAGGTGCGCGTCGGCGGTCGACGTGGGGGTGGCGGTCCATATGTCCAGCCAGGGGCGCAGGCTGCCGGTGGCGACAGTGACGAGGCTGAGGGTTTTCCTGATGCTCACGGGGCTGGGGTGAGTGTGCAGTGTGGCCTGCCACCAGGCGTACCAGACGTCGCGAACAGCCTCCGTCAAAGGCGTGTCCCAGGTGGTCCAGCCCGCCTCGACCAGACGGGACGCGATGAGCTCCTCGTCGACGTGGAACTGACCGGTGACGACGGGGCGAATGATGCGCGCGGCAAGACGGCGGTACAGGCGCGGGAAGTCATCCCAGTGGCTGGGCACCTCTGCGGCGACCGAAGACACGAGGTCGTCCGGTAGGAGGTGCAGTGGCCCGGAGAGTGCGGCTAGGTCCTGCTCGCCGTAGCAGTACAAGCACCCCGTGACGTGAAAGGGCTCCTCGGAGGCTGAGGCGCGATCCAGGGCACTGAGCGCTGTCATGAGTTGCTGGGAGTGGGGCATGGAGACCTGCCTGGGGACTCCGTCCGGGCAACCGGCGAAGAGCGCAGGCTATCAGGTGTCCCCTGCGGCGGGTGGGCAGCCGGCCAGGCGCTGACGTGTCGCCACCGACCGGTCGGCAGGCGCGTCCAGTTCGGCTCCGTCGCGGCCTGAAGCGGCCAATGGCCGTAGCCGTTGCGCCCCGGTTGAGATGCTCGTGAGCATCGTCCAGGAAGCCCAACAGGGCCACACGAGATGCGCCGTTGAGCCGCCGCTAGGAGCCACTAGGAGCCAGTAGGAGGCGGGTGGCGGTGTAACGCCACCGCGGAGCGCCACCCGTAGCCACGCCTGCACCGAACGCCAAGCCCGGCACTGGTTCATGTGAACTGCGGTGGCCCGATCACTTCCTGTCCGATCTGCTTGGCGAGCCACTGAGCGAAGCGGTCCTCGTAGCCATCGCGGTTGCGGCGCCGGACGTGGACGAGGACCAGGTGCGTGTCGGCAGGGGCATCCAGCTCAATGTACTCGCAGTTGAGCAAGAGCGTCACCTCGGCGTGCTTGCTCTCGCCGTGCAGGTCGTGCTCGGGAGCTTCCGGCCAGATCAGAGAGGTCCAGTGGACCTCGGCCGGGTGGTGGGCGGCTCCCGATGTGAAGCGGTCCTCGACGCTTCCCACTCTCCGGTCCAGCATTGAGACGGAGAAGGGCGGGAACTCCGCCACCGGGGCCAGATCACGGGGAAGGTCGCCTTCGGGAATTGAGCGGGCCAGCTCCGGGGCCAGGTCGAATGGTGCGGAATGGCTCACGAACCAAGCTTCGGGAAGGACATCGAGCAGGTCCTTCACCTCGGCCAGGGTGGACACTTCGGCTTCCACCGACACCTCGGAGTGGGGGCTGGACACCGAACGCCACCATCTGGCGGGCAACGCTCAACGCGAGTACAGGGTCGGACGTACGGAAGATGGGATAGGCGACGCCGTTGGACATGAGAAGACTCTGACAGGGCCCCTAGACATGGCCCCTATGGACCTGTCCTTGCCACCGGACGCCATGAGCGCATCGGGGAACGCTACGCGTGGGCCGAACCGCTCGCCATGGCCGCCACCATCCTGCGCCACCGGCACTGGAGCCGGCATCGGGCAGCAGGGTCAGGGAAAGGGCTTGGGAGGCCGCGCAGCCCTCAATGCGCCTCCGCACGGCTATGAGACATCTGGTCACGTGGAGGAAGGGCGATCAAGGATCTGAGGTAGGCCAGACCATCCGTTCCGCCCGTGCCCGAAGCGTCGCCGAACATCCGCTCGACGGGAAGGAGAGCTCCGACCCGCAGGCCGCCGGCGCGCCCAACCGGCCGTTGTCCGGCCGCTCCGAGCGCCACCCGACGCAGCTGCCCACCCGACGACGGCGCAACCGCCGAGTCGTCCCCGTGGACCGCCGACCCTGCCGTGAGTGACACTCTCCGCAGGGGCAAGCGCTTCCAGCACTTCCGACCTGCCGGACACCCAGCTGTGGTGGTGGGGCAGGGCGCCCGCCCAACGCCTTGTCAGTGCGCTGAAGGCAGATGTATAACGTTGTAAATCTCAAGCACTGGGACTCGGCGCCAGGCTCACGGTGACGACACCGTACCCGCACCGACCACCCGAGTCGGGCCGCTTTGAAAGGGAATGCCGTGCGGGTCAGCCTCAAGGACGTCGCCGCCCACGCGGGGGTCTCCATCAAGACCGTCTCCAACGTGGTGAACAATTACCAGCACGTCACCCCCGCCATGCGTGAACGCGTCCAGCGGTCCATCGACGCGCTCGGCTACCGGCCCAATCTGGCCGCCCGGCACCTGCGCAAAGGGCGCACGGGCATGATCGCGCTCGCTCTGCCCGAACTCGGCAACCCCTACTTCGCCGAACTCGCCGCCGCCGTCATCGACGCCGCCGCCGCCCACGACTACATCGTTCTGCTGGACCACACCGGCGGACGCCGTGAACAGGAGCTCCTGGTCAGTCAGGGCTTCCGCGCACGCGTCATCGACGGCCTCATCCTCAGCCCCATCGAGCTGGAGACCGAAGACCTGCGCGACCGAGCGGAGAACGTACCGCTGGTACTGCTCGGAGAGCGTGACTACGACCTGCCGTACGACCACATCGCCATCGACAACGTCGCCGCGGCCCGCGCCGCCGTCCGGCACCTGGTCGGCCTCGGACGCCGGGAAGTGGCGTTCATCGGCGACCGGCGCGGCCGCAGCGAGCCCGCGCAACTGCGGGTACGTGGCTGGCGCGAGGAACTCACCGCCACCGGACTTCCGGCCGACGACGGGCTCGTGGCCGCCACCGACGGCTGGGGGCACGCAGACGGCGCGTCGGCCATGACCCGCATCCTCGATGCCGGACGGCGCCCCGACGCGATCTTCGCGTACAACGACCCGATGGCCATCGGCGCGATGCGCGTCCTGCACGAGCGGGGACTGCGCGTTCCCGAGGACATCGCGGTCGTCGGCTTCGACGACGTGGTCGAGGGGCATTTCGGTGCGGTGACGCTCACCTCCGTGTCGCCCGACAAGGAGGCCATTGGCCGGCTCGCCGTGGAGTCGGTGCTGGCCCGGCTGGGCGGTGCGGCTCCCGAACCCCGGCGTGTCTGGGCGGACTACCGGCTGGTCGAGCGGGAGAGCACCCTCGGGCGCGCCGCTGCGAAGGATGGGCTCCAAGGCTGACGGGCCCGGAAGCGACTACGCCACGAACCCCGTCAGCCGGCGACCGGCACGGCGAGGTCATCCGCCGTGCCCTTCCGTGCACCGGCAGAACTCCCTGACGGCGGAATCAGAAGGCCTGGTCCACTGAGGCCCTGAGGCCCTGAGGCCCTGAGGGTAAACGGTAGTTCGTCGGCGCCCGGCCCCTCGCCGCCGACCGGGCCGGCACCACCGTCGAGGTCCTGCCCGCGGACGCATCTTGCGCATGCATTCGGGCAAGCGCTTCCCGTCCCACCCCTCGCCTCCTCACGATGCACACAGGTGTGCGCACAGGGGGTTTACAGCTTTCTTCCAACGATGTAAAACCTCCTTGCAGCGAGTCCGACAACGTTGCCCTCCGGGGGAGACGCACCGCTTCTGCTCGTGCGTCAGCTCCCCAACTCCCTTTCAGCGTCGCCCGGATCGGGGTCACCATGCAGCGCACCACTCACCGTCCTCGTCTCGTCGCCCGCCCCGGGATCGTGGCCCTGGCCGCCGCGGTGGCATTGACCGCCGGAGCTTGCGCGAAGTCGGAGGACGACGCGTCGAAGGACACCCAGTCCCCGGCTGCCGCAGGCGCCGAACAGAAGGTGGTCACGCCGAAGCCGGGCAGCAAGACCTGCGCCATCGACGCCTACGGCGGCAAGAAGCTGGATCTGAAGAACGCCACCGTGGGCTTCTCCCAGTCGGAGAAGGAGGCCAACCCGTTCCGCATCGCCGAGACCCAGTCCATCAAGGACGAGGCCGAGAAGCGCGGCGTCAAGTTGCTGACGGCCAACGCCCAGTCGCAGTTCTCCAAGCAGATCAGCGACGTCCAGGATCTCCTCGCCAAGGGCGCCGACCTGCTGGTGATCGCCCCGCTCAACTCCGACGGCTGGGACCCGGTGCTGCAGGCCGCCGCAGCCAAGAAGGTCCCGATCATCACGATCGACCGCAAGATCAATGCCACCGCCTGCAAGGACTATGTCTCCTTCATAGCCTCCGACTTCGTCGAGCAGGGCAGGCGGGCCGCCGACCGGATGATCGAGGCGACCGGCGGCAAGGGCGAGGTCGCCATCCTCCTCGGCTCGGCCGGCAACAACGTCACCACCGAGCGCACCAAGGGCTTCAAGGAGCGGCTCGCCGAGAAGGCACCGGAGTTGAAGGTCGTGTTCGAGCAGACCGGTGAATTCGCCCGCGAGAAGGGCCAACAGGTCACCGAGCAGCTCATCCAGTCGAAGCCCGGCATCAAGGGCATCTACGCGGAGAACGACGAGATGGGGCTGGGCGCGGTGGCCGCGCTCAAGGGCGCCGGCAAGAACGCGGGCGACGTCAAGATCGTGACGGTCGACGGCACCCGCAACGCCGTCCAGGGCATCGTGGACGGCTGGATCAGCGGCGTCATCGAGTCCAACCCCCGGTTCGGACCGCTGGCGTTCCAGACCCTGGACACCTTCACCAAGGGCGAGGAGGTCCCGCAGGAGATCATCATCCAGGACAGCGCCTACACCGCGGACAACGCGAAGACGGACATCGCCAAGGCGTACTGACCCACAGGGGGCACGGGCAACCGTGCCCCCTCCGCCTTTCCTTCACCACGTTCCGCACCCTTCCCCTCCTGGAGGCGCAGGTGGCACCCCCCGCCGAAGTCCTCGCCGTCCGCGCACTGAGCAAGACCTTCCCCGGCGTCCGGGCCCTGGACGACGTGGACCTCACCCTGCACGGCGGCGAGGTCCACGCCCTGATCGGCGAGAACGGCGCCGGCAAGTCGACCCTCATCAAACTCCTCACCGGTGTCCACCGCCCCGATGCCGGCGACATCACCTTCCAGGGCCGCAAGGTCTCCTTCGCCACGCCACTGGAGGCACAGAAGGCGGGCATCTCGACCATCTACCAAGAGGTCAACCTCATCCCGCTGCTCAGCGTGGCCCGCAACCTCTTCCTGGGACGGGAACCACGCAGCCGCTTCGGTGTGCTCGACGTGGCCCGCATGAACCGGGAGGCCGAGGAGACCCTGCGCGGCTACGGCGTCCGCGTGGACGTCCGCCGGCCGCTGCGCACCCTCGGGGTCGGCGCCCAGCAGATGGTGGCCCTGGCCCGTGCCGTGGCCACCGACGCCCGCATCGTCATCATGGACGAGCCGACCTCCTCCCTCGAACCGCGCGAGGTCGAGACCCTGTTCACGGTCATCCGGCGGCTGCGTGACGCGGGCATCGCCGTCGTCTACGTCAGCCATCGGCTGGACGAGCTCTACGCCGTGTGCAGCACGGTCACCGTGCTCCGCGACGGCCGGCGTGTCCACCACGGCCGCCTGGCCGACCTCGACCGGCTCGCCCTGGTGTCCACGATGCTCGGCCGGGACCTGCGCGAGGTCCGCGAGGAAGGCCTCACCAAGTTCACCGGCGACCACGAGGCGACCGGCACTCAACCGGTGCTGGACGCCAGGGAAATGACGGTGCCGCACAAACTGCACGGGGTGTCCCTGAGCATCCGGCCCGGCGAGGTCGTCGGACTGGGCGGACTCCTCGGCTCCGGACGCACCGAGACCGCGAAGGCCATCTCCGGTGCTCTGCCCGTCCGTTCGGGACGTGTCACCGTGGCGGGCGTCCCCCTGCGCAGCGGTTCCGCACCGGCCGCCATCCGGGCAGGTGTCAGTCTCCTTCCGGAGGACCGCAAGAGTGAGGGCATCGTTCCCGGTCTGTCGGTCCGGGAGAACATCGCCCTCGCCGTCCTGCCCCGCCTCTCCCGCTTCGGCCTCGTCTCCGAGGCCCGCGTCGACAGCGTCGTCGACACCTTCATCAAGCGGCTGCGGATCAAGGCCTCCTCACCGCACCAGAAGGTCGGCGAACTGTCCGGCGGCAACCAGCAGAAGGTGCTGCTCGCCCGCTGGCTCGCCATGAACCCCAAGGTGCTGCTGCTCGACGAGCCCACCCGCGGAATCGACGTCGGCGCCAAGGCCGAGGTGCAGAAACTCGTGGACGAACTGGCCGCGGACGGCCTGGGCGTCCTGCTCATCTCCTCCGACCTGGAGGAACTGATCGAAGGATCCGACCGCGTGGTCGTACTGAAGGACGGCGCCGTCGTCGGCGAACTGACCGGCGACGACGTCACCGAGGACGAGCTGATGCGCACCATCGCCGGGGACTCCGCCACGACCGGCACCGCGGAGAAGGAGGTGGCGACCGATGGCTGAGGCCACCCTCCGCACCGCCCCGCTGGACAAGGCCCGCCTGCTCCAGTGGCTGCAGACGTACGGGGTCTACGCGGGCGTGGCGGCGCTGCTCGTCGTCAACACCGTCATCACCCCGCACTTCCTGTCCGCCGAGAACTTCCGCACCCAGGCCGTCCAGGTCGCCCCCGTCATCATCGTCGCCCTCGGCATGGCCCTGGTCATCGGCACAGAGGGCGTCGACCTGTCGGTGGGTGCCGTCATGGCGCTGGCGGCCTCCGCCACCGCGCTCTACCTCGGATACGGACTGCTGCCCGCGCTGCTCGTGGTCGCGCTGTTCGCCGCCGGAGTCGGACTGGCCAACGGCGCGCTGGTCGCGCTCGTCGGAGTGCAGCCGATCGTTGCGACCCTGGCGCTCATGGTCGGCGGCCGTGGCCTCGCCCTGGTGCTGCTGCCCCAGCTGGAGGACCTGCGCAACCCCTCCCTGGCCTCGCTGGGTTCCGGCGACATCCTCGGCATCCCCTACCTGATCCTGATCGCCGCGGTCCTGGCTCTGCTGGTGGCCTTCGTGGTACGCCGCACCACCTTCGGCCGCCAGCTCCTCGCCATCGGCGACAGCCGCCCCGCGGCGCAGCTCGCCGGCCTGCCCGTACGACGTGTGCTGATCATTGTGTACGTCGTGTGCGCACTGCTCGCCGCCGTCGCGGGTGTGCTGGCCACCGCCCGCCTCCAGGCCAGCGACCCGACCTCGCTCGGCAACCTGATGGAGCTCTCGGCGATCACGGCGGTCGTCGTCGGTGGCACCCCGCTGACCGGCGGCCGGGTCAACATCGCCGGCACCGTCGCGGGAGCCGTCCTCATCCAACTGCTCACCGCCACCCTCATCAAGCACGATCTGCCGCCCTCCTGGACCCAGATCGCCCAGGCCATAGTGATCGTCGCCGCGGTCTACGCGGCACGGGGACGGGGGAAGCGATGACCGTCACGAAGACGGACGCGCCGGTGACCACCGCGAGCAACGATGCGACGGGGGAGACCGAACCGGTCGGCGCCGCCCGCTCCGAGAGACTGAGCGCCCTGATCCAGCAGCACGGCGCCCTGGCCGTCCTGGTGATCGTCTCCCTGGTGGCATCGTTCTCCTTCGACGCCTTCGCCACCGGCGACAACGTCACCAACATGGCGACCAGTTCGGCCTTCCTGGCGATCGTCGCCCTCGGTATGACCTTCGTGATCATCACCGGCGGCATCGACCTGTCGGTCGGCTCGCTGTTCGCCCTCGGAGGCGTCCTGGCGGCCTGGGGGTCACGCCACGGCACGCTGGTGGCCCTGCTGCTGCCGCTGGCGGTGTGCGGACTGATCGGCGTCGTCAACGGCCTGCTGGTCGCCCGTTCCCGACTGGCCCCGTTCATCGTCACGCTCGCCGCCATGCTGGGCGCGCGCGGCCTGCTGCTCGCCCTGACCGACGAGGGCGCGGACACCTTCCTGATAGGCAAGGGCTCCTTCCTCGCCGAACTGGGCCAGGGCACCACCCTGGGCCTCGGCAACCCGGTGTGGATCACACTGGCCCTGTTCGTCGCGGGCGCCGTCGTGCTGCGCCGCACCCGCTTCGGACAGCACGTGTACGCGGTCGGCGGCAACGAGGACGCGGCGGCCCTGATGGGCGCCCCCGTGGCCCGCACAAAGATCCTCGTCTACACCCTGTCGGGCCTCCTCGCCGGCTTGGCCGGCGCGCTCAACGCCGCCTGGCTCGCCTCCGGCGTGACCATCCTCGGCAACGGCATGGAGCTGGAGGCCATCTCCGCCGTGGTGATCGGCGGGACCCTGCTGACCGGTGGTCTCGGCTACGTCAGCGGCTCCCTGGTCGGTGTGCTGCTGCTGAAGGTCATCCAGAACGTCATCAACCAGATCGGCTCCCTCGACTCCTCCTACCAGCAGGTCGTCAGCGGCGCCTTCCTCGCCGTCGTCGTCATCGCCCAGACCTGGCTGGGCCGCAGACGGCAACTCATGTGACAAGCCCCGGACCCGGCGGCCGAGTTCCTCCGACGGCCCGGCCGCCGGTCCCGTTCCAGGCGACCGGACTCCCTCCGGCCGCCGCCTGCGCGCGCACGTCTCCCCACCCCACGATTCAAGGAGGCACGATGCGTCGAGTACCCGTAGGCCGAAGGCCGTTCGACTCGCTGAGACGACGAGCGCGGTGGGCGACCACCGCGCTCGCCGCGCTCGCCCTGGTCGGCGGCACCGCACTGACGGCCACCGGTTCCGCGGCCGCCGCACCGCGGGCGTGGACACCCAAGCCGTCCCCCATGACCACCCCGTGGACGAACCAGGTTCCCACCGACAACCCGCTCCCGGAATACCCCCGTCCCCAGCTGACCCGCCCCGACTGGGCCAACCTCAACGGCATCTGGGACTTCGCCGTCACCTCGGCGGACGCCGGACAGCCGGCCACCTTCACCGAGCAGATCCGCGTCCCCTTCGCCGCCGAGTCAGCGCTCTCCGGCATCCAGCGCAAGATCACCCAGAACGACAGGCTCTGGTACAAGCGCACGGTCACCGTCCCGGCGAACTGGAACGGCCGCCGCGTCCAGCTCAACTTCGGCGCCAGCGACTGGCGTACGACCGTATGGGTCAACGGCCGTCAAGCCGGCGCCACCCACAGCGGCGGCTACGACGCCTTCTCCTACGACGTCACCGACCTCCTGGGCGGCGGCACCAACACGATCGTCGTCTCCGTCTGGGACCCCACCGAGACCGGCGGCCAAGCGGTCGGCAAGCAGCGGATCCGTGATGTCGCCCCGCACCCCGGCGGCGGCATCTTCTACACCGCCGCGTCCGGCATCTGGCAGACAGTGTGGCTCGAACCCACGGCCCCCGCGCACATCACCCGTCTCGACATGGTGCCGGACCTCGCGAACAACCGTCTCAAGGTCACCGTCCGAGGCGCCGGGACGAGCGGCCACCAGGCCCGCGTCACCGTCTCCACCGGCGGCACCACGGTCGGCACCGCCACCGGCCCGGTCGGCACCGAGTTCACCGTGCCCGTCCCGAACCCGCACCTGTGGACCCCGGAGGACCCCTTCCTCTACGACGTGAAGGCCGACCTGCTCTCCGGCGGCACGACCGTCGACTCGATCGGCAGCTACACCGGCATGCGCTCCATCGGCATCGCCCGGGTCGACGGCCTCCTGCGCCCCGTCCTGAACGGCAAGTTCGTCTTCCAGACGGGCACGCTGGACCAGGGCTACTGGCCCGACGGCATCTACACCGCACCCACCGATGCCGCCCTGCGCCATGACCTCCAGAAGCACAAGGACCTCGGCTTCAACATGGTCCGCAAGCACATCAAGGTCGAGCCGCAGCGCTGGTTCTACTGGGCCGACCGGCTCGGACTGCTGGTCTGGCAGGACATGCCGTCCATGGAGCACACCCCCGACACCGCCGCCCGCACCCAGTGGGAGGCCGAGTACGACCGCATCATCGACCAGCACCGCAGCTCACCGTCCCTCGTCATGTGGGTCAACCAGAACGAAGGCTGGGGCCAGTACGACCAGGCCCGCATCGCCGACGAGGTCAAGGCCTACGACCCCGCCCGCCTCGTCGACAACATGAGCGGCGTCAACTGCTGCGGCGCCGTCGACGGCGGCAACGGCGACGTCGTCGACCACCATGTCTACGTAGGACCCGGCACCACCGTGCCCAGCGCCACCCGCGCTGCCGTGCTCGGGGAGTTCGGCGGACTGGGCTTCAAGGTCGCCGGACACGAGTGGTACCCCGGCGGCGGCTTCAGCTACGAGGACCAGCCCGACCTCGCCCACCTCAACAACCGTTTCGTGGGCCTCATCGACGCCATCCGAGAGGTACGCATGCCCCGCGGCCTGTCCGCCTCGGTCTACACCGAGATCACGGACGTCGAGAACGAGGTCAACGGCCTGCTCACCTACGACCGTCAGGTCGTCAAGGTCGACGAGGCCCGGGTGCGCGCGGTCAACCGCGCCCTCATCGATGCCTCCCGCGGCTCGACGGCCCCCATCACGCTGCCCACCGGCCAGTACAAGTCCCTGCGCGTGACGACACCGGGCTACACCGACCGGTACGTGCGCCACAAGGACGGAGCGGCCTTCACCGAGGTCGTGGGCAGCGGCAGCGACGCCCTGCTGAAGAACGACGCCACCTGGAAGATCGTCGCCGGTCTGGCCAACAGCTCCTGCTACAGCTTCGAGTCGCGCAACTACCCCGGCGAGTACCTGCGCCACCGCGAGTACCGCGTGTACAAGGAAACCGGCAGCGGCGACCTGTACCGGGCCGACGCCACGTTCTGCCCCGTCCGGGGCGCGAACGGGGGAGTGCGGCTGTCCGCGTACAACTTCCCGGAGCAGTACCTGCGCCACTACAACGCCGAGTTGTGGCTCGCCACCCCCGGCGGCACCCACGCATGGGACAACCCCGCCCTCTTCACGGAGGACACCACATGGGCCGTGGAGGCCCCATGGGCGCCGTGACCGGGGGATAGGCGAACCGACCGGGCCCCGGCGGGGAGCACGTCCCGCCGGGGCCCGTTCGCAGCCGCTTCTGCTACGGCTTCTCGTCCGTGTGGAGCGCGCTCACCTCCTCGGCGGTCAGCGCCTTGTCATAGGCGTGGACCTCGTCGACCGCGCCGTTCCAGAAGTCGGTGTCGCTGCCGCCCCACTGAGCCCGGCCCACAGCCAGGGCACCGGTGCTCGGGTAGGCCGCTCCGCCGGTGGCACTCGCCGCCGGCTTTCCGTCGACGTACAGCTCGATCGTGTTGTCGGAGCTGTCGCGGACACCGACCAGGTGGTACCAGCGGCCCTTCTCCGGGGTGGTCGCCAGGCGGGCGCGGTTCTCGCCCGGCGTGCTGAAGGCGAACGCGCCCTGCCCGTACTGGAGGTAGAACGGGCTGGCCTGGCGCCGGGTGTCCTGGCTGACCGCGGTCGCGTAGTTGCCGGGGAGCTCGTCCAGCCGGACCCACGCGGACACCGAGTAGCTTCCGGTGGTGTCGAGCACCGGCCCGTCGGTCTCGGCGTACTGCCCCTGACCGTCGAACTTCAGTGCGCTGCCACTGACACCCGGCGTCCAGGCAGTGCCCTCGCTGAGGGTCAGGGCCTTGGCGTTCGGACCGGTGTCCTTCGCCGTGCTCCCGGTGCCCTCGTCGAGGGCCCAGGACCCGCCGCCCTTCAGTGACTGCCGATCGCCCGCGGCTGCGCCGGCGGCGATGACCCTGCGATTGAGCTCACGGACCCTGACCGGGTCGACCTTGATCTCCCGACGGTCGTACGTGTACAGGCCGTTGAGCTCGTTCTCCAGGTCGGAGATCTGGGTGTAGACCGACCCGGACAGCTCGGCACCGGCCTGGTCGAGATAGAACTTCTCGGTGTTCTCGACGTACTTGCGGGTCAGGGCCTCCTTGTCGGCGACACCGCTGTAGATCACCGTCGGCGCGCCCGGCCACATGTGTCCCGGGGTGCGCAGGGTGAAGCCGCCGTGCTCACCGTCCATCGCCGCCCGCCTGCCGTCGGGGAACGGCGGGTCCTCGTTGTTGTAGTCGTGGTGGTCGATGATGTCGCCCTTGCCTGAATCCCCCTTGGAATTGCAGCAGTTGACACCGCTGTGGGCGTTGACGACGCGGGACGGGTCGGCCGCCTTCACGGAATCGGCGATCTTGCCGGTCTCCGTGCGGTCCCATTCGCCCCAGCCCTCGTTGAAGACGATCCAGCCGATCACGGAGGGCGCGTTGTGGTGCTCCCGCATCATCTCCCGGCCCTGGTCGACGAAGGCGCGCCGTCCGGTCTCGTTCGTGATGTTGCCGGAGACGAAGTCCTGCCAGACCAGCAGACCGAGCCGGTCGGCGTGGTAGAACCAGCGCGCGGGCTCCACCTTGATGTGCTTGCGCACGGCGTTGAAGCCGAGTTCCTTGTGCGCCTTCAAGTCGAAGGCGAGGGCCTCGTCGCTCGGCGCGGTGTACAGGCCGTCGGGCCAGAAGCCCTGATCGAGGGTGGCGAGGGAGAAGACCGGTTTGCCGTTGAGCACCAGCTTCTGGAAGCCGCCGACCTTCTCGACGCCTGTCTCGCGCATACCGAAGTAGCTGCCGACCTTGTCGGTCGACCTGCCGTCGGTGAGCTTGACGTCGAGGTCGTAGAGGTAGGGGTCGTCCGGGCTCCACAGGCGCTGGTTCGCCACCGGCAGCCGCAGTTGCTTGTTGGCCGGCCCGCTCACCCTGCCGACGACCTTGCCGCGCTTGTCGCGGGCGACCGCCTCGACCCGGGCCGAGGCGGACGCCTTGTCGGACTCCACCGTCACCGCGAGGCTGCTCGTGTCGATGTCGGGCGTGGAGACAACGTTATCGACCGCGGCGCCCGCGACCGGCTCCATCCAGACGGTCTGCCAGATGCCCGACGACTGGGTGTAGAAGATGCCGCCCGGGTGGGTGGACTGCTTGCCCATCGGCTGGTCGGCGCCCCCGGTGTCGGTGACCGCGACCACGACCTCCTGCGGCCCCGTGCCCTTGAGCGCGTCGGTGATGTCGGCGCTGAAGGCGTCGTAGCCGCCGGTGTGTTCGGCGACCTTCGTACCGTTGACGAAGACGCGGGCCTGGTAGTCCACGGCGCCGAAGTTGAGCTTCAGCCGGTTGCCCATGCCGTTTTTGCCGTCCTTGCCGTCCCTGCCCTCCGTGTCGACCTTCCAGTCCTTGGGGACGGTCACCAGCTTGCGGTAGAACATGTGGTCCTCGTGCCGCTCAAGACCGGAGAGCTGCGACTCCACCGGGTACGGCACGACGATCTTCTCGACGAGGTCCTTGCCGAACACCGGCTGCTCGCCCGCCTCGGCGCCGCTGAACTGCCAGGAGCCGTTGAGGTTCTTCCACTTGGAGCGCACCTGCTGCGGACGCGGGTACTCAGGCAGCGGGTTCTTCGCGTCGACCTTGTCGCCCCACTTGGTGGTGAGCCGGTGGGTGGAGGCGTTGTCGGCGTAGCGGATGACCTTCGGGACGGTCTCGCCGCCGGAGGTCAGTCCGCCCTCGCCGTCGTAGGTGACCCGCACCTGCTGGTTCCTCTGGATGGGTTCGGCGAGCGTCACGAGCAGGGAGTTGCGATCCCCGGGAGCCGCGGCGACCGACTTCAGAGGCATGGCCGTGGTGTCGGCCTCGACCTTCAAGTGGTCCTTCACCGCCCGCAGGTCATCGACCCTGTCTTCGAACCTGGCCCGCAGGCGGCGTCCGTCCGCCGCTACGGACATCTCGACCGGGTAGACCTCGAAGCCCTCGGGCGGAGTGAACGCCGACATCGGCACGAACTGTTTGGACAGGCCCGGCCCGGCCCAGCGCAGGAACATGTTGGAGCCACCGAGGTCCTGGAACATCTCCAGGCGGAAGTCGTGCTTCTCGCCGGCGTTGAGCCGGATCGCGGCGCTGGTCTGCTCCTTGTCCCAGTCCGGCTCCCAGTGGTCGATGACCGGCTCGCCGTCGATGTAGAGGCGGAAGCCGTTGTCGCCGATGGCGTAGAAGGTGTAGTCGCCGGTGGCCGGTGCCTCGATCTGGCCCGTCCAGCGGGCGGTCGTGTGCTCGGTCTTGCCGGTCAGCTCCTGGAAGGTGCTGGTCAGACCGGAGAAGTTGATCTGCGGGTCGAGCAGCGTGCCGCCGAGTTCGGCGAAGTCCCGGGCGCCCGGGGCCGACATGCTGAAGTATTCGCCCTTCAGGCCGTGCACCTGGACGTCGGTTGCTTCGGCGGAGAGCGCTGAGGCGCTGCCGGTCGGCTCCGCGGCCGACGCGGTGGCGGCAAGACCGCTCGGGGGCACGACGAGAGCGGCCGTAGCCAGCAGCGCCCACAGTCTGGTCCGTGGGCGGATGTGTTGTCTTGTCATCGAACCTTTCCTCGCACAGAGGCCGCGGACCGGGGCCGGTCATCTGGAAAGACCAGGCCCGCAGGAATGGCGGAAGACCGGCACCGGACGCGGTCGGGCGGCTCTTTCAACGTTGGAAATCCTGCGACAGCCGAAATGACAACACGGCCCTCGACTGCTGTCCAGACCTCGCGCACCACTGTGTCCGTCACGGTCACCAGGCTTGTGCGGCAGGCGACTTGAGGCTCTCGGCTCTCCGCGGCATTGACATGCTCGCGACTCGTAACGATGCTGCAGGAGAGCTGTTCCATCGATGGAAAGCGGGACGTCGCGGTGACCATGCAACTTTCTCGCCGCATCACCTGCGCCGCCGCGGTGCTGCTGTCCGGCGTCCTCGCTGCCGTGCTGTCCCTGACGTCCGCCGATCCGGCCCAGGCGGGGCAGACGAGTCTGCGGGCCGCGGACCCGAGCGTGCTGCGGGTCGGCGGCACCTACGTGTCGGTGCAGTCTGCCGGTGGCGGCATCGTCGTACGGCAAGCTCCGTCAACGGACGCTCTGGCTACGGCTCCCGCCCGCCAGGTCTGGTCCGACACCCGCAACCTCGGTGAGGTCTGGGCTCCCGAGATCGTGCGGGACGGCGGGCGCTACTACATCTACTTCTCGGCGGGCCGCGGACCTGCCCACCGCATGTACGTCATCAACTCCGCCAGTCCGGACAGTGGATACACGGCCGAGACCGAACTGGCCCTGCCGGACGACAAGTGGGCCATCGACGGAACCCTGTTCACCTTCAACGGGCAGCGCTGGTTCGTGTGGTCAGGTTGGGCCGGCGACACCAACGTCGAGCAGAACCTCTACATCGCCCGCATGAGCAGTCCCACCGCGCCGACCGGCGCGCGCCACATCATCTCCCAACCCCGGGAGAGCTGGGAGCGGGTGGTGGGCAACCCGTTCATCAACGAGGCCCCCGAGGCCATCAAGGACCCGAACGGGCAACTGCACATCGTGTACTCCGCCAACGGAAGCTGGAGCGAGCAGTACTGCCTGGCCGACCTGCGACTGCGCGCCGGGGGCGACCCGACGTACGTATGGGACTGGTACAAGTCGAACGGCTGCCTGTTCGGCTCCAACCGCGCGACGATGATGCCCGGTTGGGACCCGACCCTCCACGTCGACGGCCCCGGCCACCACAGCTTCGTCCTGCTCGACGGCGACATCGGCACGAGCCCGCCCGCCGGACCCAGGTTCCCCCTGATGTTCCACGCGGTGCCGAAGGGGACGCCGTACGCGTGGGAGAACCGGTACTGGTACACCGGCACGTTCTGCTGGTGGGGCAACACCACCTACAGCCGGGCCAACGTTCCGGGTTCGAACACGGACACCGGCTGGAGTCTGAAGTTCTTCGAGTAGGGAATGCCGACCATTCACCGGACCCGAACGGCGTCCGGGGCAGACCCGGGTGACCGTACCTTCCCTCCAGGCCGGGCACTGTTCGCTCTATCTCCAGGGGCAACGATCCGGCCCTTTCGGCAGTCGTAGGGAGCGACGGACTTCCCGTCTCCGGATCCCTCTGCCGACTACCGTTCCCCTTCCGGTGGTTGGCAGCAGGGCCTGTCACCCCTGGGAGGGTTCATGAGCCGCTACGCCGAACCGCTTGGCGACAGACCGAGCGGCGGGCGCGACATCATTGCGCCCACTGCCGGCGCACGTGCCCCGCAGGGTAGGCCCGTCGGTAGCGGCACAAGCCGCGTTGTCGTGCTGGGGGCTGCCGTGGTCGTACTGGCTGGCCTCGCCGCTCCGGCCGATGCCGCGGCCGGCGAACCGGTGGTCAGCGGTGCCACCGTCAACTCCGGACGGGACGTCATCGTCGGTCTCACGCACGACGTGGGGTTCCCGGTCACGATCGGTGGATCGGACGACTCCGGCCTGTCCTTCGTCGAGGTGGATCTGAAAGGACCGCACGGCGGCTTCTACACCACCGACGCGTTCTGCGAGAGCGCGACGGCCTGCACGACGGTGTTCACCGTCAACGCCCACCCTGCTCCAGGCAGCGACGATCCGGTGGACCTGGCCAACTCCAACGCGGGAACATGGTCGGTCGACGCCTTGGCCGACGCCAACGACGGCGAATCCGTCTTCGCCCCGCGCGTCGGGTCGTTCAGCCTCAAGCGCGCCGCGCAGCTCACGGTCAACGCGTCACCGGAGCCGGTGACCAAGGGCGCCCGGTTCACCGTCACCGGCAAGCTCGTGCGGGCCAACTGGGACACGTATCGGTATGCGGGATACGCGGGCCGGACCGTGCACCTGCAATTCCGCCCGAAGGGCAGCAATACCTACACCACGGTGGGCGCGGTAAAGACCAGCGGCACCGGCACATTGCGCACCACGGCCAAGGCGGTCAAGGACGGCTACTGGCGTTGGAGCTTCGCCGGCACGAACACGACCGGCCCGGTCAAGGCCACCGGTGACTACGTCGATGTACGCCCCTGATCCGACAAACACCGCGGCCCGCAAACCGGGTAGCCGGCCCGCCCGGCAGCAGTGCGCCGCGACCCCGCACCTACGACGCCATGTCGTCGTCTCTCTGCGCGGACCAGGCGTCGACGCGTCGTATGGTTCGCGCTGAGGTCGCTGCCGCGGCCATGTGAGGATGTGCAAATGTCGCCCCTGACGGAACCCGGAAGGCAGACGGTCGGGCTCGTGGCCGCGGTCAGTGCGGCGCTGGCGCTTACCGCCTGCGGACCGGGAGGAGACGACGGCGCGTCCTCGGCGGACCGTGAGGCGAAATACAGGCGCGTCATCGAAGAGCCTCACCCTCGCCCCGCCGATGTCATCGAGTTGGCCGGCGCACCCACCGGCGTGGTCCGCGCGGGCGACGGCTCGCTGCTTCTGACGTACGACGTCGGCAATGTCGAGGACGACGAAGGGCCGGCCGCGGCCGCGTGGCGCATCATCGGCCCGGACGGCGCCACGGTCGCCCAGCACGCGGAACACACCGACGCGGAGGCGACACCGGCCGCATACAGGGGAGTGACCGGCGGCTTTGTGCGGGTGCCGCCGGGTGAAGGAGCCGAAGGAGCCTACGCCCTCGACGTACGTGGCAAGCGGCAGAAGGTCGTCATCACCGGGACCCCGCTGCGCACCCGCCCCGGCGACGTCCTGCTCGCCGAACTCGAGCCGACCCTCATCTACCGCACCGCCACACGCACCGTGGCGCCCCCGGCCGGAGTGCCGGAAGACGCCGTCCGCTTCGCCGTCGACGAGCGGGGCACGGTCTGGAGCCTGGACCAGTCCCTGACCGAGGAGCCCGACCACGTCCTGTGGCAGCGCGACGGCCGCACCCTGGGCTCCACGGCGGTCCCGGAACCGTACGCGGGTGGCGTGCTCGTCGCGCGCGGTGGCACCGCGGCGGTGTCCCTCACCCGGGGCGAGAGCGTCAGCGGTCTGCTGGTGACGACGGACAGCGGTGAGCACTGGCGGACGGTCCTCGGCGGCGGCGTTGCCTGGAGGGACCTGAAGCGTGGCCCGGAGTCGCTGGTCCTGGAAGTCCTCGCCGACGGGCGACTGCTCGTCGGCGAGGAAGGCGGCCGCTACTGGATCGCCGACGACCACACCAACAGGGCCTTCCACCAACTGAAGACGCCGACTCCGTTCACGTCGCTCACCGTCCACGGCAAGACCCTCTACGGCATCGCGGACGCGATGACAGCGACGTACAGCCTGGTGCAGGGCGAAGGGCTGTGGATGTCTCGTGACGGCGGCCGTGATTGGCGGCGCCGCGAGTAAGCGCGGAGGGCGACGCTCGCCGAGCAAAGGAGGGCGGTGGGGGTGGCGCTGCACCCTCGTACCTGCACGAGGCCAGGTGTTCCGCTTTGTCCTCTGGCCAACGCGCGTAGACCGCGGGCACCATTCGTCCTGCACCACCTGCACAGCCGCCCCACAGCAACCGTGGCCCACCGCAGGAAGGTCCCCGTATGAAGGTCACCCAGGCCTTGAAGCTCCGCTCGGTCCTGACCGCTCTCGCTCTCGTCATCGCCCCCAGCGCCGTCGTCATCGGCACGGCCGGCGATGCGTTCGCCGTCACCAAGATCAGTCACGCCACGGCGACCTCGATGTTCCAGCAGGTCGGCATCACCTGGTCGTCGTCCGGGAACTGCTCCAACCGCAACAACCCCACCTGTACGTCCTTCGAGCAGCTCAACCTCGCCACCGCCCAAGGCGCACAGACGCTCAAGCGTGCCAGCGGCTGTGCCCTGAACATCACGGGCGGCACCGAGACCGGACACGCCTCCGGCACGTACTCGCACTGGAACGGCTACAAGCTCGACTACGCCAAGTACACCTGTCTCGGGAACTACATCAAGAACAACTTCACTTACATCGGCCCGCGCGGCGACGGGGCTCTCCAGTGGCGCTCCGGCTCGGGCAACATCTACGCCGACGAGGGCAGCCACTGGGACGTCCTCTACTACAACTGCGGCGGTTGCTGACCCTGAGCCGCACGGCACCGAGAGGTCTCAGCTCTTCCGGCAGCCTTCCGGGGAGCCGCCGGAAGAGCTCGCAGGTTTCTGTGTTCGTCGCGCTCTGATCCCGTGCTTCTAAAGCGCCGCCCAGGGGTGCTCCGCAGCCGTCAAGGTCTCCAAAGCCGGATTCAGTTGCCTCGGGCTTCGCCGGTCGCCCGGCCGCTCGATGACGAGCTGCGCTCTTACGCCTTCCGGGCGAGTCCGCCGTGTTCCGCGACGACCTCCGCGGTGGGCAAGCCGGGCTCCGGCCGCCACTGCGTAACGGAGACGACACCAGGTGCGATCAGGTCCAAGCCGTCGAAGAACGTGGTGATCTCATCGACCGTACGCAGGTTGTAAGGGACGGCGCCGCTGTCGTTGTAGGCGTCCTGGGCCTGCTCGAATACCGGGTCGATGCCGCGCGACCCGTCGTTGATGGAGAGGTAGCTGCCCGAGGGCAGGGCACCCATCAGCCGGGTGACGATGGCGCGGGCCTGATCGTAGTCGGCGACGTGGCCCAGGATGTTGCTGAGGATGAGCGCGGTGGGACGGCCGAAGTCCAGTGTCGCGGCGGCGGCTGCCAGGATGCGGTCCGGGTCCGTCACGTTGGCGTCGATGTAGGCGGTCGCGCCCTCCTGGGTGGAGTAGAGCAGGGCGCGAGCGTGGGCGAGCACCATCGGATCATTGTCGACGTAGACGATCCGGGTCTCGGGGGCCAGCTGTTGGGCGACCTCGTGGGTGTTCTGGGCGGTCGGAAGGCCGGTACCTATGTCCAGGAATTGCCGGATGCCCGCCTCGGATACGAGATACGTGATGTTACGGCGCAGGAAGGCGCGACTGGAACGGGCGATGGTGACGATGCCGGGGAAGACCGCGGTGTACGCGTCGCCCGCTTCCTCGTCGACGCGGTAGTTGTCCTTGCCGCCGAGCCAGTAGTTCCAGATACGGGCGGAGTGCGGAACCGAAGTGTCGATCTCCGGACGGTGCGCCGGTTCTGGAGTGGTCGCAGGGTCGGTCATAAGTCGTGTCCGTTCTTGAACCGCGGCGTGGATGCTTCACGGCACAACCTACGTCCGAACGCCCTGTGTCTCTGCAGCAGTTCACACCTTGGCGGTGGGCTGTCGGCCGGCTGGTAGGCCACCGCCCGCGCCGCGGTCGCCTTGATGTGCAAGACCTCGGGCTGCTCCGCCTTCGGTCGGGCACGAACCGGGCATCACGCGACTACGCCGAAGCCGTGGCTCCCGCACCAACGACGACAGGAGCCACGACTGCGGTGTCAGTCCTCTGTCGTATCCTTCCGGCTGCCGCACACCGACTGGGAGGACCAAGAGAATTGACTGGCCTGTCTGCTTTCCCACTGCCCTTTCACGCTTCCCGTTCCATATCGTTCGCTACACCCCGAACGCTGCGGGAACTTCAGATGATGCAGTGCAGCGCCCACATTCGGGCGAAGCCGGGGTGGTTCGACAAGATGAACGACGCAGACATCGTCGCCAGATGGACGCGAGAAATGGTCGCCCAGGGCCTCACCGAGGCGCAGGTTCGTTACGTGCTTGCCGAACTCGCGCATTACGCCGCCCTGCGGGACGGACGAACCGGCATCGAGGTCTCCGCGGTCGACGGGGTGTGGCAGTCGGACGCACTGATCGACAACGAGCTCAGATCCCGGCTGCGCGAGGCGGTTCGGGTTCTGGAACAGGTCCCCGAAGCGGAGAAGGACTGGCATCCCGGATCCGATGGTCAAGTACTTGACCTCGTTCATCCCTCACTGTTCTGCCTGGTGCGCGAGGCGAGCGGCGCGCCCGAGCGGGCCTGGCAGAACCCGACCGACCGCTATTCGAGGTACGAGTTCTCGGAGAAATTCCAGTGGCTGCCCACTGACGTCGACGTCAGCATCGACGGCGATGTCGCCTTCCGTTCGTACGTCAACAACGTCCACCCCGATACTCATCGCGAACTGGCCGCCGTCCTGCCGGACTTGTTCGGGCGCATGCGCCCGGTGCTGGAGAACGTCCTCACCGATCTGCGCCATCCGCGGCCCCTGCGGATCGAGGTCGACCCCTTCGGGTGGTACGACTCGGAGCCGGAGCATCCGGACAAAGCAGCCTACAGTGATGATGGAGCCTACGAACAAGCCGTCCGTGCCTGGGCAGAGGCCCAGGACGATTGGTGGGAAAACCGTCGCCCGGTCATCCCGGACGCCCCGGACTTCACCCCGCCCGAGTTGCCCGATGACTCCGCCCGAGTCGACCTGCGCGACCGCCGCCTCCAGGTCATCGTCAAGCTCGCCACCATTCATCTCACCCCGGACAAGCCCGAGTACACCGGCGGTTCCTGGCATGTCGAGGGGATGATGAACGAGCGGATCGTCTCGACCAGCATCTACTACTGGGACAGCGAGAACATCACCGAAAGCCGGCTGAGTTTCAGGGCGGCACTCGACGACCCGAGTTATGAGCAGAGCGACGACAACGGTCTGCGTGAGGTGTACGGCCTGGAGGACGAAGACGCACTGAACCAGATTCTCGGGTCGGCGTCGACCCCCGCGGGCCGCTGCCTGGCGTTCCCGAACATCCTGCAACACCGCGTCGGCTCATTCCGCCTCACGGACCCCACCCGCCCGGGACGCCGCAAGATTCTCGCGTTCTTCCTGGTCGACCCGTCGGAAAAGATCGTCTCGACTTCCGATGTGCCACCGCAACAGCCATGGTCCGGCACCTCGACGATGACGCTTGAACAGGCCAAGAGCTACCGCGAACAACTCATGCAGGAACGCAAGTTCTTCGTGGACGAACACAACGAGCAGCTCTACGAACGAGAGTTCTCCCTCTGCGAGCACTGAGGAGCTTTGCGGCTGGCTGCGCTCCCTGATCCGCACCGTCCCCGAGCCGGGCACCGGGAACGCATAGCCCGGTGCCCGCCGGTGCCCGCCGGTGCCCGCCGGTGCCCGCCGGTGGCGTAGCGCGGTGGAGCCACTGGTGTCCGGGGGAGGGGAGAGCGCGGGGCGAGCGGAGTGTGAGACAGCTGACAATCAGCCCCTGCTCTCACGCCTCCACGCCGGCGTCGACACCGTCATGACCCACTGCCATGAGCGGCCAGCACTGCCGCGAGGCCCTCTTGTAGATCCTTGACGAAATACTCGGGAACCTCCAGCGACGGGAAATGTCCCCCGGTTTCGGGCGACCTCCATCGGACGATCTGTCGGTACCGCTCCTGTGCCCAGACGCGCGGACACTTCTCGATGTCGCGGGGATACACACTGATTGCTGACGGGACGTCGACCCGAAGTTCGGGGTCGAGCGAGTCGTGGCTTTCGTAGTAGATGCGGGCTGACGATGCGCCGGTTCGCGTCAGCCAATACAGGGTGACGTCGTCAAGAACGCTGTCTCTGGAAACCGTCTCGAACGGACTGTCCTCGGTATCTGTCCACTCGGCGAACTTGTCAAGGATCCAGGCGAGAAGCCCGACCGGTGAGTCGACGAGCGAGTATCCGATGGTCTGCGGTCGGGTCGCCTGCTGCTTCGCGTACGCCGCGTGGTGGCGCCAGAAGGCGCGGGTCTCCTCGGTCCACTTGCGCTCGGCCGCGGTCAGCCCGTCCGTTGGCAGCCCTGGCGGTGCCTGCGCGGTGGTTGTGTGGATGCCGAGAACGTGCTCCGGGAACCTGCCACCAAGGACCGTGGTGATCACACCTCCCCAGTCGCCGCCGTGGGCTACGAACTTGCTGTAGCCGAGCCTTGCCATCAGTTCTACCCATGCGGCCGCGATCTTTTCGATTCCCCACCCGGTGGTGGCCGGCTTGTCGCTGTAGCCGAAACCTGGCAACGACGGGACGACGACGTGGAACGCTGGTGCGTCCGCGTTTTTCGGATCTGCCAGTTCGTCTATTACATGGGTGAACTCGGCAATGCTGCCTGGCCAGCCGTGTGTCAAGACCAGAGGGGTGGCGTCTGCGCGGGTGGATCGGCGGTGCAGGAAGTGGATTCCCAGATCATCAATGATCGTGCGGAACTGGCCGATCTGGTTGAGGCGCGTTTCGAACGGTCGCCAGTCGTACCCGGTGCGCCAGTAGTTCACGACGTCCACGAGGTCGGCAAGAGGAACGCCCTGTTCCCATCGGTGAGGGTCGGGCGCGGCGCGGTGAACCGTCTCAGCTTCCGGCAGCCGTGCCGCGGCCAATCGCGCGCGAAGGTCGTCGAGTTCGGTGTCGGTTGCGTGGGCTTCGAATGCTTGGACGTCGCTGGTTCGACGGTTCATGAGATGCCCCCGACGAGGTGAGCTGACGTGGTGACAGCGCCACGATCCACTGCGGCCGCAGCGTCGGTGACGCACCAGTGTGTGGACATGAGACCTCCTGGCCATCGGTGGAACGGGCTCGGGATCTGTCGGAACCGGCTAAGACGGTTCTAACAGGTCTCGATGTCGGCGTGCAACCAGCTAAGGTGGTTCCATGAGCACTCGGTTCCCTGACTTCCGCCTCGGTAAGGTGCTGGCGACCAGCTTCACGGGGACCCTGTCGGAGCGGCACGGCGACCCTGTGGAGCGCATCCCCACGCCGCACCGACTCGCTGACTGGCTGGCGGTTAGTGGCCTCGCCGTGGAGTCCTGCACCACCGCCCAGCTCGAACGCGCTCGGGAGCTGAGGGAAGCAATTCACGCCGCTGCGACAGCGGCCGCGCGCCGAGACCCTCTCCCTGTGTCTGCTGTCCAGATCATCAATGACTGCAGCACTCAGGGTCGGGCCGCGCCCTTCTTGACGCCCCAGGGCAATCTGCAATGGCGACTCGGCTCGACTTCCTCCGTGGAGGATGCCCTGAGCGTTATCGCCGCCGACGCGATCAGCATCCTCGCAGGCGAACGAGACGGAAGATTGGCCTTGTGCGCATCGGCAACCTGCCAGGCCGCCTTCTTCGACACCAGCCAAAGTCGCACCCGTAAATGGTGCGACATGAACACGTGCGGGAACCGTCAGAAGAAGGCACGCTTCAATGCCAGCAATCGCAAGAACGCTGGATCAGCAAAGTAATCGCTGCTCTCGGTACCTCCAGCCCCTCACCGCTGCGACACATCTCTCGCACTGAACAGGTGGCGCCTCCCATGGACTGGAGATAGGAACGGGCTCGGCGCTACTGAACTTCAATGCGTGACGTCGGTCTGTCATCTGTGCCAGCCGGCGACGCACCTGGGCGATGGACCTCGACGCACAGTGGCCGTCAGTAGACGATGGACACGATCTGGCAGACGGCTTCGGCGATCTGGCGCTCTCCGCTGATGTGGGCTCGGGAAAGGGCAGTGCCAGGATCGATACCGCGGGTACATAGGCGCCAGGCGGTTTCTGAGTCCAGCTGCACGGATGCGGCCAGTCGGCCGCCGGGTGCTTCGGCCATAGACCAGCGCTCCGCGGTGGCGGTCACGGTCCAGGTGCCGACGGCTGGCTCATCGATGACCACCTGGAGTTGTGTCCCGGCGGGTGCCGGCGTGTGACGCAGTGTGTGGGGCAAGGCCCGCATGAAGGTGTCCAGGACCACGGACAGAACGGCGGGCGCCGAATCGGTGTCCTGGCCGGTGGCGTGCCTGATCTGCTGGCGGTGGGTCCAGTACTCGGTGAACTCCCGGGCGATGTCCAGCCACTTGGGTGCCGGGTCGGCCCCTGCCCAGGACACTCCCAGGCCCGTTGCGCCGAGGTCGGTTCCCTCGAATTGTCGGGCGACCTGGGTCCCGGCCAGTTCTAGGGCCTCGATGAGCTCTGCGGGGCTGTGACCGGCGTGGAGGTCGATCCAATCCTGGTTGACCCGGTGGATGAACGCTTCCAGTGTCTCTCCAGGCGCCATCGTGCGCTGGTGTCCCTCAGCGCTCCGGCCGAGACGGCCTTGGTAGTCGCCGAGGATGTGGGCGGCGAGATCGTGGACGGTCCAGCCCGGGACCGCAGCCCTGCTCCACGCATTGGGCCGCAGACCGCGTAGCAAGTCGAGGAGCGACGCCAGTTCCGGCCCGAACAGCGGGCGAGCGTCAATCGGCTTGCCCAGCCACGAGTGGTTGGATTCATCGTTCGGCTGGAGACTCATGGCCCCAGCCTGTCAACGGCAAGGCTCGGTCTTCCATCGAATACCCCCTCACCTCACGCGGGGGATGTCGGTCTGCCTCCATGATCAGGCCAGTTCCGTTCAGACAGCCGTCGACCAGGTCGCGACGGGTCGGGTCGGGTTGGGTCGGTAGTGGATCTGCTTGAGTCTGCGCTTCGCAACCCGGGTGATTTGCGCCGGGTCGGCTGCGGCGAGGCTGCCGAGGTCGCGTTTGACCAGCGACCAATTCCCTCCTGCGGGTTCAGGTCGGGTGCGTAGGCGGGCAGATGGAAGAAGGTGAGCCAGGCCGCGTTTGCAGCGACGAAATCCCGCACCCCGACAGTGAGATGGAGGCGTACGTTGTCCCAAACGAACACGATGAGCCACCGAGCTGGATGCGGGACCGCACGACCAGGTTGCGCAGGTCCCGCCAGCCGAAGCCCGCTGGAAGGACGTCTGGCCGCGGGTAGAAGTATCGCGGCGGCGCCCGGTACCTGGCCAGGCCACCAAGCTCAAGCAGTGGCGCGGCCTGGCAACCCGATACGACAAGACCGCCACCATCTACCTCGCGGGACTCCATCTCGCCGCCATCTTCATCTGGTCGGCGAGGCGATCTCACACGTCAGGCCACGGCGCGAACTGCCACTGCGGTCAGGGCGATACCAACCGTTGCGCCGAACGCCAGGGCGGTGACAGCCGCCGTCCTGCCGACACCCTGCTCGATCGGGACACTCGGCACAACCCTGTGCAGGACTGGTGCCACCAAGAGGATGAGACCGAAGCCGAAGCCGAGGCGCCAGTACGTCTCACCTGAGCACGAAGCGCGAAAGCGCCCGCCACAACCACTCGGTTCTACGGTGAAGCCCGTCACCACGAGGAACAACGCACTGGCATAGACAGCGCCGAACAGCATCACAATGCCGAAGTCGACAAGCCGCGCTCTGCCAGAGCTGTCACCGTCACCTGCCATGTCGCCCCCGCCGAACCCCCCGAATCAAGAGTTCGGAGTCTAGGCCACCGGCGCCGCGGCCCATCAGCGACTCCAGACTCTCTGATCCGAAAGAAGCGTCCTAGGTGCGTACCCCGTCCGCATGGCTTCGTGGGATGCCGCCAGGAGCCGGTCCTGTGTCCAGGCGTAGGCCTCATGTCAGGGTGTGGGCAAGGGGCCTTCGGGGTCGGGCCCCTCCCAGAATTCGGGGCCGAGCGTTTCCTTCAGCAGGGCGTACATGTTCTTTCGGAAGTGGGCGGTCACGAGCCATGGGCGGGTGAAGATGCGAATCGCCCCGACCTCGCCCGCATCGTTGAGCGTGAACATCTCGACGAGTTGCTGTACGTGACCGTCCACGTATTCGTCGATCACCACCGCGAATCCCGATTGGCCCTCTATGTCGAGGACGGCACGAACCTTGAGGTCGCTGAAACTTTGCGCCGCTGCTTTGAGGACAGGCCCGACGACACCCTTCCCCGTCGGCTCTTCGCTCAGGATCGGGGAGTACAGGGTGACGTCCTGCGCCAGCGGGGGGACGGCTGGATGCTCGACCCAAATCGGCGTCGGCCCTTCCGGGGTATACGGTCCGGCTCCGAGGCTCGGGTCTGCGAGGGTGGGGTCGGTCTTCGCGATCACTTCACGCAGAGCGGCCATAAATGGCCAGGGCCGGCCGTAGACGTCGATGGTGGCGATCAGGCCCGCAGCGTTGTGCCGGGCGAGTGCCGCGATCTCTGTCTCTCGTCCACCGGGGCTCGCACTGTAGACGACCCCCTCCACCCCGTCTCCCTTGAGCCGGACTGTAGCTTCAGGCGCGGCGAGGGCCTGCTGGTACGTGTCGAGAGCTGCCGCAACAGCGTCGGGACCGGCGATGCGGGGTGCGGTCAGGGGGGTCGCGAGAGATACGTCTTCGGCAAGCGCTGTTGGGGCCTGTCCCGAAAGTGCGGCGTTCAACTGATCCGACATCGCGCGCTCCTCGTGGTCGCGATCAAGGCGAGCCTCGGGTTTCGGGGAATACGCGGGGCACGAGGTCATGCGAGCGCGCTCGGCGCCGGCACCCTTGGGTCACCAAGAACCTTCTGATGTGCCGCGGCTGTATCTCAAGCGGTGTCACAGAATCTCTGCGCCGCAGCTAAGTTCGTCGCCGCACTCCCAGCATGCGCCTGGACCATGGCGCGGCGCATGCTGGAGGACATGGGCGCTCGTTTACCTGGGAATCAGAGGCCTGGAGGTTCGGGTGCCAAGCCCGGCCGATGGGGCACGGTGAGCATGACGAGCGGTAGCGGCATGGACCCCTAACCCTGCAAAAAGACAGCGAAGCCCTCAGGCCGCCGGCCCCGCAGCGCCTAGTAGTGCTTTTGCACGTCCCTGCGCTGCAGCATGTCAGGCCAGCTCGAAGCCGCTCCGGAAGACGCCGCCGTACTCCCCAGGTGTCTCCCAGCACGTGTAATGGCGGCCAGGAAGATCGGGCAGGTCAATCCCCAGTTGCTTCGCCAGGTCGGCGGCATGGGTCTTGCGGGTCCGAGAGGGCTCATCGGCAGCTTGATAGAGGGCATGGGCGCCGCGCAGTTCGATCACTACGTACTCCACACGCCTCCCCGCGCTGACCACCGATTCCTCGTGGTGCTGCTCGTGCCGGGCATTCACAACCTGCCCACAGAGCCCGCATCGCGAGTCGTCCCGTGAGGTGTCCACGGCAGGCATCGTACGGCTCCCTCGAACACGTGTGGCTACCAGCCAGCCATCCTCAGCCCAGAACACCCGGCATCGGCTCGCCTGGCGGCCCCACTCTCATCACTGATCCGAAAGAAGCGCCCTAGGGCCTGTCGTTTTGGATCACGCCGCAGACGCGGGGTTAGGCACGTGCGTCTGCGGCGCTGACGAGATGCGATCGGGTTCCCTGCGACCTGCTAAACAACAGGCTTCACCGAGGCGCAGTGCGACCACTGGCTCCTTACCCCTGTCGTCCCGTGTCGCGCGGCCAGATGGCGATGGCGATCAGCACGGCCGCCCACACCCCCAGCGGCGTGGCCGGCCAGTAATAGGTCAGCTCTCCCTTCTGCGTACAGCGTGTGCCCCAGATCCCGGACATGATCACCGCTCCACCGAGCCAGTAGCGCCATTCGGCCAGCCACTCCCTGAGGTCCTTGCGGTCCTGCTCCGAGCGGGCCGGTGCCGGTGCGGGTAAGTCGGATGTCAGCGCGGCGAGTTCATCAGCAGTACGCGCCCGCAGGGTGCGTGTGGAACGGATCTCGTGCTCGTGCGGATCGAGTCGCCCCTCGGCGAGCGCCGCGGCCAGCACGCCGAGCGCCTCGTCGCGGTCGCGGTCCGAGACACGCACAGTGGGCAGGGCAGGCTCACGTCGGTCCACTTGTCTCCTTTCGGCTCCGTGCAGCACCTCGCCTGACGCAAGGTTAGAATACGACTGTATCTTAAAGATGGGAGCGCGACCGATGCCCAAGACCGTCGACAGGGAGGAACAGCGTCGGCAGATCGGTGCGGCCCTGCTCCAGCTGGTCGCCGAACGCGGCCTCGACGAGGTCAGCGTGCGTACCGTGGCCGCTGCAACGGGCCGTTCCCCGGGCGCCGTTCAGAAGTACTTCCGCACCAAGGAGGAGATGCTCACGTTCGCCGCTGAGCTGGCCGGTGAGCGCGTCGAGCGCCGGATGGCCGAGGTGGACACCGCACTGCCGCTGCGTCAGGCGCTGCGTGACCTGATCCTGACCACGCTCCCCGTGGACGCCGAGCGACGCGCCGAGGTCACCGCCCAACTGGCTTTTGCCGTCCACGCGGCACACCACCCCCGCCTTGCCGCGGTCCGACGGCAGGTCGACCAGGACATCCGTGAGGCACTGGCCACTTGGCTGGAGTCGGCCGGAGGTGAAACCCACGCGACGGCCGTCGCTGATGCCGTCATCGCATTGTCCGACGGCCTGGCACTGCGCATGCTGTACACCCCACAGGAGCACGAACACCTGCTCACAGTCCTGGACCGGGCGCTGGACGACCTGGTCCGGGGCCATGGGACGGCGCGGCATCCCCGCGAGTAGGCGGGGAGACCGGGACGTGCCGGAGTGACCGTCGATCCGGACGGGTCGCGCATCCACCTCGGCGAGGGGCTTTCGTTGGATCATCGGGCGGACCACAGGAAGAGCCCAGCGATCGGAGTTCGGCCAGGTAGACGGTCGCTGTCTAGTCGTAGCGGGTGGCGATACCTCGCCACTGCTTCAGGCGGTGGATGGACCGCTCGACGGTGTTGCGCTGTTTGTACGTCTCGCGGTCGAAGGCTGGTGGCCTGCCGCCCCGGCTGCCCCGCCGCAGTCGGTGGCCACGCTGATCCCCCCGGGATTGGGATCACCGCCTGGATGCCGCGCTTGCGTAGGTGGTCGCGGATTGCGCGGGATGAGTAGGCCCTGTCCGCCAGGACCACGTCCGGTCTGGTGCGTCGACGACCACGTCGTCGGGGAACGCGCAGGCGGGCCAGGACGTCGGTGAAGACGGGCGCGTCGCCGTCCTGTCCGGCTGTGAGAACGAACGCGCGGGGCCTGCAGCGGGCATCGGCTGCGAGGTGGATCTTGGTGGTCGGGGCCCGCCGCGGGACCGGCCGATGGCGTGGTCGTCCGGTTCGCCGAATGGGCCCCCGTTTGCGGGCCCCGACCGCGTGCTGGTGAGCTGAGGCGTCAGGAGGACGCCCGACATCACCCGTTCAAGCTCAGTAGCAAGTCCCACTCGCAGGCGCTGACTTGATCGAGGCCGAAGCCAATGACCGAGAGATGGCCCGGTGGTTCAGGGTGACCCGGATGCCGGCGAATCGCTGGCGGCGGGTCCTGGCTCAGGCGATCAGCAGGCCCTGGCCTCCAACGGTCCCGGTGGTGCCCGCTGCAAGCTTGATGCATCTGGCGGCCACCGCCATCGAGGAAGGCCGGGGCCGTCCTCGATGAGCGGCATCCTGACCGGCACCGATTACGGTCTGTCTGTCCGCCTGCCTGCCTGCCTGTCTGCCTGCCTGCTGGCCCGCCCTCACTTCAGGTGCCGGCCGAAGAATCGGTTCCCGTCGTCCACCTCGAACCACGGGGTACCCGTGTGCCCGCCCATATTGGCGTGCAGCGTCTTCTCCTTGGTGCCGAAGGCGTCGAACAGGTCCAGGGCCCGCTGCCGAGGGTTCCCTTCGTCGTCCCACTGAAGCAGGAGCAGCAGCGGAACAGTGACCTGCCGGGCCTCCTCGCGCTGGGCCCTGGGCACGTAACCCCCGGCGAAGAAACCGGCGGCGGCGATGCGCGGCTCGACCACCGCCAGCCGAATGCCGACGGCCATCCACCCCGAGTATCCGACCGGCCCGCCGATCTCGGGCAGCGATAGGAGCGCGTGCAAGGTGGTCTGCCATTCCGGGACCGCCTTTTTGACCAGGGGGCCGATAAAAGACCCGAAGAGCTCGTCGACCGGCTCGCCGGCCTGCATCGCCCGGCGGAGGTCGGCGCGGGCCTGCTCGTCGGCGGCGGAACGGGGCCGGTCACCGCACCCGGCGGCGTCGATGGTGGCCACCGCGTATCCGTACGCCGCTGAGTGCCGGGCCCGGGCCACCAGCCGCGATTGCCGCCTGGACAGGCCGTTGTTGTGGGCCATCAGGATCAACGGGACCGGTGCGGCGGATTCCGGCGTCCACAGGGTGCCGGGGATCTCACCGAGGGTGAATTCGCGCTCGAGGACGCCATCATCGAGGCGCTGTTCGGAAGTGAACTGCATGGTCGTGCCTTTCGGGAGGGCTCTGGAACGGCGCTCCCGGACGACCTGCCTATCGTCCGACCGTGACCCCGGAGGGGAGCACCCACGTCGATACTGTGTTCACGGGGTACCACCTCCTCGTTCTGTCGCACGGCCTCCGAAAAGGTAGCAACGGCCCCCGTTGTCCGCCAACGAATTTTCGAGCAGGATCGAGGTGCGCGCCCCCACCGCGTCCGAAGCGGTGATGAGTGGTGCCAGCGGGTCCTGAAGGGTCCGCTTACCTCCTACTGGGCCGCATTGATGATGTCGGCGGCCTGTCGATGGTCGCCCGAACCACCCCACTGAAACCGTGGTCTGACGCGGCCCGGGGCTGCGGCTGGTCCACGCAGGATCCGAACCCTCGTGGAGCCGCAGGGGTGCGCACATGTGGCGTATACCCAAATGGCGGGCTCGAGCCCGACCTGGAAAGCGAGATCAAGCCCTCGCGCACCGGCACGGCGTTTGCCGACGGCATGTCCGGGGGGGGATCTGGTGGGGGGCTTGCAGTCACCTACCGGGTCGTGTCGGGTGGTGTCGGCCATGGGACGGCCTGTGTTGTTCGACGACACGATGTTTGACGATCAGTACGCACGGTATGCGCTGCTGCGCGAGACCGATCCCGTCTATTACGCAAGTCAGGTGGGGGCTTGGATCGTCACTCGGCACGACGATGTCGAGCGTGGTGATCGCCGACGCGGTTGGTGTCGAATGCGATCGCTCCGCGGACGACGAGGCTGGCGCCGCCGCCTCGGCGAGAGGTTTCAGGGGCTGACCCAGACCCCCCGACCCAGACCCCCGCCCCCGGCTCTGCGCGCCCATCGTCGACCGCTCACCTTCGGCGGCAACCTGCTCCAGACCCGGTACCGCCTCCTACCAACTCGCCCTCACCCACGCCCGAGCCGCGGCGCAAGACGGCCACCGGCTGACCTCACCCGGTCGGCGGGAGGCGATGCCGTCGTGGCCCGCAAGCGAGTCCAAAGAGCCTCGCGCTATTGCGGTGCGATGGCTTTGAGCCAGTCCTCGACGGCGACGACATCCGCCCACTGCGGGAACAGTCTTTCGGTGAGCATCGTGTGCACCTCGGGGTCGGTGTCCAGGCAGGCATCCGCCAGGACGGTGAGGCCGAAGTCCAGGTCGATGGCGCGCCACAGGGTGGACAGCACCACCGCGCTGGTGGCGATTCCAGTGAGAACAAGGCTGTCGATATCGCGAGCCCTGAGTACCAAGTCGAGGTCACTGCCCGAGAACGCGCTCCCTCGCCTCTTGGTAACCACCACGTCGCCCGGCTGGGGAGCAACATCCTGATGAATTTCGGTGCCAGGGGCCCCTTCGGTGAACAGGCCGGCCCGCACAACGTTCCTCATCACCCTGTTGCGAGGGCTGACTGCCGGATCGCCCGGCCGTAACACCATCACCACGTAGATCACGGGGATGCCGGCAGCACGGGCACCCTCGATCGCCCTGCGCAAGCGCGGCAGATATCCGGAACCGTCGTCGGCGATGGCCACGACGTCCCGTTGGACATCCATCACCAGAAGTGCGCTGCCCGCCATGCTGCCAACCCTTCGCCGTGGGGAAACAAGAGCAAGTCTGGTGGATCACCCGAGCGGCAGCAGAGGTTCTCGAGATTCTCATCAGTCGCGCCGCAGGGTGCCCATGACTGACGGCCATCTCGTTGCGTGCAGCGATGCGAGCAGCGTGGCCCCTCTGGCCCCACCTGCCTCGACCGCTGGAACGACGCGTGGCGCGGGCCACGCTTGGCATGGTCGAAGGAGTGTCCGACCCTCACCCGTGCGGGGTCGCACGACGCCAATGTTGTACGTGTCCTTCTACGCCGGCGACTGGGGTGACCCGTTCCACGCCCGGGACTGGGGTGTCCGGGGGGCTAGACGGCCATGCCGTAGACGATGGTGAATACGGTGCCGAGTGAGCCGATGATGAACACGCCGGTCAGTCCGGCGACGATCAGGCCCTTGCCTTGCTCGGCACTGAATGTGTCGCGCAGGGCGGTGGCGCCGATCCGCTGCTTCGCGGCTCCCCAAATGGCGATTCCGAGACAGATCAGGATGGCGAGTGCCATGACCACCTGGATCATCGTCTTGGCCTCGGTACCGAGAGCCCCGAAGGGCCCCCAGTCGGGCGCGATGCCCCCGATGATCGTATTGATGTCGCCCTTGTCAGCGGCCAACTGCATGGTGTGCCCCTCCCGTTGGTCTCCCGATCTTGTCCTCGAGGTCAGCCCTGGCTGATGTGGTCCACCGTAGCGATTGGACGAGGCGACCTCGAGGGAGTCCAGCACAGTGGCCAGGGGAGTGGGTTGGTCCGGAGCCAGCCGACCCATGACGACACGCGCCTCGGCCACGATGAGACCTGGGCTGACGCGGAGCGACCACAACAACTCGGCGTGGCACGCGGCAGTTGCTGCTCCCTTGCTGTTCACTCCTCGGCCACGGACGTGGAAGGATCGCTGGATGTACCGAGCTGGACAGGGTGGCTGATGATCTGCGGCAGTTTCTGGAACTGCTGGAGCAATCCCTGACACGGTTCATCGCCAACGGCGGGCCGGGATACTTTAGGCCGCTCCCGGCGCCTCATTTAGTGAGCCGTTGTCACTGGAACGGAACGCTGGAACAACTTCCTTGATGAATGGCTCCAACGACTTCCGCTTCTCCTCGTGCGGCAGGCCGGTGTCGATCCAGAGTCGTACTCGTCGACACCGATTTCCTCGTAGGCACGTAGTCGCTCGATGACTTCGGCTGCGGTGCCGATCATCGCGGTCTTGTGCAATGCCTCCGGTTCGAACTCGGGGCGGCCTTCGAACTTCGACTCGGCGCTGGGCGGAAGGAACCCGTTCTGCGGTGGGGTCCTGTTGCCGAACCAGGCGTCGAAGGGTCGGCAGCGGCACCGGCGTGGGGGAGATGGTGTACTCCATCGCGTGGTGCCCGCCGATCCGCACCGTGCTGTACCCGCCGGCCTCGGCCCTCAGGGCCAACTCGGAGAGGTTCTCGAAGAGCTGTCGATGGCTGACCTCCTGGACCCAGCGCGCCATGTGCACGAACAACGAGAACCTCATGACTGTGCGCAAGTCGGCGGCATGGCTGGTGGGTCTCTCCGGGATGGTGTGTCGGATGCCCGGCGTCGCAGGTACTCACGAAGCGCTCGGGCAGGTCGCGCCACTGGCCGCATCGTCCGTTGCTGACCGGCAGGAACGGCCCCAGCTGCTCCCATGGCGCATCCGTTAGAGGCCGTTTCCTTTGGCGGGTACGGCCCTGTGCTCGTGCTCGGTGAGGGGAGGGGGCCCAGGGGTGGTTCCATCCTCGCTGGTCGATTTATTGGCACAGTCCTGCGGTGACGAGCGCGTTGAGGCTGTCGATCAGCGTTCCGTTGCGGCGCTTCTTCTTCTTGCGGTCGTTCCACACTCACCCGGAAACTCCAGCACTCAGTTCTACTGCTCGTGTGTGGGCTGGTCGGGTGCCATGGCGTGTGTCTTGCGGTAGGCGCCGGGCGGTATCCCGAACACCCGGCTGAAGGCCTTGGCGAAGGCGAACTCGGAGGAATATCCGCATTGCCGGGCGATGCCTCGCAGCGGGGCATCGCCCGAAGTGAGCAGTCGGCCGGCTGTGGTCATGCGCCACCAGGTCAGGTATGCCAGGGGAGGCTGTCCCACGACCGCTGCGAATCGCCGTGCGAAAGCCGCCCTGGACATACCGGCGTGCGCGCCGAGTTCCGCCACGGTCCATGGATGGGCCGGATCGTCGTGGATCGCGTGCAACGCATCGGCGACGGCCCGGTCGGAGAGGGCAGCGGCCCAGCCGCCAGCAGCGTTGCCGGCTTGGTCGTGCAGCCAGGCGCGCAGGATGTACACCAGCAGCGTGTCGAGCAGCGCCGGCACTGCGGCATCAGAGCCGGGCCCCGACTGCTCCAACTCGCTGCCCAGCAGATGGACGGCCGCGCGCAAGGCTGGATGGACACCGATGCGGGCGGGCAGATGGACGACGTCCGGCAGTCCGGTGAGCAGGGGGTGGGCCCGGGCTCGGTTGAGCCGGTAGGAACCGCACAGCACAGTGGTGGCCGGGCCGATCCCGAGCGCTACGTCTTCGGTCAGCACCCAGCTTCCGTCCCGTGCTTCGACGACGTCGACCATGCGTGTGGCCGGATGGTCCGCGATGCCGTGCCCGCGTCCGTGCGGGAGGAACACCACGTCGCCTGGGGCGAGCGCGAGAGGGTCACCCGCGGGAGGGAGGAGCCAGCAGGATCCTTCCAAGATGACGTGGAAGCCGGCTCCCTCAGAGGCGGCGAAGCGCATGCCCCAGGGCGCGGGCAGATGGGTTCGGGAGGAATGGGGCCGCCCCGTCCGCATGGCGGTGATGGCGTCGCTGAGCACATCCATAAGCGGCAAACATATCCCAGCATCTGCCCCCTGAGACGAACTGACAAAGAAGCCGCACTGCAAGACATGGATGGTCTCCCACCCCCGTTCGTAACGTCTACAGCATGCCGACACACGCACGAGCAGTGCTTTTCCACGAACTCGGTGGACCAGACGTCCTGAAGCTTGAGGAGGTGCCCATCGGCGCTCCGGAGGCGGGCGAGGTCCGGGTCCGTGTCCACGCCATCGGGCTGAACCGGGCAGAGGTCCTTTTCCGCTCGGGCGACTACTACTACCAGCCCACCCTTCCGGGTTCGCGACTCGGATTCGAAGCCGCGGGAACTGTCGAGGCAGTCGGCCTCGGCGCCGAAAGCTTCGCACCCGGCGACGCGGTGAGCATCCTCAGCGACCAGGAGATGTCACGGCACGGCGTTTACGCCGACCACGTCAACGTGCCGGCGCACGCCCTTGTGCGACGCCCGGCAATGATGGACGCGGTGGCGGGCGCGGCTGTATGGACGGCGTACCTGACCGCGTACGGCGCCCTGGTCGAGGTGGGCCGCCTCCAGCCCGGTGACCGTGTCCTGATCACAGCGGCCTCCAGCAGTGTGGGCCTGGCGGCCATTCAGATCGCCAACCACCTCGGCGCCATCCCCATCGCCGTCACCCGCAGCCCAGCCAAGTCCAAGAGGCTGAGCCTGGCCGGAGCCGCCCACGTCATCACCACAGAAGCAGACGACCTCCTCAGCCAGGTGCACGCCGTGACCGACGGGCAGGGGGCCGCGATCGTCTTCGACGCCGTCGCCGGCCCGACACTGGCCCAGACCGCCACCGCCGTGGCCGCGGGCGGCTCGCTGATCGTCTACGGATGGCTCGACGCCCGGCCCGCGCCCTTGCCCCTGAACTGGCCGCTGAACATCCACGGCTTCGCCGTCGACTTCGTAACAGGTGTCCCAGCTCGCATGGCCCGTGCTCAGGCCTTCGTCGAAGCCGGACTGCGAGCCGGGACCCTTAAACCCGTCATTGACAGCACATTCGACCTGACGGACATCGTGCAGGCCCACCGCCACCTCGAGTCGAACCAGCAGTTCGGCAAGACCGTCGTCAAAGTCCAGCACTGACGCCCGTCCTGGCCCAAGACGCCGTTTCAGTTGGTGAGGCAGCGGTAGCCGATCAGGGCTGCGGCTATGCCGACGAAGGCCAGGAAGTGCTCGGCCTTGCGCTCGTAGCGGCGGTGCAGGCGCCGACATCCGGCGAGCCAGGACGCTGTCCTTTCAACAACCCAGCGGTGTCGGCCAAGACGCTGTGAGGACTCGATGCCCTTGCGGGCGATGCGGTGGCGGATTCGGCGTTGGCGGAGCCATCGGCTCAGGTGGTCGTAGTCGTAGCCCTTGTCGGCATGGAGCTTGGCCGGGCGTCGGCGGCGTGGGCCGCGGCGTGAGCGGATGGGCGGGATGCCGCGCACGAGCGGCTTCAGGCCGAGGCTGTCGTGCATGTTGGCACCGGAGATGCCCAGCGACAGGGGGCAGTCCGTTCCGGTCCGTGATCAGGTGGATTTTCGATCCGCTCTTGCCGCGGTCGGTCGGATTCGGTCCGGTCAGTGGCCCCCTTTTGCCGCCCGCACGCTGACCGAGTCGATGGCACACCGCGACCAGTCCAGCTTTCCTCTGGCGCCGAGTTCGTCGAGGACGACTCGGTGGAGCCTGGCCCACACCGTGGCCCGGCTCCACTGGGCGAAGCGCCGGTAAACCGTGGGCCAGGCCGGCCCGAACACCGGCGGCAGCTGCCGCCACGTGCACCCCGAGGTGGCCACGAAGATGATCGCTGCCAGGGTCTCGCGGTCACCGGCCCGCCGCCGGCCCCCGCCCTGCGAGCGCTTCACCTCCGTCGGCGGCACCACCCGCCGAAACAACATCCATAACTCGTCCGGCACCAACCGCTCAACCAGATCCGTCATGCACGGCTCAACGACCGATCACACCAAAGGAAACGGCCTCTAGGTCACCTAGCCCCAAGTCCGGGACAACGAGCCAACAGCCAGACAGCCGCATGATCGGACGGACGGCTCCTAGTCGACGCAGGGCGCGGTGCTCTTTCTGCCCCGCGCATCTGCGACGGCGTACGGCAGTCCGGGAAGGAGCAGCACCGGGGCCGCCCACAGTGGCAACGTGAACAGCGCCCCGTCTCCGACCAGCCACCGGGAGAGCAGTACTGCGGTCAAGCCGGCCACAGCAGCGACCGCCAGATTCTTACGGAACCCCAGGCTGCCGCGCCGCAGCTCCCAGGTGACCGTGACCGCTGCGACGACGACCCAGAAGGCGACCTCGTCAGCGGTCACGACCCGTTCGGTGGTCCACCGGACCAGGCACATGGCCAGCATCAGCCAGCCGATCGCGAAGCAGACCATCGCCGCCGTGCGCAGCAGTCGGCGGGGGAACGGAGCACGGGCCCGCGCCCAGGACGCGGCGAACTCTTTGACGTCGTCGCCTACTACGTCCTGAGGCGTACGGCCTGCGGCCACCGCGTCCTCGAGATGAGCGGAGAGCTCGTCCAGCATCTCCCGGACGGATCCGTCGTCGATGCCCCGGTACTCCCAATTGCTGCGGCAGACCGCAAGCACCTGCTGATTCGTCATGGTTCGCTGATCCGTCATGGTGCGCTTTCCCCCGTGGGTTCGTTGTCGGTCAGGATCCGCCCCACACGCCCGCTGAAGGCGTGCCACACGGCCCGGCCGCTGGTCAGTTCGGTACGTCCCGCTTCGGTCAGGCGGTAGTACTTGCGTGGGGCGCCACCACTGGCCGACGCGGCGCTGTACGAGGAGATGAGCCCCTCCCGCTCCATCCGGGCGAGCAACGGATAGATGCTGCCTTCGCTCACCAGATCGAGCCCGCTGTCGGCGAGTGCCGTCACGAACTCAAAGCCATAGCGCGGCCGTTCGGCGATCAGCGACAGCAGGCACAGATCGAGCACTCCGCGCAGCATCTGACTACGACGCTGGTCACCGCTGGCGGGTCGCCCCTTTGTCATGCGGTACAAGATAGTCAGCGATTGTCATGCAGCGCAAGATACTTGCGGCGCATGACAATGGCTCCGATGTTGCAGGTACGAACGCCAACTGCACGCGCCGGACGATCGGGCGTAAGGCCAGTCGTCGGGACGCGAGCTGCAGTCACTTCGCCCCGAACTCGATCGCCTACTGCTCATCGACGTTCTGACGACCCATTACCCTGACGCATCAGGCCAGGTTCCCCTCAACCTTGCTCTGACGCGCGCCGGGCGCTCGTTGATCGGGATGGCGGCTGCGGCAGCACGCCGGAAAGTGCGGCTTCATCCGAACCGATGATGTGCGCCACCCGGGCACGGGCCTTGCGATGCCGTGCGTTGTCGTCCTCCTGAGTACTGCCTGCCTGCGACCCCGGGGCGGGCACACAACTACACGCGAGGCTGCGGCGAACGGCTCATCGGACCGCGCGTGCGTCGGCCAGCAGGCCGACCACGGCCGAAGCGGCGGTGCGGTGCCAGTGTCCGCTCCGACGGAGCATGGCATGGCCCCCTCCGGCCATGATCTTCAGCTCGGCCCGTGCGCCGGCCGCACGCGCACGGCTCACGAACGACGCCGACGCGTGTGGATCGGTGACTCGGTCGCGGTCACCGTGGAGCACGATCACGTCCTTGCCTCGCAGGTGGGCCACCGGCTCCCCGTCCGGGCACCAGGGCGCAAGCGCGAGGACCGCCCGTACCCGCGGGGCGACGGCCGCGCGCAACGCCGCACGGCCTCCCATGGAGTGCCCGACCAGGACAACCGGTACGTCTTCGGCCAGCACGGCCAGTTCCCGGAGCGCCTGCTGGGTATCGTGGACAGGATCAGCGTCATCACCGTTCCAGCCGCACACCCTGTAGCGCACCTCTGCCAGCAGGACATCGTCATCCGGCACAGCCGCGGCGACAGCCCGCACGAAGGGTCTCATCCGGACCGGTGAGGGGTACCACCCGCGCGACGTGGCCCGACTGTGCGCCTTGCCGCCGTGGAGGAACAACACGGCTGCGCGAACCGAACGCGGGCGGCGCCGTGCCAGGAGTGCGGCTGCGCTCTTCCGCGTAGCCGCGGACGTGCGTTCGTTGCCGCCCATTCATCCTCCTCAAGGGGCGCGCCCGATCCCAGCGGATCCGGATCGATCGCTTCGCTGATCAACAAGCGTCGCCGACCGTCCTGCAGCGTAGACGGTCCCCTCGAAACGCCGTGCTGTTCACCTGCGTCTTCGAGTCGATCCCAGGGGATCAACATCGGCCCAAGAGCTGTTTGGCGGTTCGAACGACATGTTCGGCATCGCAGGTTCATGATGCCGGGCCTCTGGTGAACGGCCCATCGACACCCGCGCCGCCCCGAAGGGATCTTCCAACTGGCATGAGACGGCATTCACCGAGACACCGGTGCTGCCGGGCGGCTGATCCGATCCCCGTCGGTCATAGGCGGAAGCCCGCGATGGGTTCGGCCCCAGCCCGCGTGGCGTCGTCACGGCCCGGCAGCGTCGTCGTCCGAAAGCAATGCGTGCACACGTTGCAGGACGTCGAGTTGGGCTTCGTTGTAGAACTCGACCAATGCCTGCACGACAACCGACTGGGTGATCGCCCCTCCCCGGCGAGAGGCGGCTTCCAGGTCACGCAGGAACGGGTTGCGGGGCGACACCGCACGCAGCCTCACAGGCAGTGTGAAGTCGCCGCCCCTACTGCGTTGGCGGGCTTGCCGTAATGCGGATGGGCGCGCCGCGCCTGTCAGAACCGGCCACCGGTCATACGGGTGATCGGACCCAGAGTGCGCCTGCCCGCACGCCGACCCGCCGCGTAAGACGTCGCGCCAAGCACGGTCAGCCCCGCGCCCACGCCCGCGACGAGAACTTTGCGGTTCGCGATGAGAGTCCAGGTCGTCTTGGCGAAGGCGGCAGCCTGCCCTGAGGCGGCGACGAGGGCCTGACGACCGGCCTCGACACGCTCGGCTGTCGTGTGGACGACGTCGGTGGTCGCCTTTGCCGTCCGTTCTGTCGCCTCAACGGCAGCTGACGCCGCTTCACCGGTCTTGTCGGCAGCCTTGCCCGCGGCCTTGGACGCCGGAGCGGTCGCCCGCGACGTGGCGCGACGGGCCTTGGACTCCGCCGCCTTCTCAGAGACGGAATCTTGAGTGGTGTGGTTGTTCGATGAGTTCATGGACATCGCGTAGCCGCTCCGCCCGACAGCAAACATGTTCGACGTCTTCAGGTCCGACACCACCTGTCCCTTGTTTCGTGATGAGTCGGGGGTGTCACTAGGCCCGGAGGCCTCCACGGACAACTGATGAGGGTGTGCGCCCGCTCCAGCGGACGCACCGATCAACCGATCAATCCTGGGATCCTGTAGCGGCGTCGAACCAACTCTTGCGATAGGTGTTCCAACCGCACCGGTGTTCCAGCAACGCGTGTGTGCCGAGAGCGATCACGTCGGCAGCGGCCTCGTGGCCGCCGAAGGGCAGCGGCGCCTCGCGGAAGCAAGTGGAGGAGCCGACGGCGCGGCATGGTGACGCGTGCCGCGGCAGGTGCGGGGGAGGGTTGGTGATCGGACGAACCCTCGATAACGCGTCTGCTCCTCACATGGGAGCGACAGTACGGGGCACCCGTGCGTCCGTCCGTCAGTGAAGGGAGCCGATCATGGTGGTCGTCGCCGTAGTTGCCGTGTGCGTGGTCCTGGCCGTTCTGGCCTTCGTCGTCCCTCGTCTTTCCCGCCATCCCGAACGCGGCACACAACGTACGCTCGGTGCCGGGGCGCGGGCCGGCGGCAAGGCGCCCGGCATTCTGGGTCGGCTCTTCAGCAAGCCCTTTCACACCAGTTCGCGCGCGGTGAGCCGGAGCGGTTCGGCAGGTCGGCGCTCCCGCGGCCGTATGCCCTTCTGACGGACTGTGCGGGCCCAGCAGGTGTCCCGTGCCCCGAAGTCGCGGACAGCTGCGACGCGGACAACTGCTGAGGGCGGGCCCCCGGGCCTCAAGCCCCCGGCCCCAAAAGCGCGGCAAGCCCCCTGGAGTGGCTGGCACTAGCGAGTCCCTCGCGCCCATCCGACGGGGCCCGGGCTACGTCATCGCTGCGTGGAGTGACGCCTTTCGGTGCGGTGGTCGTAGTAGGCCCATACGGCCACCGCGACCACGCCAGTGAGTCCGACCGCCAGGACCCGTACGGCGCCGCTGGTCAGGAGAGCGACCAGACCGGTGAGCCCTGCTCCACACAGCATGAGCACGCGGCTGAAGAAGCGGTACTTGGGCGGTTGGGGATCCTCCCGGTCCTTGAGGTCGTGCAGCGCGTCGCGAGCCGGATGAACGGAGCCGCGCCGGGCGCGGGCACGATATGTCAGGCCGTAGCTGATCAGAGCGTACAGAGCGAGAGCGCCGAGAACCCAGAGCCATAGGTAGGGGTCATCGCTTGATCCTCGTGCCAGGTACACGACTCTTCTCCTCCAGAGACGGTTCCACCGTTGGGCAGCTCAACTGCTGTTGTCGCCATAGCGGTCGATGTCGGCATCGACATGGTCGTTGCCGGGGCGGAAGCATGCCGTCACCGTCTTGCCGTGCCGCTGGCACCTCAGTCCCCACTCATCGGCGAGCTTCCGCACAATCGCCACTCCGCGGCCAGAAACCGCCCCTGGCTCTGCTTCTCGCTGGCGCGGCAACGTCGGGTCCTCGTCGTGGACGCTCACATGGAGGCACTCGCCGTCCCACGTGAGAACCAGGTGTGCGTCGCTGTGCGCGTGGATATGGGCATTGGTGATCAGCTCGGACACAGTCAGCACGATGGCGTCCACCATGTCCGGTTCGGCAGCGGACCAGGGCAGAGCCTCGAGACGCCTGCGTGTCCACTCTCGCCCGGCGCGCACTCCCTCGGACATGGGAAACGAGTGCGCCCACCCCATCGCCTTAACCGTCATTGCCCCGTCCCCGTCTCCTTCGACCCTGCACGAACAGGCGGGTGAGCCGAGTACCCGGTGCCTGCCTCAACAGACATGACGATTGGCGGATGGTGCTGGCCGGGCGGGTGTGAGCCAACGACCTGGATGTCGCGGCCGGCTCATGCTCGTGGAGGGCGCGGCCGAACCGGGCGGTGAGGAGACGCTGCAGCGTGAATGGGGGCCGTCGCGACGTCGCCCACGGTGTGCGGTCCGAACGGGACCTCCGGGAGCGACGAGAACGGGTGGGTGAGTCGGCGATGCCGTGCCTGTGAAGCGGAAAAGCCGAGGTCATCCGCTATGTAGCTATGTGATGGCGTCTGGTGAGGAACGGTCATGGTCCGGTCACATTCGCCGGACGGAGCGGTCATGGGCAGCTGTGAACCTCCTTTGCGTCCCCGCGACAGGCCCGGGGAGAGGGAGAGGTTCAGACTGTGTCAGCGCTGCTCGTGCCGCCCAGCCGCGTGTGCCAAGCACGGAACCGGGGCGTGGTCCTGCGAACCATCACTGCGGAGACGTGCCGCACCTTCCTCGCGTCCCCCGGCGGCACGGCCCTCGGCGCCGGTTTCCTCCAATGCCCGTCCTCGGCCGACGTCAAGGAGGGCTGGCGCGCCCAACTGCTCGGCTGGGGGCCGGATCCGGAGGCGGGAGCGCTGACGGGCGTGGCAATCGTGCTGTTACGTCAGCTCCCCGGCACCCGTAATTACATCGCCTGCCTCCCCGAAGGACCCGTCGCCGACTGGAACGACCCTGGCCCCGACGTCGACGTCGACGGCTGGCTCGGTACGCTGAAGGAACACCTGCGTCGATTGGGCGACTTCGCCGAGGCGGCGATGGACAACGCTTTCACCGCGCAGACCGGCGCGCATCCCGCCGCTGCCCTGCCTATTGCCCCCGCTCTCGCGGACGGTGACCCGGCGGTGGTCGCGTGGCTGGGGACCGTGCGGGCCTTCGCGCAGTTCGAACAGGTCCTCGTGCACGGCCTGGTGGACCTCCAGCCGCACGACCACTCCGCCGCCCTGCCCGCGTACGCCCATCCGGCGCTGTCGCGTGCCGTGCGACGTGCCATGGCGTACTGCGAGGAACATGCGGGTGAGCCGGTGTCGGTCGCGGACATGGCCGCGGCGGCGCGGGTCAGCCTCCGTACCCTCCAGGACCGCTTCCGGATCGACCTCGGGACCACCCCGGCGGCCCACCTGCGGCGCGTACGGCTGGACCGGGTGCACCGGGACCTGCTGCGCATCGCCGACGGTTCCGCGTCCGAGACGGTCGCCGAGGTCGCGACGCGCTGGGGCTTCACCCACTTGAGCCGGTTCGCCGCGTACTACCGCGAGGCGTACGGGCAGGTGCCGTCGCGCACCGCCGAAAGGCGCTAGAGCCCGCCGGTTGAGGCGTACTCAGGGCTATTTCAAAAACGGATCCCGGGAATCCCGGGGTCAGTTCTTCTTTCCGGGGGCGTATCCGCCGGGGCCTGAAGGCTCCGGGAAGTCCGGGCGATCCGATAAGCGCGGTCGACTCGGCGGAGATCGGATAGACGGCTGTCGTCCGCCATTCATAGTCTGAAACCGAGCCCGGAACACGGTAGTTTCCCGACGGGCTTTCACCTGACCGGAATCCCGAAAGGCACAGCATGTCCTTGCAGAAAAACGAGAATCGGAAGACGCGGAGCCGGGGGGTCCGGCTGACCCGGCGAGGTCTCGCCCTGGCAGGCGCGGGGGCCGTTCTGGCCACTATGGCGTCCGCCGGGCCCGCTTCCGCCGCGGTGGGCGGGGGTTGTACCCGGATTCAGGGGGTCACTGGAGTCCTGTGCGTCGAATGGAACGCCCAGTCGCCCAAGTACATCAACACGATCCACGGGGACTTCGTCTCCACCTTGGGCGTGGGGAATCCGCGCATCCACGTGCGGGTCCTGGATGCCCAGAACAGGGAGATGTTCAGCAGGGACCGCTCGTGGGGCGGCACGAGGCGCGACGAGGAAGCCAACTTCGAGGTCACGGTCCTGATGCCCCGCGACGCCTCGCGCGTCTGCGCCAGTCTCTACGAAGCGGGCGGCCTCATGGACACCGCCTGCAGCCCGGTCATCACCTGAGCCGGTCATCACGTGAGCCGGTCATCACCTGAGCCCGGCACGCATCCGTCCGGAAACTCCGTACGCTCTCTCCGAAAGGAAGAACGACAGCATGAAGCGCATGGCCGCCGCGATGGCCGCGGGAATCGTCCTGGCGGGAATGGCCTCCGCCTCCGCCTCTGCCGCCGAGACCGCACCGCAGCAGGACCGGACACGTTGTCAGTCGACCACACTTTTCATTTCTCACACGTTGTGTGTGAACTTTGAGGGTGACCTGTACGACGCCGACGTCGTGAAAATGGAGGTCCGCGCCTCCACCAAAACGAACTTGGGCCACTGGGAGCTGTTCGGCCCGCGCGGCACCATCAGCAACAGCACGGACGGGGAGTGGAAGGACCGTACGCATTACTGGTCCGGATACCAGGACGGTGCGCACGGTGACCGCTGGTGCGCCGTCTTCTGGATGAACGTCGGCGGCAGCTACATCAAGGGCACCCAGCCGCTGTGTGTCACGGCCGGCGGCATCTGACCTGACCCGCCTCCCAGCGCCCGCTCCCGGCTCCCCGACACGCGTGAGGGCCGAGAGCGGGCTGCGCCGGCCGTACCGTTCGCTGGCAGCAGCATCGGCGCAAGCGGCGGGCGGATCGGGGTGGGGGCGAGCGAGTCGGAGCTCTCCCTGACTGGGTTGCACTGGGTTGTACGGCAGGCCGCGCTGACCGGGGACGAAGCTGAGGCCGTGATCAGCTGGAATTATCCCGGTGGCCGGCTGGGCCACGATGGCAGCGGGGCCTGCCGGAGTTCACCGACAACCGAGGCCGGCCACAGCTCAAGGCTCATAAATCACCTGAACGGACATCGGTGTGTCCGAGAATGCCGAATGCCGCATCGCATAATTTGACGGCCATGGGGAAAAGTCGAATTTCAGTGAGCGTTCGGCAGCAGGTCAAGCGCGCTGTCAAGCGCCAGGCGGTCGCTGCGAACAGGGCCCTCTCTCGACTGGGGATCCTTGTCGCACCGCGCCATTACTACTCCTCTGCTCCGGACCTGCGCGGTCTGGCGGAAACTCGCGAGTTGTGGCGTGCCCCTTCCAGTCTGCCCGGCCTGCACATCGATCTCGATGAACAGATGGTCTGGCTCGAGAAGGCATGTAAGCCATTCGTCGACGAATACCGCGGAAATAAGGTGTTTGAGGAGTCGGGTGAACTCGGCCCGGGATATGGCTATATCGAGGCACAGGCCCTGCACGGTATCCTGCGCTCGCTGTGTCCGCGCCGATACGTCGAAGTGGGCAGTGGAGTCTCGACGCATATCGCGCTACAAGCACTCACCCGGAACGCCGAGGACGGTCGTCCGGGGACGGTGACCTGTATCGAACCGTACCCGCGTGACTGGCTGTCCCAGGACACTCGTGTGCACCTGCACCGCGTCCCGGTCCAGACCGTAGGTCTGGCGACCTTCACCTCCCTGGCCGCGGGTGATGTGCTGTTCGTGGACTCGTCCCACGTCGTGAAGCCTGGTTCGGACGTGAACTTCCTCGTTCTCGAGGTCTTCCCGCGTCTCGCGCCGGGCGTCATTGTTCACGTTCACGATATTTACCTACCGTACGACTATCAATGTGACCTGTTGGACAGCGTGTTGCACTGGGCGGAAACCTCGCTCGTGCGGGCCTTCCTGGCGAACAACAGCCGTGCCCGGATACTCGCGTGCATGTCCCACCTGCACTATGAGAGGCCCGACGAGATGCGGGCGGTTTTTCCGGACTACCGGCCGGCGCCCCATCGTGACGGCCTCTTGGCCGGGGAGGGGCATTTCCCCGCTTCGCTGTGGTTCGAAGTCTGTTGATGCCCGAGTTCTGCTCGATGCGTGCCACCGAAGACGCCCAAGATCCCGTCCGGATCGCCGCAGCGGCAATCCACGCAGGATGCTCCAACTGCCCGAACTCCGGGGTGAGCGTGTTGCCGTATTGGTAGTGGAGGAAGCCGACGGTTCAGCATGGGCTGAGGTGGGGACGTCGCGGCGAGGGGCCAGGGCGCCGAGGGCAGCGCCGAGCGTGTGCGAAGTCAGATGGGGGACTTCCTTTGTTCGGTGGACGTCGACTGGCGGCCGGCCATCCGTCACTGAGCATGCCGCCGGGCCGTAGGGGCGCTCCTGAGATCGGTCCAGCTCAGACTGGGGATCTTGGGGCGCCCTGGTAGTGGTATCAGTACACGTCGAGCGCGGTGAGTCGCCGGTCATTTTCTTGAGCGGTCCGGTTGATGGCCGGGCACAACGGCGCTCGGCTCCCGGCCCGAGCGGGAGCATCGCCTCGGCGACCTGACCGGCCGCCGCATCGGGGATCGCTGTGGCGGCCTCCTCGAGGACGAGCAGCCGTGCCCCGGGAATCTCGCGCGCGATCGCCTCGCCGTTGCCGACGGGGAAGAACCGGTCTCGGCGGCCGTGGACGACGAGCGTGGGCGACGATCTGCCGGGTGCGCATCACCGGGTCGGTCGGTGCCGCCAGGCGCAGCCAGCCGCCGGCCTCGCAGAGTGCGCGGCATCCGGTGAGCGCGATGTTGATGCCGGTGGAGTCCATGAAGCTGACGCCGCGCATGTCGATCACGACGCGGGGACCGCCGGTATTCGAGGCATCCAGGGCCTGTCGCAGCGGTCCGCCCGTGTGGTGGTCGATCTCTCCGCTGAGGGTCACCACGCGACGCCGTCGTCGGCAGTGGAGATGACCGACGGCCGACCCGGCTGTTCAGTGTGTCCGGTAGCCGCCGTCTCGTCGTCGGCCATGTCGGTGATCCTGGCACATGGGGTGCTTTGGCATGCTTCGCCTGCAGTGCTGCCTGCCCCGGTGGCGGCGATGCCTGCGTGTGGGGGATACGACAGCGGAGTATGGCGTTACACGCCCGTTTGTGGGTAAGCGCGGGGGAAATGAACGGGGAATTGAAGTGAACGGGGATTTCGGGACAGCCACGATGGGACCAAGCCCGGCGGGTGAAGACGCCACGAAACCGGGGAGCAGGGCCATGCATACCACCGTGGCTTTGGAAGGCGACGGGGCAACGATCGCCCAGGCGCGCCACCTGGCTGTTGGCTTCCTGGCCCGGCTGCGTGATGAGCGCGGTCTGCCGGTCTCGCAGCGCAGCATGGATCTCACGCAGTTGGTGGTGAGTGAGCTGGTCACCAATGCCCGCAAGTACGCGCCGGGACCGGTGCTGATGGACCTGCGGGTCGATGGCGGCATGGTGGAAGTCGTGGTGTGGGACTCCGATCCGGTCCTGCCGGTGGCCCGGGCGGCCGACGTGGGCCGCGTGGGCCAGCATGGCCTGGAGATCGTGATGGCCGTTGCCGAGAACTTCGAAGCCCAGCGGGTGTCGGTCGGGAAACGCGTAACTGCCCGCATCGGGCTCGCGGACGAGCCGAGCGGCCCGCGCGCGGGGCAAGTCTGCCGGTAGGAAGTTCGCGGCCCTTGGTCAGGGGGCCGGCTGTGTGACGGCGGTGGTGCGACGGGCCAGGGCTGCGCGCAGTTCCGTGAGCATGCCGCCGGGCCGTAGGGCGGATGGCTCGGCTCGCTCGTTCGCGTGCGGTGTGTGAACCCGCACGTGCGCTTCGCCGAGTTCTACAGCAGATCGCGCGGCACCGTCTCGTTCCAGGTGCGGGAGAAGACGCGGCGGCCGGCCTCGTAGGCGTCCAGGGTCGCATCCACGAAGAAGTCCGTCTCGTCGCAGCTGAGCTGGGTGTGCGTCACCACCCGGACGTCCCAGTCGTCGCGCCGGAAGCTCATGGTCCAGGTGGAGGAGCCGTTAGCCGAGGTGAAGTCGTCGGCGACCGTCGCGTAGCGCTCGTGGGCGCGGCGGTCGGCCTCGAGCCCGATGTCCTCGAAGCGGACCGTGCCCCGGTCCTTCACGATGTCCAGTTGGGCGTGATAGCCGACCAAATCGCGCTTGACCTCCCAGCGCTCCTCGGGTGGCGTTATCTGGCTGGTGACGAGCGGTGGTGTTCCCTCGGGCTCGCCGAAGGGGGCCGACGGCACCTCGTCGGGTTCGTCCACCGGTCGCACGGGCAGGGTGAGCGTGCTGGAGCCCTCATGGACGCTGAGCAGCGCGGGCTTCGGGGGCGGCCAGGCGAGGGGCCAGTAGGACGTGGAGAGGGAGAGCCTGATGCGGTGGCCCGGCGGGAACGCCTGCGCCACTCCGTTCAGTGGGATGGTGGCGCGGTAGCGCCGTCCCGGTTCCAGGGGCTCGGGGGACTCCGTACTGTCGCGGCGGGTGAGGTTCAGCAGGCCGTACGAGACGCGGGTCGCGGCGCCGTCCGGGCTCACGTCGGACAGGCGCGCGGCCACCATGGCGACCGGTTCGTCGGCCGACAGATCGAGCTCCACGCTCGGCGAGCCGAGGATCTCCAGCGGTTCGGTCAGGGGCTCGCTGTCGAAGACGAGTGAACCACCGTCCTCCTCGCGCTGGTCGTACGGCAGGTCCGGGGGCGCGTTGTAGGAGGCCCACTTGCCTGCGAACTGGCCGACGGACAGCGGTGACTGCACGGTCATCGCGTCGCCGTCATGGGCCGGTGCCGGGTCCGCCGGGGCCGCCGGGTCCCGCGGAGGTTCGATCGTGTGCCGGGTGAGCGGGTGGACGACCTCACGGATGTGCGGGGAGGGCCAGTCCGGCTCGCCGACCCAGCGCCCCGGCCGCTCCTCGTACGCGGTGGAGGGCGGCACGCTCTCCTGCATCCACGTCCGCAGCATGGGCCCGTCCATGACGCCGTTGTCGATGCCCTTGAGCCAGTGGTCCCACCACCGCACGACCTCCTGGAGGTAACCGATGGCGGGTCCGGGCTCCCCGAGATGGGGGAACTTGTGCGACCACGGGCCGATCAGCCCCTTGCGCGGCACGTCCAGGTGGCCGAGCAGCCGGGTCACGGCGTTGGAGTAGCCGTCGGCCCATCCGCTGGAGGCCAGGACCGGGCAACGCACGCTGCTGTAGTCCTCGCACACCGAAGCGTGCCGCCAGTAGTCGTCGCGGCGCTGGTGGCGCAGCCACGGAAGGACCCAGGGCTCGGTGTGTTCCAGCCGTTCGTGCCACATCTCGCGCCAGCGGTCGCCCACCACGGCGGGGTCGGGCGGACAGGTGCCGTAGGCGAACATGGTGCCCGCCTCGGCCAGGCTGTCCGACAGCAGGGCACCGCCCATGTAGTGCATGTCGTCGGCGTGCCGGTCGTCGGTGAAGGAGGCGATGACGATGGCCTTCAGGCCGGCCGGGCGGCGGGCCGCCACCTGGAGCGCCGCGAACGCGCCCCAGGAGATGCCCATCATCCCGGTGCCACCGTCGCACCAGGGCTGCTCCGCCAGCCAGGCCAGGACCTCCTCTGCGTCGGCCTGCTCCCGTTCCAGGTACTCGTCCCGCAGCACGCCTTCCGAGTCGCCGGTGCCGCGCAGGTCGACGCGGACGCAGGCATAGCCGTGTCCGGCGATGTAGGGGTGGTGGATCGAGTCCCGTACGGCCGTCAGGTCGCGCTTGCGGTACGGGATGTACTCCAGCACCGCGGGCACCGGCTCGTGGTCCGAGGAGGTGGGGCGCCAGATGTGCGCGGAGAGAAGGACCCCGTCGGACATGGGAATCGTGACGTGTTCTTCTTCCTTGGTCGCGTACGGCAGGTTGGTCACATAACGCATCGGACCGACGTCCTCCTTACTCTCACGGGACCTCGTCGAACGTGAGGCCCAGGGCCGCCACACAGTGGTCGTACTTCTCCCGCAGCTCCTCCTCGTTCGCCCCGCCGGTGAAGATGTGCGCCAACTCGTAGCTGTAGCTGTCCTGTTGGGGAAGCTCCGAGAGCCGACTGCCCTTTTCGGGGACCACCTCGATCCGTACGCCCGGTGTCTCCCGCTCGATGCGGGCGATTTCCTCGGGCCCCGGCACGTGGCTTACCACGCCGTCGGTGAACCACCGGTGGTACCACTTCGCCGCCATCGCGTACGGGCCCTCACGGTGCGGCATGCGCGGGTCGTCGCCGAGGGCGAGGCTGACCATGCAGTGGTGGTTGGGTACGCCGTCGACGTACTGAAACAGCTCCGCGTGCGACTGGGAGTGCCGGGGATTGATCTCCAGCAGGTTGATCTGGCGCGTCCGCGGGTCGTAGAAGTACTCGACGCTGAAGGTGGCCGAGTCCATGCCGATGCGCCGCATCACGCGCTCGGTGACGTCGTGGAGTTGCGCGATGACCGGTGGGGGCAGCATCGAGGGGTACTGGTGGCGCAGGAAGCAGGGGGAGTCCGGGTAGTTGATGGAGTCCAGGACCCCGTAGACCGTCACCTCGCCCTCGTGGACGTAGCCCTCCACGGCGACCTGGACGCCGGACATCGCCTCCTCCGCCAGGCAGACCGGACCGCCGACGCCGTCCATCTGCGGCGGCAGGTCAATGCGTTCGAGTATGTGCTCGAAGGGGCGGCCGATGCGGGTGATGCCCTCGCGGATCTCGGTGACGGCCGTGCGGAACTCCTGCTCGTCGCGGACCCCGAAGGCGAGTTCGGAGGAGTACGAGAGGGCGGGCTTGACCCACATCGGGAACCCGACGTTCTCCGGCGGGCGCGGCGGCTCGGCCGTCAGGTCGACCCTGTCGAAGCGCGGGTGCCGGTCGGTGATCTTCTGCTGCTCCAGCCGGCTCCAGTACTTGTGCTCGCACTTGACCACCGACTCCAGGCTGGTGCTGCGGGTGCCGTAGCGCTCGCTGAGAATCGGGACGAGGGTGCTGGCGGGGAAGTCCCAGTAGCTGACGATGGCGTCGACGCTGCCGTCGAAGGCGTCCAGCACGCCCTGGGCCTTCTCGATGAGAGCGGGCAGATCCACCTCGCCGATCTGCAGTTCCTCGATCGTCAGCAGCTGGTGGAAGCGCAGTGAACGGGCTCCCGGGACCTGCCGCAGCGTCGGCAGATTGGCCTCGTCGAGCCCGATCACGAAGACGTTCTTCACCTTTTCGCCAGGCACGGCTCTCCTTTCGACCGGTCCGGCCCGAGGGCCGGTCTCCCAAGATCGTCGGAGTACCCTTTCGCGCTACGGTCAATCAGGCCCGGACCGGCCTCGGTACAACAGAGCGAGGGCGCGGCAGTCACTGACCAATCGCCGCTGGCGCGCGCATGCCCGCCTCACCTGTCTGACGGGAACCTGGCGGTGAGATAGGCCGACAGCTGCCCCGGTGCATCTTCCTGGAGGAGGTGGCCCGCTCCCTCGATCCAGTGCAACTCAGCGTGTGGGATGCGCTCGAGCAGCCATTCGGCGTACGTCGGGGGGAGGATGCGGTCCTCGCGGCCCCAGATGAGGCGTACCGGAAGTGACATGCCGCCAAGCAGGTGCTCGTACGCGGCGGTGTCTGCCTGCCTGATCTGGCTGTACTGGCGGTAGAACGCGGCCTGCCCCGCCGCCCCCCGCCACGGTGCGAGGAAGGCTTCGAGGACTTCCGGCCGCAAGCCGACGTGCGTCGCGTGCCGCATGTGGCTGGCGACCAGCGCTTCGTGCGCGTAGTCCGGAAGCTGCTGGAAGACATCCGCGTGCTCCAGGATGAGTTGAAAGAGCCCCCGCTCCCACTCCCCGCCGCTTACCGCGTCGAAGAGGGTCAGGTCCCGGTAGCTCCTGTCTTCCAGCAGCAGCGTCCGGAGTGCCACGGCCCCGCCGATGTCGTGGGCGATGACGCTGGGGCAGGTCAGCTCCCAGTGATCGAGGAGCCGGGCGAGGTTTCTCGCGTGAGCCGCCAGGCTGAGGTCCTGGCCCTCACGCTGGTCCGACTGGCCGAAGCCGAGATGGTCGAAGACGAAGACCCTGCGGGTACGGGCGAGCGCTGGAGCGATGTCCCGCCAGAGAAAGGAGGAATACGGAGTGCCGTGCACCAGCACCAGCGGATCTCCACTGCCGAGGACCCTCCACCGCACCCTCCCCTCAGGCGTCTCGAATTCCTCGCCAAGCGTCCAGTTCACCCTTGGTCTCCTCGTCTTAGCACCCCCCTCGGCAGATCACGACCACCTTGCCACCGCAAGCCCCGGGGTGGGGCCACTTAGCCTCGCCACCACCTCCAATGGCCTCTGAACACCCATTTCAACGGGCCAGTCGGAACCGCCCCGGGCGGAGCCAAATAGCACACGACGCCGAGCCTGGTGGGGACCCGGTCCGGAAGAAGCCGGGTCAATCACACACGATGGAACTCCGCGAAGCCGGCGTCCGATGACTCAGCCTGGTTTCTCCTCGCCCACGCGTTGCTCCGAAACAGCCGATGAGGGCACGGCGCGGGAATACGCTCTGCTGGGGCGCGTTGAGTCCCGTACCTCGGGTAAGAGCAGCACTGCCGCGGGTCGCCAGGACGATCAGGATCGGGCAGCGGGCCAAGGCCTGGCCAAGACCTGGCCAAGGATTACCGGTGCTCCACCTACCACCGGGTCGGTGCCTGCCCCTGTCACCGGAACGCGTTGATATTGCGGGCGGCCCAGTCGGCGAAGGGGCGTGGGTCGCGGCCAAGGACCCGCTGGACATCCGTGCTGATGCGCAGCTCGGCCGGGCTCGGGGAGCCGAGGATGTCCAAAGTGTCCTCGGCGAGCTCGGCCGGCATGCTCCGGGCCATCGCGGCCTTGGCCTCGTCGCGGGTGAGGTCGTGAAACCGCACGGGCGAGCCCAGCGCGGCGGCAATGACCTCGGCCTGTCGGCGCGGCGTGATCACCTCCGGGCCCGTCAGTTCGTACACGCCGCCGGTGTGCCGGTCATCCAGCAGGCAGGCGGCCGCGGTCTCGGCGATGTCCGCAGGGTCGATGATCGGCACCGCGACGTCGCCGAACGGTGCGGCGACGACCCGCCGCTCCCGGATCGACTCGGCCCACCACAGGGCGTTAGATGCGAAGCCGCCCGGCCGCAGGATGGCCCACTCCAGGCCGGACTCCCGCAGTACGTCCTCCACCGCGCGCATCGCGATCCGCGTCGGGCCGAAGGGCCTGGTCGCCACGCCCTGCGACGAGAGGAGAACGACCCGGCGGACCCCGCTGGCCGCGGCTTCGCCAATGATGAAGGCCGGGCTGGCGCCAGCAGCATGCATGTCGCCGGACAGCAACAGGAAAAGCGCCTTCGCCCCAGCCAGCGCGGGCTCAAGGCCCGCCGGGTCGGCCAGGTCGGCCGCCACGTGGCGGACGCCGTCCGGCACCGCCGCCGCGTGCCGGGAGACCGCCGTCACCTGCTGTCCCGCCTCGGCCAGCGCCCGCGTCAACGGCCGGCCCACGTTCCCGGTAGCCCCGGTCACCACGATCATGATCAGCTCCTTGTTCGATGCCCTTCGGTGGGCTTCACGCTAGGAGTCCGGCTAACTTTTGGTAAGGACATACCCCGAGGTAAGCTCCCCACGTGACGGGAAGCGCGCAGCACACACGGGCCGAGGCGGGGGAGCGGTATGACGTGCTTCACACGAACTGCCCCGCGCGCGACGTGGTTGACCACGTGACCAGCAGGTGGGGCGTCTGGGTGTTGATCTCCTTGCGGGGCAGTGACCTCCGGTTCTATGAGCTGCGCGAGAGCATCCAGGGCATAAGCGAGAAGATGCTCGCTCAGACCCTGCGCGCGCTGGTCCAAGACGGCCTGCTCTGGCGGGAGGTTGAGCCGACCACGCCGCCCCAAGTCACCTACGGGCTGACCGAGTTCGGCCGGGACGTCAGCGAGCCGCTGACCGATCTGTTCGACCGGGTTACACGGCGGCTGACGCCGCGCGACGCGGGATAGCGTGGTAGCACCTGGGCGGCGCTGCGCAGTACTACATGACGGTGGGCGGCGCGCCGGTGGAGGTCGGCGTGAAGGCCGTGGTTCAGCCCGGCGGCTCGGTCCGCGACGAGCAGGTGGTCGAGGCCGCGAAGAAGGCCGACGGCGGCCGACCAAGAAAGTGAGCAGCCGCTCCCCTCGAATCGCACAGCCCCTCCCGCAGAAGCCGGATCCAAGCCCGCCGCAGCCTGCAGCCGCGCCAGGAGACTGACCAATTGGGTCGCCGTTCGTGTTCGGACACCTGACCGATGCTCAAGGCCATGCTCGCCGTGCCCGCAGGGCAGGCAGCACCCCTACGGCCCGATCGGGTACGCGCAGATCGGGCGTACTCCTCCCGCAAGAACCCGCGCCTACCGGCAGCAGCCGTGAACGAGTGGTTGTGTCCAGCACCGTCGCAACGGCCCTCAGACGACGTCGAATTCATTGCCCTCGGGGTCCTGCATGGCGGCGGCGTAGACCCCCATGTCCGGCTCGTCCTTGATCCGCAGCACGGTGGCACCGGCTTTGACCAGCCGTTCCACCGTAGCCTTGACCCGCTGTGTGCGGACGTCCAGTGGGACGTCACGGCCCCCGCCGACCTTCAGGTCGAAGTGCCATCGGTTCTTGGCGACCTTCGGCTCCGGAACCTGCTGGAACCACACCCTCGGTCCACGTCCCGCGGGATCGATGATCGACTCCGGTATATCCCCGGCACCGGTCGGCAACTCTGCCTCGGGCACCCCCACCGCCGCCCAGTAAGCACGCCACGTGGCGTGCCCGCCCGGCGGAGGCTCAGGTACGTAGCCCAGGGCCTCGGCCCAGAAAGTCACCATGCTCTGCGGATCGGAGCAGTCGATCGTCAGTTGCACTGTCATCTCCATGTTCGGAGCATCCCAGGCAGGTCTGACAGACGATCCACGTTCGCAACAGGCCCTGGAGGGAGTGCCGGACACGCCTATGCAACAGCGCAGCTCTAATCGACTGTGAGCACGATCTTGCCTTGGATGTGCCCTCGGGCGGCGCGCTCATGCGCCGCCCGGGCGTCCGCGAGCGGGAACGTGCAGTTGAGCGCGACACGCACCGCGCCCGCGTCAAGCAAGCGACTCAGTTCGGCGAGCTGCGCGCCGTTCGATCGGACCTGGGTGGCCGTGACCGTGATACCCAGCTCCGCGTTCTCCGCGTCGTCGAACTCGCCGAAGTACACCGGATAGAGGGACCCGCCGCGCGTGATGGTGCGCAGGAAGCGCCTGCTGTCGGGCCCCCCGACCGTGTCCAGGACGAGATCGACGCCACGGGCGACTTCCTCGGGCCGTTCCTTGGTGTAGTCGATGAACTCGTCGGCGCCGAGTTCACGCAGGAACGTCTCGTGGGCGCTGGAGGCGACGGCGATGACGCGGGCCCCCTTCCACTTGGCCAGCTGAAGAGCGAGGTGCCCCACGCCGCCGGCAGCGCCGTTGATGAGCACTGTGGTCTCGCTGTCAAGTGCCATCGGGCGGTGCTGGGCCTCCTGGAACGGCGAGGGATGCTCGTGCCCGAGCTCGATCAAGAACTGCCACGCCGTCAACCCGGCCATGGGTAGGCCAGCGGCGTGCGCGTGGTCGACCGTAGTCGGCTTGTGGGCGAGGTCGGTCACCGGAGCGGTGACGTACTCGGCGTACGCGCTGCCTTGGAGAGCGGTGGGGAAGCGTACAAGGCCGATCACCTCGTCCCCGATCGAGAAGCTGTTGGTGTCCGGGCCGAGGGCTTCGACGACGCCCGAGACGTCGGTCCCCGGAATCAGGGGGAGTTGGAATGCGGGCTTGAGCTCGGGAGGTACGTCGGGCATTCCCTCACGCGCGTACCAGTCGGGAGGGTTGATGCCGGCCGCGTGCACGCGGACGAGTGCCTCACCCGGCCCCGGTTCGGGAATCGGCGCCTCCTCATAGCGCAGAACTTCAGGGGCGCCGAACTCATGCAGCCGGATCGCTCTCATCGTGCGTGTCGCCATCGTTCTTCTCCTGCCCGCGCCGCGGTATACGCTTATCCGGATCAGTGATCCATATAAGCGGATCAGTGATCCGAATATATGGATCACTGATCCGGATAGTCAAGGGGAGGGCACGTGCGGGCCGACGCCAGAAGGAACCGCGACCACCTGCTCGCAGTAGCGGGCACCGCCATCGCCGAACAAGGTGTCGACGTGTCCCTGCGCGACATCGCGCGCAGGGCCGATGTCGGGCTCGCAACGCTGCTGCGGCACTTCCCGACGCGCGAAGCGCTGCTTGACGCCCTACTCCGCACGAGCTTCGACGAACTGACGGCGAAGGCATGCGAGCTCGAGGCGTCGAGTCCGCCCGAGGACGCTCTCGTTTCGTGGCTACGCGACTGCGTTGCGTGGACGACCGAGTACCGGGGCGCGACCGTGCTGATGGCAGCCGCCATCGAGGACACCGACTCCGCACTCCACGCTTCGTGCGTCACCCTGCGCGCAGCCGGTGCGCGCCTCCTCGCCCGTGCCCAGGCCGCAGGCGTGGCGCGGAGCGATATCGATGGCGCCGATTTGTTTGCCTTGGTAGCGATGCTCGCTTGGCTTGGCGATCAGCCCTCGCTCGCGCCACGCGCCGATCACCTCTTCGGTGTCGTTGCAAGCGCGATTCTGATCAGCGCAGAGAGCAGCCACGCCAAAGGGGGAGCGCCATCCCGGGCGCATGGCTGAAATCGTCGTGCACGGGGACCAGCGGACTCGGATTGGCTGTGTCGACTTCCTTGGGCGGGCGTCGTCTGTCGGTGACTTCCGGAGCCGCTTGACATCACCAAAGGTGAGCAACATCGATGAGTCTTGGGTTCTGGCGCAGATCTTGGGGAGTCGTCGCGGAGGGGCACCCGGTGTTCGATTGTGAGGAGACAAGCTTGTGTGAGACCGCGAGCGCCTTGTCGTCCGACGCCCGGAGTTGACGCATCGCGGCTTGCGGCTGCGCCGGCATCGCCACCGCGGCGGCGACGCGCTCGGCACGCAGGTCGCGGCGACCTCATTGATCAGCACTGTCGAAGCAGCGCTCGACGGTGCGCCCGACTTGCCCGGGTGCAGACGGACGCGGCGGAAGTGGCCTGCCGGGTGCCTCACAGCATCGCGCCCCATGCCGCCCAGATCCAGGCCGAGCTCTGCGAGCTGCCGGAGTGTGTCTGCGGTGAGCTCGCGCGTCTGGGTTTGGTGTTGAAGAGAAATCCGGAGTTGGAGGCCGATCTACTGGCCTGCGGTCAACGCGCCATCGACGAAGGCTGGCGGGCTGAAGTGGAAGGACTCGACCTCACCCTGAGCATCCTGGCCAGCATGCTCTCCCAGGCCCACCGGGCCGCCGCGACAGTCAGGTTGGACCTGGGCATACCTCACGGCCCGGGGGCCGAGCAGGAACGGCACAGAGAATCGGAACGGCTTCAGGGGTGCGTGAGGGTGTCGAGTTGGGCGGCGAGGTCGGGGTGGGCGGTGGTCAGGTGAGGGCGGGTGGCGTTGAGGGGGCGGATGAGCTCGGCGGGGTCGTCGTGGGCAAGGGCCGCGTGGAGCTGGTCGACAGGGAGTCGGGCCGCGGCGGGCAGGTCGGTGAGGGCGGTGATCTGGCCGGCGATGCGGCGCAGGTCGGCTGCGTTGTGGCGGGCCCAGTTGGCGGTGGTGCGTTCGGCGGCGCGGCGTTCACGGGTGGCCTGGACGCGCTGTTCGCCGGTGGTTCCGGCGGGGCCGGGGCGGCCGCGCAGATAGCGGCGTTCGGCGGCCTGGCGGCTGGCGACGCCGAGGGGACGGGCAAGGTCGGCCCAGCTGGCTCCCGCGTCGCGGGCGGTTTCGATGAGGCCGGTCTCCCATCCGGCAAGCTGCTCGCGCACCTGCCGCAGCAGCATCAGGGAGGCAAGTGCCTGCTCCGGTCCGGGGCCGGGCCCATCCGGGGTGTCTGGGGACTCCAGCTTGGCATCGCGCAGGGCGTCGTCTATGGCATGCAGGGCCGCCGCGGCGGCGAGGAACGACGCCGGGCTGTGGGCATTCGTGCTGGTCGTGGACGGCTGGTCGGCTGCGGTCACGGACACCTCCCTGTTGTTGTCATCCCGTGGACGACATCAAGTTTGTCATCCATTGGATGACATGTTACAACGGTGTCAGTGAGGCGCATTGGCAGCAACTGCCTGAACCTGCTGGAGGTGTTTTCACGATGTTGATGCGCACTGACCCCTTCCGTGAGCTGGACCGGCTGGCGCAGCAGCTGATGGGCCCGGGTACCTGGTCGAAGCCGTCGGCGATGCCGATGGACGCCTACCGCGAGGGCGACGAGTATGTGGTGGCCTTCGACCTGCCCGGTGTCACCGCGGACGCGATCGACATCGACGTCGAGCGGAACATGCTGACCGTCAAGGCCGAGCGCAGGCCAGCGGCGAAGGCCGACGACGTGCAGATGGAGCTGTCCGAGCGGCCGCTGGGTGTCTTCTCCCGCCAGATCGTGCTCGCCGACACCCTCGACACCGAGCACATCCAGGCCGACTACGACGCGGGCGTGCTCACCCTGCGGATCCCGATCGCCGAGCGCGCCAAGCCCCGCAAGATCTCCATCGGCGTCGGATCAGGCCGCAAGGAGATCTCCGGCTGACACCGGCCGGATGCCTGCGGAGGGCGGGCACCTGATCTCCCCCTCAGCCCGCTCTCCGCGCCCCCGTGGACAGTCCGAAGAAGAAGGGGCGGCGGCGAAGATGACTCTGCGACGCGAAGCGTTCCTCGGCTATGTGAAGGAACGCGGCGAGTACGACACCGCCGAGGAAGCCGAGCGCGCCGCCCGGGTGGTACTCGCTCTCCTCGGCGCGCACCTGGTCGGCAACGTGCGCGCCGAGCTGGCGGCGCGCCTGCCTGAGGCGTTCGCCCTGATCCTGCTCAACCCGCTGCAGAGCGCCGAGCCGCTGTCCCCGGAGCGGTTCGTCCGCGCAACCGCCGCGTGGATCGAAGGCGCCACCGAGCAGACCGCGGCCTGGGACGTCAGCGCAGTGCTGTCCACCGTCGCGGACGCGACAGGCGGAGACCTGCTGAGCCAGATCCTGCTCCAGCTCCCCGCCGGCTACGACCTGCTCTTCGGCCGCCCTCAACCCATCTGACCATCCCGCACCCCGGTGCCTGAACACCGGCCGCAGCAAGAAAGGCAACCATCCCAGTGATGTCCGACCGGCACGCACCGTCCCAGCAGCCGTACGGGACGGCATACGAGCAGATGCTGGAGAAGGTCCGCTACGAGGGCGCCTACCCCACCCGCGAGAGGGCCGACGAAGCCGTCCGCCTGGTTCTCGCCGGACTGGGGCGCCAGCTGACCGGCGACGAACGCGTCGACCTGGCGAGCTGCCTGCCCTTGGAAGCCGCACGCGTGCTGACCGCCCAGATCCCCGACCCCCACCCGCTGACCGGCTGGTCCTTCGTCAAGGACCTCGCCGCCCGCACCGGCGCTTCCCTGGCCACCACCCGCTGGGACACCGGCTCGGTCTTCTCCGCCGTCGTCGCCTATGCGGGACCCGACCTGATCACCCGCATCCTCCACCAGCTCCCCACCGGCTACGCCTTGCTGTTCGGCCGCGCCGAACTCGCCCAGGCCGCGTAGACGGCGACGTGTGTGCGGGCGGGCACGACGACCACTGCGTCGCTCTCCGCCCTGCGTCCCCGAGGCGTCGCTTCGTACCCGCAGTCCCGGCCCCAGGGGCCTTCGGCATATCTCTGGTCACACGCCCACCACGTCCGCCGTGGATGAACAGCCCCCACCACAGGCCGAGGTCGGGCGAGCGCCCGGAGGAACTCGTCCCGGCTGTGGCGGCGTTGGTCGGATAAGCGGGGCGGTCCGGGGTAGAACGGATGAGGCTCGTGTGGTTGCAGGAGCTGGGGCATGCCCGGTAAGTGGGCTGTTTCTCTCGCATGAACGAAGGATTGACGGTATGGCCAGCGGCACCGTGAAGTGGTTCAACTCTGAGAAGGGCTTTGGTTTCATCGAGCAGGACGGCGGGGGGCCGGACGTGTTCGCCCACTACTCGGAAATCCAGGGCAACGGGTACCGCGAACTGACCGAGGGCGAGCACGTGACCTTCGACATCGGTCAGGGTCAGAAGGGACCGCAGGCGCAGAACATCGTTCGGGGCTGAGCGAGGGGGTCCGTGCCGGTGCGTCACCGGCACGGACCCCGGTGCAGGTTCTCACGCGGGCCCTCGCACTGATGCCCGTGCCGCAACGCCCTGAAGGCTCCTCCGGAGGAGCCTTCAGGGCGTTGCGGCGACTCCGGGTCCCGCTCCGGCCGCAGCGCCCGGCGAGCAATCGGCTGATGATCGCTTGCCGACGGTCCCGGTGGTCGGCCGGTCGGCGCCTTCCTACGATCGAGGAAGGGACGGTCCGACCGGGCGCCGGAGGAGGGAGTGCCGGTATGGACAGCACCGAGATGCGCCGCCTCTTCGAGGCGCACCGTGAGGCGGAGACGGCACGGGACATCGACGGCATCCTCAGGACGTTCGTGGCGGACTGCTTCCTCGAGACGAAGGCGCTCGGGCTGTGCAGCCGGGGTAGGGACGCGGTGCGCGCCGCCTACCAGCAGCAGTACTTCACTGCGTTCCCAGACCTCACCCCCGAGGACGAGGGCATCGCCTACGGCGACGGAGTCATCGCCGTATGGGGGACTCTGCGCGGGACCAGCCGGGGGGAGTGGCTCGGGATACCGCCCGGAGGGGGCGCCTTTGAGGTGCCCTTCGCCAACATCGTCCCGTTCCACGACGGGCTGATGGCGGGCGAGGCGATCTACTTCGACCTGGCCACCCTGTGCGAGCAGGCCGGTATCCCGCTGGACCGGATACGGGCCGCCGCGGCCGCGCGCCAGGTCGCCATGACCCATGCGGAGAACGACGAAGGGGACTCCACCCACAGGGCGTAGACCACCTTCGGTCCACGCCCGACCGCCCACATTGATGAGCCGAGTAGTCCCGAGACGAGTAGTCCGTGGTCTGCGAGTTGCTGGGGCGCCCACTCGCCCGGCCGCACGGTTCTCCCAGCGGCGTAGCCATCCCTGGCATACGCCGCTCGCCTTCTTGGGCGCGCCACGGTCCCCGCACGGTACGTAGGGCCTCACTCCCGTCCCGTCCGGCAAGCGTGACGGGACGGGTGACGGCTTCCGGATGCGTGCGGCGCTGATGGCTGGGACCGTAGCGGGGGTAGTCCGAAGGGGTGAGGACGGAGGTGGCCGTCATGTTGAGGGCGCATCCTTCGCTCCTGCGGGAGCTGGTCGAGCGCTGCGACACATTACACCGGCGGTTGGCGGCCGGTGCCGGGCCGGAAATCCGGCGTCAGCTCGAAGACGTGACGTACACGCTGTGTGTGGTCACGGGTACTCGTCAGCTGGACGCGGCGCTCTATGTAGCCCGTCGGCAACTGGCCGATGCGATGACACGCCTGCACCCTCTCCAGTGCTGAAGCCATGCCCGGCTGCCTCGGAGGAACTGCCGGGCGGCACAACTGCCCACTGCCGTGGCGTGCAGGCAAGGCTCCGGCATCGTCCAGGCCGTACATCTTGTGGGCTTCGGCTTGCTCTTCTCGAACGGGGAGTTCCGGATGACGATCAACCCGCACCCGTCGCCCGTCCCGTCCTCGCTTCGGATCGGCCTGCTCGGCTCCTACGGCGGGCGCAACACGGGTGACGAAGCGATCCTGGAGTGCGTCCTGAGCTGCCTGCGCGCCCACCGGCCGCACGCCCGGCTCGTCGTCTTCAGCCGGAACGCCGAGCACACCCGCTCCCATCAGGCACAGGCCGACGAGGTGATCGACTGGGAGGGCGTCCCGCAAAAACCCGTCCTGGACGCCCTCGGCGGCCTGGACCTGCTGGTGCTGGGCGGCGGCGGGATCCTCTACGACGGTGAGGCGCGACGTTATCTGCGGCTGGTCAACGCGGCGCACGAACGTGGCGTGCCCACGTTCGCCTACGCGATCGGCGCGGGCCCGCTGCGCGAGGCGGACGACCGGGAGGCCGTGCGCACCGTGCTGCCGCAGATGACCGACCTCGTGGTCCGCGATGAGGAGACGCGCCTCGTCCTGGAGGAGGTCGGCGTGGACCTCGACCTCGCCGTCACCGCTGACCCGGCGCTGCTGCTCACGCCGGAGCCCTTCACCGAGGAGATGATGCGCCAGGAGGGCCTGCCCACCGGCACACGGCTGGTCGGGATGTCCGTGCGCGAGCCCGGCCGGGCGGCGGAGAAACTCGACGAGGGCGACTATCACGCGCTGATCGCCGACGTCGCCGAGTTCATCGCGCGCCGCCTGGACGCGCACGTGGTCTTCGTGCCGATGGAACGCCAGGACGTCCGCCACGCCCACGGTGTGCTGTCCCGGATGAGCGCCCCCGACCTGGGCCGCATCCTGCACAACCCCTACAGCCCCGGCGAGATCCTCGGCTTCATGAGTCATCTGGACATGGTCGTCGGGATGCGGCTGCACGTCGTGATCTTCGCCGCGCTGGCCGGGCTGCCCGTGCTGCCGCTGCCGTACTCCGGCAAGGTCTTCGACTTCGCCCGCCGCACCGGCGCGCCCGCCCTGGTCGGCGTGGCACGGGAGCAGGCCGGGCTGCTGCTCGCGGAGGTGGACCGGCTGTGGGACGAATTCCCCGGGCGGCAGCAGGATCTGACCACGCGGGTGCGGCAACTGAAGGCACTGGCCCGGGAGACCTGCGCCCGCTGCGGCGGGCTCCTGGACGACATCGACGGCGGAACGGCCGCACCCCGGCGAACGGCGGACCTCCACCTGCATGACGTCGTGGCCCCGTCGCCCCCGTGAGCCCCCGGTCCGACGGTCCATGGCGCCGCGGCCGCCGGCCAGGGAGCGTGCTGTCCGCGCCCGCACCGATCCGACGGGAAGATGCGATGCCGATCCTGGAACCGCCCCGGCCCTCCCGGAGTGTCACCCTGCCCCCGCGGGCAGCCCAGCACGGCGGCCGCACGGACGTCCTCGTCATCGGGGGTGGCCCGGCCGGTACCGCAGCGGCCTACGCGGCGGCCGACGCCGGCGCCGAGGTCGTGCTCGTGGAACGCTACGGCTTCCTCGGCGGCAACGCCACCGTGGCGCTGGTGATGCCGCTGATGTCCTTCCACAACGAGCAAAAGCAGGCGGTGTTCGACGAGGGCGGCCACGGCAGCCGCCTGCTGCCCAGCGACCACGGCCAGGGCGAACCGGTGGTGGCGGGCTTCCTGTGGCTCCTGCTGGACCGTCTCACCGCACGCGGCGGCTGCGTCCCGCCGTCCACCGACACCGGCTACACCGTCCCCTTCGACCCGGAGATCTACAAGCTGGTCCTTCTCGACCTGCTCGACGAGGCGGGCGTGCGCATGTTGTTCCACTCCTTCGCGTCCGCCGCGCTGCCCCTCGACGACGGCTGGCGGGTGGTCTTCGAGACGAAATCAGGTCCGGTGGTGATCGACGCCTCCGTGATCGTCGACGCCACGGGGGACGGCGACATCGCAGCGGCCGCCGGGGCACCGTACGAGATCGGGCGACCTGAGGACGGACTGGTGCAGCCCATGACGCTCATGTTCCGCGTCGTCGACTTCCTGCAACCCGTATTCACCGAGTACATCAGGGACCACCCCGACCAGTGGCGCGGCGTGCACGGGCTGTGGGACCTCGTCCAGGAGGCCACCGAGGCGGGCGAACTGCGCCTGCCGCGCGAGGACATCCTCTTCTTCGGCACTCCGCACCCCCGCGAGGTCAGCGTCAACAGCACCCGCGTCACCCGGGCGCTCGGCACCGACGTGTGGGACCTCAGCCGCGCCGAGTACACCGCGCGCCGCCAGCTGGCACAGATCGACCGCTTCCTGCGCCGCCGCGTGCCGGGCTTCCAGGAGTCGTACGTGGCACAGAGCGGCCTCCAGATCGGCGTACGCGAGACCCGCCGCATACTCGGTGATTACCACCTGACCGGACACGACATCCTCACGGCGCGCCCCTTCCCCGACGCCATCGCGCACGGCGCCTACCCCGTCGACATCCACAACCCCAGGGGCAGCGGCACCGTCCTCAAACGCGTCCCGCGCGGGCACTTCTACGACATCCCGCTGCGCTGCCTGCTGCCCAGCGACACGGACCGTCTGCTGGTCGCCGGACGCTGCATCTCCGGCTCACACGTGGCGCACTCCTCCTACCGCGTCATGCCCATCGCGATGGCGACGGGTCAGGCGGCCGGAGTCTGCGCCGCGCTTTCCGTCCGCCTCTCCCGCACTCCCCGCGAGGTGCCCCACCACCTCGTCCAGCGCGCCCTGAAACGCCAAGGCGCCCATCTGCGCCTGGAGCCCCGCGAGCAAGTGCCACAGCACCGCTGATGCAGGGGCACGGTTACTCCCGGCGCTCTGAAGCCCCTCCGCCCGAGCCACTGGCCCGCTGATGCGCGAGCGCTCTGTGTGGCGCGGACGGCGGCTGGTCAGGAAGCGACTGACGGTTCATTACGGTCTGTGGACCATCGGGAACGCATCTCGCGTCCACCCGGGCACGGCAGCGAAACGCGTCAGCTGCCCACCCGGTCCGGCGGTCGGCACGTCGCCGAGGCGTTGGTCTGAGAGAAGATCACCAATAGTGGCGACGGCCGGCGACAGCGTGTCCCATGGCGCCCATGATCCACAGGACCCCGCCGATGACCGCGAGGATGAGTCCAATCGTCCACAGGACCGCTACGCCGGTGACGAAGCCGATAACGAGCAGGATGATGCCGAGAAGGAGCATGACCGCCTCCAGTGCGCGATGGTGCTTCTCTCACTGTGGACCGCTACGTCGCGTTAGGGAAGCGGTGCCGTGCCGTTTTGACCTGGGAAATTGCGCGAGGCCGGCCAGCAGGGCGAGACCACGAAGGCGCTGGAGGCCGGGCCGGACGAGCAAGGGGAGCAGCGGGCCCCGGACACTGTGACGCATCTGGTCAACTCGCCCTCAACAATCACAGGGGCCCTGGGCCTTGCGTAAGGGTCGTCTCCGCGTCGGTCATGCGCCAGCGCCCGCCCGGGATCTGTTCTGCCTTCAGGCTCAGCGTGTGTCCGCCGGGCAGGGGCAAACCCGGGCAACACTCTTCTGGGGTGTATCTGCGGCAGAACTTCGCACATCAGTCCTGAAGAAAACCTCCCGCGGTCACAGTAGACATTGGCTCGCAGCAGGGCTACGCTTTCTGTTGTACCCAGGAAGTCGAAGTGGGCGCGGCAGACACGAACTGCCGCGCATGCAGGACGCGGCCCGAGAGGCCGCGAGCAGTATCCGAGTTATCCCAGCAGTACGACCGAGTAACCGAAGGTAAAGGAGCAGACGCCATCAGGATCGCCCGGGCGAGGAAGAAGTCCGCCCGGGTACGCAGGCCCCGGATTGGAAGGTGGTCCCCGGTCACGCATCCGCGATCCCCGCAGCCTCGCCCTCCCAGGCGGAACCTGCGGACGAAGAACGCCGGCGCAGGTTGCCGGTAGATGGTGTTGAAAGCTCGGGGCCCGGGTGCCGTTCGGCACCCGGGCCCCCCGACGCGTCCCTGAAAGAAGAGGTCTATGCCCCCTACTGGTTCCAGTCCCGTCGACAATCTCGACGATGACACCTACCCCGCCTACACCATGGGGCGGGCCGCCGAGCTGCTCGGCACCACTCCCGCCTTCCTCCGCGCCCTGGGCGAGCACCGCCTCATCACCCCGCTGCGCTCCGAAGGCGGCCACCGCCGCTACTCCCGCTACCAGCTGCGCATTGCGGCCCGCGCCCGCGAACTGGTCGACGCGGGCACCCCCATAGAGGCCGCCTGTCGCATTGTCATCCTCGAAGATCAGCTCGAGGAAGCCCGGCGCATCAACGAGCAACTGCGCACCCAAGGCGACGAGTCGCAGCCAAAGACCTCAGCTTGATCAGGACGCTGGGCGCCGGCTTCTGACTATCCCTCCTCCTGGCGCAGGGAGGACGCAACGGCGCACGCCTCAGGCGCGGGCGACCTGGGGGTCGGTCCGCGCCTGGGTCTGTCGGTTGGGGCGGGCAGGGCCTGAGAGACGAGTGCGGTCCGGAGTCCCACACCCAGCCTTTTAGCGGGTGCCGGCCGGACGAGGGCATCCCCGATCGGGGGCGGTCGTCCGTCCTGCGGGCTGCCTTCCGCATCCGCACCGATCACGCACAGGCGCTGAGCAGCGGGCATACGGCTTCGGCTTCGCCGGATGCCTCGTCACCTGTGAAGGGGGGGCGATACGGCTTCGGATACGGAAGCGACCGACACCGGCGTCATCGGCCGACGCCAGGTCAACTGCGACCGGCCCGGCGAAGGTATATCCCTGCTCTGCTGCGTGGCGGCGAACTTGAGCCGCGAGGTGCCCTGCCACCTGGGCACTGTCGTCAGTCAGCTGTCGGTGGGATTCCGGCGGGAGCTCGATGACGAAGGCGTTGGGCACCAGGGTGCGCCGCCTGTCCAGGATCAGAGCGCGGTCGTCGCACTCGCGGCGCAGCATCCCCACCACCTCGGCCTGCTTCGCGGCACGAGGGACCAGCGACACCCACATGACGTTGGACCAACGCTCCATGGTGCGTTCCAGACCGACAAGAAATCTCATCCGTTTCCGCTGCCCGCCGGAATGCGGGGCATACGCAGCCATACGGGTATCGAGTCAGATCGCGCCCGGAGCACACGACAGCGCACGAAGCCGAGGTGGCTTGAGCAAGTGGCTGCGGGCACTCGATCGGTCCGCGGGAAGCGCCGACGCGCAGGGGCCGATCGTGTCGGTCCTGCGTATGAGGGCCGGATGGAGGTGCGATACCCGTGCAGACTCACCGTCTGACCATCACCGAGCTTGCCGACTGCGACGGCTGCGCGGTCCTGCGGGTCACCGGAGAACTCGATCAGGCCTGCGAGGAGTTCTTCCTGCGCGCGCTCGGCCCTCTCCTCGGCGCCGGGCATCGATACCTGGTGCTGGACGTGACGGCTCTGGTCTTCTGTGACTCTCGGGGGCTCAACTGCCTGCTCGCCATCCGCTGGCTGCTGGAACGCAGGCACGGAAAGCTACTTCTGGCCGGCGCAGGGCGTCGCCTGACGGAGCTGCTGGCGCAGACGGGCAGCACGGAGTTACTGCCGGTCCGGCCAACGGTCCTCCAGGCGCTGAAGGACCTGCCAGCGGCCTATCGCCCCGCTTGGCCTCCGGCGCCGCACATTGGGAAGGGCGCTATCCGCGACCCATGGCAGCCGAAGCCTGACTCTCAGCGCGGCACGCAGGCCGGCTGATGGCAAGCACGGGCGTGGCGGCAAGTTCAGCCGGGGCTGATTCGGGTGTCAGCGCTTCGGTGGCCAGCTCGGTTGCGTCAGCAGCGGTCGGCACTCCTTCGGAGCAGTCGGGCCAAATCGGTGCGGTCGTCGCCCCCCAGGCGAGCGCCAAAGACCTCCAGCACGTTCTGGGCGGTCCCGCCTGTGGGGCCGTCGTAGCCTGCGCGTCCCGCGACCTGGGCGAGGAAGGTGTCCAGGCTCTCGTCCATGACGACTCCTGATCGCTTGTCTGTTCTCTGCGGTCCGGCCGCCGGCCGATGCGGCGCATTGAGAATCCGGAGATCACTGCTTGCAGGCCGACACCCGTTCCTTGCTCTACGTCGGGTCGGTGCCTGCGGCACGGCTCACTGAGGTCAGACGGCACGCAGTCGGGTGAGCACCCGTCAACTTCCCGTTGTTCCCGCGTGTGCCGGACGCGCTTCCCCGATACATGTACCGGTGGATCGCGGGCAGGCGGACAGTAACGAGCATGTGAACAGCACGCGAGTGATTCAGCGACGTTGGAGGTGGTTGCCGCCATGAACACGAAGGTCTTGGAGCGGTTTCCAGCAGGAGCTCCGCGCGGATCGTGGCCTGCGGAGGAGTACGCGGCTCGACTGCGGGCCGAGGGCGAGCCCGGCGCGACCGTGGTGATGGACCTGAGGTCGGACGCGTTTCTCGTGGTCGTCCGGGAGCGCGGAAAGAACTGACGTGGCTCTGACGGCTGACAGCGGCTGCACTTCTCCTGCTTGAGTCGGTCCCTCGAAGAGCATTCGGTGACAGCCAGCGGCATCAAGCAGCCGCGGCAGCGCTGCGTGCGGTAGGGGCTGGTCGGCCTGGCGCACGGTCGTCGGCCAAGGGCCTACGACGTGGACCCGAACTCCCGCTCGTGTTCGGCGCGGTCGGCGGTCCGCTCAGTGCGTCGGGCGTGGGACAGAGCGCGCCGGCCGAAGGCCATGGCAATCAGCCCCAATGGGATGGCCGCTACGGCTCCCACCATCCCGTTGCCGGTGCCGGGGCCACCACTTGAGGTGGCCAGATGAAGCGCCGCGAGGGCCGTGCCGACCATGCCCACCACCATGGCAGCCATGGCGCCGGTGCGCGCGTTGCCGGTGCTGAAACGGCCGGCGACCCGGGCCAGGGCCAGCCAGCCGATGGCCACGCCGACCAGCCCCACCCCGAGGGCCAGGTTGGCCCCCGACCGCCCGTCGCCGATGACTCCGCCCTCGGCGGCCACCGCCAGGACATCAGTTGCGCTCATGTCACTCTCCTCCTTCGTGCGTGGCGAGTTCCGCGGTTTCGCTGTGCCTTGAGCGTGCCTGCCGACCGCCTTGCCGGTCGTCCAGCGGGTGCAGTCTCTTGGGACTGCCGTCGCCATGGCAGTCGACTGCTGCGCACGCGGCAGGCGGCGGGCATGTACCGCAGGTGCGGTAGCCGGCCGCTCGTCCGTGGGCGGGACTCGCTGCCGGCTGTGTCCGGCTAGGGTGCGCGCATGGACACAGGGCGTTTTCGTGTTCCGGCCGGTGCCGTGGACTGGGCGATTGCCGTCAGCGTGGCGGCACTGCTGCTGGGAACCGGGTTGACCGGGCAGCGCCCGGCCGGGGAGCGCGAGCTGTTCGGCGCCGTGCTGCTGGCGGCGGGCGGTCTGGCGCTGGTCGCCCGTCGCAGGGCTCCGATGGCGGTGCTGGCTGTCACAGGCCTGTGCGCGGTGGGGTACGAGGCGGCGGGTTTTGAGGTGCTCGCTGTCTCGTACCTGATTGCGGTCTATGGCGCCGTGCGGGCCGGGCTCCGGGCCCTGACGGTGACGGCATCCGTGTCCTTGCTCGTCGTCCTCCCTCTTACAGCGCTGGCCTTCCGCGACGGGCAGGCGCGCGAGGCGTTCGCGCAGGCCCGGAACGTACTGGAAATCGCCTGGCTGATTGCCGCCTTTGCCGCCGGGGAGGCGCTGCGGCAGGCCGAGCGGCGGGCGGACGAAGCCGAGCGCACCCGAGAGGAGACCGCTCGGCGCCGCGCCGACGAGGAGCGTTTGCACATCGCGCGGGAGCTGCACGATTCCCTCACCCACCAGATTTCGATCATCAAGGTGCAGTCCGAGGTCGCCGTCCACGTGGCCCGCAGGCGCGGCGAGCAGGTGCCCGCGACACTGCTGGCGATCCAGACGGCCGGACGGGAGGCCACCCGGGAGCTGCGCGCGACTCTGGAGGCCCTGCGCGACGACGACACGACTCCGCCGCAGAGTCTCGAGCACGTACCGGAACTGGTAGAGCGCGCCCGTTCGGTGGGCTTGGACGCGACGCTGACGATCCAAGGGCAACGCCACGACGTGCCGGCCGCGGTGGGCCGGACCGCCTATCGCATTGTCCAGGAAGCGCTGACCAACACCACCCGACACGCCTGTGCCACCACCGCGACGGTCCGGATCGAATACCGGCCCGACGCGCTGTCCATCCAGGTGGACGACGACGGCAAGGCCACCCCCGATGACGTCCCGGCTCCCGGCCTCGGGCTGCTCGGCATGCGCGAACGTGTCACCGCCCTTGGCGGCCGGCTGCGCGCGCAGCCGCGCACCGAGCACGGCTTCACCGTCCAGGTCGAACTCCCTGTGGAACGAGCCTCATGATCCGTGTCCTGCTGGTCGACGACCAGCCGCTCATCCGCAGCGGCTTCCGCGCGCTGCTCGACCTCGAGGACGACATCGAGGTGGTGGCCGAAGCCGCCGACGGCGAAGCGGGTTTGATGCTCGTCAGGGAGCACCTGCCGCACGTCGCGCTCATTGACATCCAGATGCCGGTCATGGACGGCATCGAGGCGACCCGGCGCATCGCCGCGGACCCCGCCCTGACCGGGGTGCACGTCGTCATGCTGACCAACTACGGCATGGACGAGTACGTCTTCGACGCGCTGCGCGCCGGCGCCGCCGGGTTCCTGGTCAAGGACATCGTGCCGGAGGACCTCCTGCACGCCGTACGGGTAGCCGCCCGCGGCGACGCTCTGCTCGCCCCGTCCATCACCCGCAAGCTGATCCACCGGTACGTCACCCAGCCGCTGCCTGCCACCAGTGCCGCACTGGAGGAGCTGACCACGCGCGAACGCGAAGCTGTCGCCCTTGCCGCGCGGGGCCTGTCCAACGACCAGATCGCCGACCAAATGGTGATCAGCCCGATGACCGCGAAAACTCACATCAACCGAGCCATGACCAAACTCCACACCCGCGACCGGGCCCAACTCGTGGTCCTCGCCTACGAATCCGGTCTGGTCGCCCCGCGCAACCGCTGACCTCCGGGCAGCTGTTGCATGGGGAGGGGTCAGGTGGCCGGCCAGCGCGGCTACGATCCGAGCGCACCTGCTCCCAGCATGGCGCTCACCACCTTCCTGCCGCAGCCCCGGCAGCCAGACCGCGTGCCGGGGGATGGAGCATTCGGTGTCCCTCGCCGCACACGCCCGAGAGCTGCGCACGTCATTCGACTTCCTCTGGTTCGCCCGTGGAGGCTGCGGCTGGAAGAGTCCCCGGTTGGCGGTCGTGTGGCCTACGGGTGGTGGCGCCGACGTGAAAGGTGCCGTTCCCGCCCCGCTCCCGCACCACCTTCAACAGGTGTGCAAACTGCGTCACCTGCAGCCCGGTGAACGTCTCCACCCACACCCGCTCAGCCCTTTAGGCCCCCGCCACGTAACGGAGATGCCCAGCTCACAGCCTTGTGCAAGACGCTTTAGAGGAGATTGGTGGTGGGGCCAGGCATCGGCCTAGTCGGATGGTGTCCGGTTTATGCCCAGGCGAGGCCGACTTCGACGAGTTCAAGACGGTTCGCGCGAACGCCATGTCATGGGAGGCGGCGGCTGAGTCCCGCCGCGGTGCGAAACCGCCTCCCGGCCTCCGTCCCAGCCCTTGATTAATCTATCGATATTCGATAGATTCCCATCGCAACTCGATGGAGGGACGGTTCATGGGAAAGCTGACCGTGGGTGCGCTGCGCGCCGTGCTCGTGGTGGTGCTCGCCGGCACCCTGTTCGTGCAGGCATTGATGGTGTGGACGTTGGTCAGTGGGAGCGACCCGGAGGACGGGTCGCTCCCACTGACCCCGCTGCGCGTGATCACGATCCTGGGCATGGTGTCGGTCCAGGTAGCCCTGGTCTGCGTGTGGCGGCTGGTGACGATGGTGCGACGCGGAACCGTGTTCTCCCACGCAGCCTTCCGGTACGTGGACGGCGTGATCGGCGCAATCGTGGCTGCTGCCCTCGTGTGGTTCGCGGTCACAGCCGTCAACGCGCCTGGCCAAAGGGAAGACCCGGGCGTCACCGTCATTATGGGCGGGGTCGGCGTGGCCATTTTGGGGGTCGCGCTCATCGTGCTCGTGCTGCGGATGCTGCTCGCCCAGGCCGTCGCGCGCGATAGTGAAGCGGCGCAAATGCAGGCCGAGTTGGACGAGGTGATCTGATGCCGATTGCCGTCGACATCGACGTGATGCTGGCCAAGCGGAAGATGTCCGTGGGCGAGCTCGCGGACCGCGTAGGGATCACTCCCGCCAACCTGGCGGTACTCAAGAACGGCCGCGCCAAGGCGGTGCGCTTCGCGACACTCGCCGCGCTCTGCGAGGTGCTCAAGTGCCAGCCGGGCGACCTGCTGCGCTGGGAGGCCGAGGACGCCTCGGCCGGATGACGTGCCCCAGGGTGGGTGTGAAAGCGCCTGCACCACCGGCCCGTTGCGCGGCGCGTGGACCGCATGGACGTGGATCGCCGATCACCCGCAGCACTCTCCAACTTTGGTCCCTGCACCCGCTCCCAGTCGGTGGCACCAGTGAGAAAGCGGAGACAGAAGTCTCCTGATTCCGCCGGAAGTTCCTCCTTGCCCGGCATCTAGGGCACGTAGTCACCGGCAACTTCCGAGACGTGCAGCGGGACGTTGTTCAGCTGGGCGCCAATCAGGCGTGCGGTCTGCTCTGCCCGGGGCGGGTCTGAGCGTGCCGTATCGGGCTCGCGCGGGGACTCTCTGTACCGGGGGGCAGGGCCAGTCAGTTCCTGACCCATCAGCCAAGTTCCAGGCATGACCCGCCTGGAGCTGTTGACGCCGCGGGCCGTCGCGGGCGGTTAAGCGGCTAAGGGACTGAGCTCAGCGGGCGGCGCGCTCACGGGCAGTGCGGCGAAGCCCGACGAGTTCGGCGACCGCCTCCAGCCAGCGGGCCACGACCTCGTCGCCCTCCACGGGCCGGGCCACCGACGCGGCCGCATCCAGCCAGCCGCGCACCAGGTCGGAGGCCGCTGGCTGGGGCAGCAGCTCCGGCAGGCGGGCGGTGTAGGCGGTACCACCGCTGCGGACGGTCCTGCCGAGGAACGCCACCGAGCGGGGCTGGACCCCGAGGCGGTCGAGCGTGACCGCGGCGCCCACGGCTCCGTCGCCGAACAGGGCGCTGCGACGTGGGCCCTGGGCACCGATCCCGTAGCGCAGGAGCATGGCGATGTCGGCCTGCGCTGACTCTTCGTCGGTCTTGCTGGGGTTCATCGGTACGTCCGTTCCGGTCATCGCACGGTGACCGTGTAGATGAAGTACGCCGGGTCGTTGCCGGGGCTGCCCGTCGCGGTGCGGTCGTCGCCGTCGGGGCACTGGCCCAGCACGCAGTAGCTCATTTTGATCTTCGTGGTGCCCGCGGCAACGGCCTCGAAGGTGAAGGTCTGCGTACCGTCACCACCCCCGTCGACACCGCTGTCGCCCCCGAAGTCCTCCTCCCGGCCGCCCTCCTGGCGCACGGTGGCACGGTCGGGACCGGGGTCAACGATGCTCCAGTCCTGGCCCATCGACGGGCTGGCCGGGAGCTTCAGCTCGAACGTGTCGCCCACGTCCACTTCGATGGACCGATCGCCGGCCTCGAACGTCTCGGGGCCGAAGAGGCCGCACCCGGACAGCATCACGGCCGTCAGCGGCAGGGCCAGGGCGGTGGACAGGCGGTTGCTGGACTTCACGGGGATCGGCCTTCCGTTCACTGGGCGGGCAGGTGGACGCCGTAGGCGTCGGGCAGGTCCTTGTCGGAGGCCTTGCCCATGTTGCCGTTGACGAAGTCGTCCTCGCTGACCCACGTGGTCGTTCCCCAGGGGTTGTAGACCTGCAGCATGTCGCCCTCCTGACCGACGATCATCATGGAGTGGCCTACCCGGTCGCCGTTCTCGTCCTTGCCCTCGACGCCGATCGGCACCGGTCTGCCCTCGGCGACGGCCCGCTGGATGTCGGGGAGCGCGTCCCGGCGGTCGTCCGCGCTCCTGACCTCCTGGAACTCGTACTCGCCGCCCGTGTGCGGACTGATCTCCTTGTTGGAGATCTCGGTCTTGCCGTCGTTGTCCATGCCGTCGGGTGTCGAGCCGAAGGGGAAGTCGTACGCGTCGTTGCCGTCGCCCTCGTCGTGCATCCGCAGCTGCTCGTCGCGCAGCCGGTCCCGGAAGGCGCCGGGGTCGTCATCCTGCCCGGAGGGGCCCCCGGTGAGTTCGAGGGCGTACACCGGATCGACCATGGCGCGCCCGGTGACGACGGTCGACGGCACGCAGGTGTTGCCTTCCTGCGACCACCTCTCGCCCTTGAACGTCTGCTGGTCCGTGTTCTTGTTTGCGCCTTCGTTGGGGCCGCTGGTGTTGACCCCCTCGTTGTTCATGCTGTCCCCGGCCGTGGTGACCGGCGTCAAGTGCCGCTGCAGCCAGTCAGGGTCCTTGCCGTGGATCTTGTCGCGGAACTCGCCGACCTCCTTGACGTCGTACCCGGCGGCCAGTGCCTTGACGAGGTACGCCCGTTCCTGCGGGGTCTTCGCCTCGGCGAGCATCCGCTCGAACTCGGCCTCCTCACGGGCGTCGAGGCGTTCCATCGCGCGACCCGAGCGCTCCAGGTCGTTCGCGGTCAGCAGCTCGTTCATCTCCGCGGGGCCGCCGGGGCCCGCGATGTCGGCGAGCACGAGGCGGTCGGCGGCGGAGATGTTGTCGGTCTTCATCTGGCCCGCCCGGGCCTCGGACGCCAGCTTGTTGAGGTCGCGCGCCGCGGCCCGCGCCGCGTCGTCGGCCACCTCCGCGGCGGAGTGCATCGTCTTGGCGCCCGCGGCCGCGATGCTGCGGGCCCGCAGCCGCTCCGCCTCCTCGGCGTCCTTCTCCACCATGCCGTCGAAGAAGCCGTCCTCACCGCCGAGCATGCCGAGCGCCTCGCGCAACTGCTCGCGGCCACCCCTGTCCTGGGCCTTGGCGTTGGTCAGCGCGTCGGCCAAGCGGAACAAGGCGCCGGCCGCGCCGCTGAACGCCTGCTCCATCTGCTCGGCGGAGCGCGCCGCGGCCATCACCACCTCGGACGCCCGCGCCCCGGTGCTGCCCACCCAGGCGTCCGGCAGGCCCTCGTTGGCGACCTTCTGCACCCGCCGGTGCACGTCGGCGACGTCGTCGATCTGCTTGCGGTAGGTCTTGGCGAGACCCTCGAGGACCCCGGGGTCACCAACAGGCGCCGAGACGCCCAGGGCGTTGTTGATGGCTCCGATGAGATCGTTCTTGCTGTCGGCCGAGGAGATGGAGTCGTGGTACTCGGCGAGCTTCTGGCGGCGGTCGGTGGTGGATTCGCCTGCGTCGGGCATGACGGTGCGGCCTTCTGTCGTGGTGAGGGCAGGAGTGCGGACTCGTACGCGGTACGAAGGACGCTCAGCCGAAGTCGGACAGGCCGCGCGGCGGCGTGCCGGGCGCGGGCATGGTGCGGTAGCCCGGTGCGGGAACATCCCCGGCGGGCGCGGGCATCGTCGTCACGCCCTCGCCGCCCGCCGCGCTCATGCCCCGAATGGAAGCGTGCTCGGCGCCCTGGTAGTTCGCCTTGGACACCCGCACCTTGTCGGCCAGTTCGTGCAGGGCGCTCTCCAGGACCTTGGCCTCTGCCTGCCAGTCACCGGCGAAGTTGTTGTAGGCGGGGCCCGAGTCGGAGCCGCCGAGGACGTCCGAGGGGTAGCAGGCGGTGTCCTTGACCGCCCTGGCGATGGCGCCGACGTCGTCACCCGCCGTGTCGAGTGTCTGCGCCTCGCTGTCCATCGCGCTCGTCTGGACTTGATAGCCCCCGACGTGCCCTTGCACGGTCATGTCCTGCCCCCGTTTTTCTGATCTTGAAGCGCAATGTAGCAGGGGAGGGTGGCATGAACACAGCGACCTTCACCGCTCCCGCGCACGACAGCGGCCTGTCTCCGTGGACGGGTACGCGGCATAGCAGAGTCGGCTCTTGGCTCGCGCGGAGGAGCGAGGTCTGCCACGCGGGTGGGGGGACGGGGCGGGCCTCGGTACCAACATGCACGAGTGTGCGGGAGTTGATATCAGACATGCCGTGTGACGAGTGACTGACGTAGCTGCCCACCCGATTTTGCCGGACGTGTTGCCGTCTCCGACCTCGATCAGGACCCGGCCGCGACCTGCTGGAAGCCACCGATCGTGTCGATGCGGGCACCGACCTCGACGCCGACGAGCACGAAGCCCCGCTGGAACGCGTACGGACCCACCAGCAGGCCGCAGCCGAGCAGGTGGAGAAGCTACGGATCCAGCTGGCCGGGGTCGAGGACTTCGTCGCCACCCTGGACGGAGTGGCGGCCAGCCCAGTCCAGCGGTGCGTCGGCCTGCGCCAGTACTAAGACGAGCCCCAACTGGCCATCGCCGGCCTAGTCTGCGACCGCACTGCCGAGCGGTCATCACCAAACGGCCAACTCGCCAGGCCGGCGCGGCCCAACCTCAGTCGTGCACGACGCCGTTGGACACCGCCCGGAAAGTCCCGTCGTCCTGCTCGGGGGCTTTGGCTTCGGTCGCATCGGATCCGGCTAAGGCACGAAGGCCGGAGCCCGCCAACTACCCGCGGGAGCGGGCTTCGTGCAGTGAGAGGCCGACGGCTGACCAGGAGTCCGCTTTGAGGTCGCCCGCACGCTGAACTCTCCCGTCAGACGGCTCACACATTCGCGGGCGGTCAGCAATCCTGTGTGTGCAGCGGCGCGGTTAGGTCACATTCTGGAGCTCCCTGCGAGCCCTTCGACGAGCGTCCAGCATCACTCGTAGCGAGCCCACCACCGGCGGTGATACGGACCCGCGCAGCAACCGGGCTCCGTGCGCGAGCGCCGCATCAGCGGTCAAAAGCTCGATCTCGACGACCGCCTCCAACAGAACCCCGTTGGGGTTCGCGGTCAGGGCCGGCATTTCCTTGGCCGTGAGCAACGAAGAGCGGGCTGTCTCGATCTGGCTTTCCAACAGCTCGCGTACGCCCGGTGATTTGCGCCCTCCTATTAGGTCTCTCTCCGTTACCGAGAAGCGTTCCAGCGTCTCCACCGGAATGCCCAGCCGCCCTTCGGCGAGGTCCTCGGCGAGGTCGTTCACAAAGTCCAGCCGCTGGCTGCCGTCGATGAACATCCGGCACCCTGCCCGGAAGGTCCCGTCGTCGTGCTCGGGGCCGAGCAGGGACGCGACCAGCATGAAGGCGGGCAGCGAGTAGGCGTCGACATACTTCTGGTAGTCGGCCTCTGTGGCGAAGCCGGTGAAGTCCAATTCGGCGGCGGCAGTGGAGAGGTACTCCTGCACCACCTCCCGGAGCCAGGGGAACGCTGCCGTGGTGTGCAGCAGCGTGCGGATCAACGCATCGTCGCTCACGCCGCTGTCCAGCGCCTTACGGATCGCCTGCTCCCACGACTCCCATGCCGCAATTCGCTGCGGCTTCGCGCCGGTGTCCAGCAGGTTGTCTCCGTGGTGCATCACTGCTGTTGCCGCCACCACATGGGGCAAGACCGCCTTAGGCAGTAGCAGACGGGCCGCGAGATATGAGGCACGCCGAAAGCGCGCCACGGACTGCCGCTGGGCGCCGTAATCCCGCCGCAACTGCGCCTCTTGGATATCCGCAGCGTCCAAGCTCTGATTCCACGCGCTCATATGCTGATCGTAGGGGAACGCTTCGGACGAGGGTGCCGCCCGGGGGAGCGCCGGGCCATCCGAAAATGCGTTTCCGGCGCGCCATCCGCCCCTCGTAGGATCGCGGAGTGCCTGACCGGATAGCGAAGATCGTGACGCGACTGCCCCGCATGAAGAGCGTGGCGAAGGTCTGGGATGAAGCGGAGCAACGCCTCGCTGAGGGGGATGCGGCCTTTCTGGCGGACCTCGGGAAGGCGCTGGCGAAGCAGTACGGTTCCGCCGTCCCTCAGATGTGGCAGTACCGCAGTGTCTTCGACCGCGTCCTGCGTCTTCTCACCACTACGCCCGGAGTAGGCCACATCGAGCACGCGGTTCGGCTGGTGGCCTCGGCCACGTCCGTCGCTCCGAAGCAGGCGCGCTATGCCGCATCCCTGCTCGCCTCCGGCCAGGACCCGGATCAACTTGGGACCGTCTTCGTCGGCGGCTCTGCGCGGGTGAGCGGGGTGGAGGAACTGCGGGCCTGCCTCCTCCAGGAACTGATACTGAGAGGCCTACAGGTCAGCGCACTTCCTGACATCGCAAGGTGGGCAGGCTCCTCACACTGGAACCATCACCCACTCCGCTGGCTGCCCTTGTCGCTGTCCGAAGTGGAAGCCAGGCCGCCGCTGCCGAGCTACACCCTCGGCGGAAGCAGCTATGAACTGCCCTCTTCCGAAATGGACAGCCCCACGAAACCTTCCCACCAGGACGCAAAGGTCCCTGCCGTCGTGGAGACGACATCGGATCCGGGGATGTCGGCCCTGCCCTCGGCTGTGGCCAACTGGGCAGCCGAATCCAACGGACGTTTCGAGGCCAGGATCTTCGACCTCGCGGGGGACCTCGGCGCCCCAGCGGTCGCCAGCCTGCTGCGGGTGCTGGACCTGGAGTGTCTGACGGGGCTGGGGGCACGTAACGGCTTCACCGTCTCGGCCGTACGTCCTGAACGAGCTTGGCGGACTCTCTTCGCAGCAGCGTCCGCCGGCGGGGCCTACAACCACGGTGAATACGGCGCGTACGGGCGGCTGGCCACCTGGCGATCCCTCGGCGCGGCCTCCGGCTCCGCCGAGGGCGCGTCGTTCGACACGGTGGAAAATGACGTCAAGAACACCGACTGGTATGGCTTCAGTGCCGACAGCGTCTGGTTCGAGCACGTGGCCTGGGACATAGGTCTGGTCGCGGTCTCCTCGCGTCGTCGCCTGGCCGTGCTCGCCGCCACCGACACCGATTGAACTGCCGCCCCCCGGCTCCCGGTCCGGTCCAATCCTGCGAACTCGACGGCGGACCTGGATCTCGGTGCCGTCCAACCGCAGGTGCACGCCCTCGGCCTGGGCATAGGCGAAGACGTGGGCCAGGGTGCACGGGCGGAACCCGGCGGGGGTAGCTGAGCCGAGGGCGACCGGGCATCGGCGCCAATGCAGCCTCCGCAACGCGAAGTGCCTCCGCGAGCCCGGGAACCCGATCGCTGTCACCGAAGGCCGCGTATGAACCTCGCACACATCTCGGTGATCGTCAGCCGTCTCTTGCCGGATCACCAGCCCGGCACCGCCGGGAGCGGTCCGGGAGCCGTCAGGCGCATCGTGCGACGTCATGGCCGCGAGGATGGATCGCGGGGCGGCGCAGGTGCGAGGCAATTGCGCACCAGGTCGTCAGCCTTCATGCTGCTCGAAAGGCCGGTCGATTCTGGAGGTCTGATCTTCCGTGGGTTTACTCCAGCGCTCCAGCGCGTTCCAGGTGGCGAAGGTGTGAGGGTGCTCAGGCCCCAGTACCCGCTGCCGGACTGGCAGTAGTTCGGCGATCTCGGCCGCTGCGCTCGCCGCATCTCCCGATTCTCCCCGCCAACGCGCCAGTTGGTACCAGGTTTCGAGGGTGTCGGGGTGGTCGGGTCCCAGTACCCTCTCGAAGTCCGGTAGTAGCTCAGCGAAAGCTTCCGCGGCGGTGGCCGCGTTGCCTGCTTCCCCGCGCCAGAAGGCCAGTTGATAGCGGGTGTGCAGGGTGCTGGGGTGGTCAGCTCCCTGCACCCGCTGCCGGACGGGCAGCAGTTCGGAGTAGTCGGCCACCGCGCCGACCGGATCCCCCGATTCTCCCTGCCAGCGGGCCAATTGGTGCCGGGTGGCGAGCGTGTCGGGGTGCTCGGGTCCTTGGATGCGTTCTCGTATGGGCAGCAGTTCGGCGAAGTCTGCGGCTGCGCCTGCCGGGTCACCCGCTCGTCCCCGCCAGAAGGCAAGCTGGTACCGGCCGGTGAGGGTTCTGGGGTGCTCGGGGCCGCAGACGCGCGCCCAGAGGGGCAGCAGTTCGGTCAGTGCCTCTGCGGCGCCTGCCGGGTCGCCCGCACGCCCCTGCCAGCGGGCGAGCTGTTGCCGGGTGGAGAGGGTGTCGGGATGCTCGGCGCCCAACACGCGTTCTCGTACGGGCAGCAGCTCAGCCAGTGCCTCCGCCGTGCCGACGACATCCCCCGATTCTCCCCGCCAGCGGGCTAGTTGGTTCCGGGTGGCGAGGGTGGCAGGGTGCTCGGGCCCCAGGATGCGTTCTCGTACGGGCAGGAGCTCGGCGAAAGCCACGGCCGCTCTGGCCGGATCTCCCGCCTCGCCCAGCCAGCGGGACAGGTTGTGCCGAAGGGCGAGGGTGTCGGGGTGCTCAGCCCCTAGTACCCGTTCGCTGACGGGCAGCAGCTCAGCCAGAGACTCCGCCGTAGCGGCGGCATCCCCTGCCTCTCCCCGCCAGACGGCCAGTTGGTGCCGGGTGGCGAGGGTGTCGGGGTGCTCAGCTCCTAGTATCCGTTCGCTGACGGGCAGCAGCTCAGCCAGGGACTCCGCCGTAGCGGCGGCATCCCCTGCCTCTCCCCGCCAGACGGCCAGGTTGTGACATGCCGCGAGGGTGTCGGGGTGCTCGCTTCCCAGCGCCCGTTCCAGGAGAGGCCGGAGCTCAGCGAATGCAGCTGCGGCGCCTGCCGCGTTCCCCGAGCGACCTCGCCAGAAGGCCAGGTCGTGCCGCGTGGCGTGGGTTTGGGGGTGCGCGCGGCCATGCAGTCGCTCGCGGATGGCCAGCAGTTCGGCGAGCGTGGCCGCCGCTCCGGCGGCATCCCCTGTCTCCCCCCGCCAGCGAGCCAGTTGCTGCCGGGTCGTGAGGGTGTTGGGGTGCTCCGCTCCGCGAACCCGCTCCATGAGGGGCAGGAGCTCAGCGAACGCGGCGGCGGCTCCGGTCACTTCCCCTGCCCGTCCCCGCCAGGAGGCGAGGTCGTGCCGGGTGGTGAGAGTGTCGGGGTGTTCAGCGCCGAGGACCTGCTCGCGGACGGGCAGGAGCTCGGCGAAGGCCTTGGCGGCTCCGGCTGCATCCCCTGCGCGTCCCCGCCAGGAGGCCAGATTGTGCCGGGTGGCGAGGGTGTCGGGGTGCTCCGCTCCGCGGGCCCGCTCGACGAGGGGCAGGAGCTCAGCGAACGCGGCCGCGGCACCGGCTGGATCTCCCGAGCGGCCCCGCCAGAAGGCCAGTTCGTGACGGGTTGTCAGGGTGTAGGGATGCCCGGCGCCCCGGACCCGCTCCATGAGGGGCAGGAGCTCAGCGAACGCGGCGGCGGCTCCGGTCACTTCCCCTGCCTGCCCCCGCCAGAAGGCCAGGTCGTGCCGGGTGATGAGGGTATGGGGTGCTCGGCGCCGAGGACCTGCTCGCGGACGGGCAGGAGCTCGGCGAGAGCGATGGCGGCACCGGCTACTTCTCCTGCCTGCCCCCGCCAGGTGGCCAGGTCGTGCCGGGTGGTGAGAGTGTCGGGGTGTTCAGCGCCGAGGACCTGCTCGCGGACGGGCAGGAGCTCGGCGAGAGCGGCGGCGGCACCGGCTACTTCTCCTGCGCGCCCCCGCCAGGAGGCCAGGTTGTGCCGGGTGGTGAGAGTGTCAGGGTGTTCGGCGCCCTGCACGCGCGTCACGACGGGCAGCAACTCGGCCAGCGCCTTCGCGGCACCGGCCGCATCCCCCGCCTCCCCACGCCAGAAGGCCACCATGTGCCGGGTGGCGAGGGTGTCGGGATGCTCAGGGCCTTGCAGGTGAACGGAGGCATTCAGTCGGGCGGTGTACAGCCGGATGGCCTCGCGGAAGTCACCTCCCTCGGCTGCCGCTTCGGCGGCCGCCCGCAGGGCGGTGAGGTTGTCCGCGGCGCTGGGGCTGGATGCAGGGTTGTCCGGCGTGTTGTTCCGGACAACCTCTTCCGTCAGGACGTCTTCGACAAGGTCGTGAGTGATACGCCGCAGCGTTTGATCGTCGCGGTCATTGACGGCCACGACCCGGGCCAGTGCCTCGTCGATGTCGTCTCCGACCGGATCGGTGGTGGCGAGATGGGCGGTCCCGGGGACAGGGTCGTCGTATCCCGTAATGGTGGCGCTGGTGGCGCCCGTACGCAGCCGGTCGAGCTCGTCGGTGAGCTGTTCGACCTGGGCTTGAACTCGGGCGGCGAGCTCCTCGGCCTGGCGTTGTTTCTCCTGGGCGCGTTGGAGTTCCTGCTGGGCGCGCTGTTCCTGTTCTTGAGCGCGGGTGAGCTGCTGCTGAGTCTGCACAAGTGCGCCGGCGTCGGCGTGTGCGGCGTGCAGCTGGTCGCGTTCGCTGGTCAGGTCGGTAATCCGCCGCTCCAACCCATTGATCATGGACAGGAGGATCATGACGAGTTTCGCGGAGTTCCCGGCCGCCTCGCGTAATTCGTTTTGCTGCTCCAGGGAGCGGGTGAGCCGGTCGTAGATCTCGACCTGCTGGGCCCGGGCCTCGGCGAGTTCCAAAGCGGATGTGGCGGAGGGCTGAGGCTTCACCGGCGAGGGGTGAGCGGCGGCCCGCAGCAGCTTCCCGGCTTCGGCCATACGGCGTTCCCGCAGCCGCGGTTCGGGAACCGTCGCGCGAATCAGTGCGGACACAAACTTCTGGTCGGGGACCTTGCCGCCGAGATAGTCGCTGATCCGGGTCTTGGAAACGGGGATCTCGCCTGCCAGCCCGTTCAGGGTCTTGCCGCTGGCGTCGACCTGCGCGCGCAGAAAGTCGGCGAGTGCGTTTGCCTCCGCGCTCTCGGCCCGGATCGGCCCCCACGGCCTGCCTGCCCGCCCCGCCATCGGTGATTCCCCCTTGCCACGCCGGGCCTCGTTGTCCGCGACCGTCCCGGAACAACCCTCCGTTTTCCGGACTCTACCTGCGGCAATGCCCCGGACGGGCGTGAACTACCCAACCGCGCGGCACAGTTGCCTCACCGCACACCGCGGACCCATCCTCGACCACAGGAGGCTTCCGTGCTGCCCGTCTGGCTGCCCTCGCCGCGTACCGTGGGCGCGCTCCAGCGCGTTCTGATCGTTGCCCTCCTCACCCCCGCCGTCCTCGTGGCCCTCGCCGCGGTACTCCCGGCCCTGGCCCTGCTGCCGTTCCTCCCGGGCGGCACCGACCGCGCAATCAAGCTGCTCACCGCGCACACCCGGTACTTGAGCACCCTGCTGACCAACAGCCGACCCGCCCCGTGAGCGGTTCGGACGGCCGCAGCACTGGAGATGGGGTGGGCACAAGCCGAGGTGGGCCAGAGGGCAGCCAGCGACTGCTTCGGTCGTTCAGGGTCGATGGAGAGGTTGTTCAGGGCCCCGCCGAGGCCGGGGGGGGGGAGGAGGCGTCAGGTCGCTGACGGGCCAACACGCGACTTCGTGGGGAAGCCCCGGCTGGACGGGGGAGACCAGCCGGGGCCGCGTGCGGTGTCGTGCGGCGGGCGGTCGCCTCTCGGCGGGAGGCTCCATGAGGCTTCAGCCGGACGATCGTCCCCGTGGGCTATGGGTGGGCCCGCTATGGGTGAGGCCCGGGGACACTGTCCCCTCCGTGGTCACATACAGGCGACCGGCGAGCCGTGTCGGGTTGTTCCCTTCGCTGCCGGGGTTCCGCTGTGAGGTAGGGCACCACCGGGTCTCACAGCTGCGGGTCATGTCAGGAAGTCGGCGACGAGGGTGGCGAATTCGTCCGGACTGGCCAGCCTGATACCCAGGTCTTCGGCCTTGGCCCGCTTGGATCCGGCGCCCTCGCCGGCGACGACCAGCGTGGTCTTCTTGGAGACGCTGGAGGACGAGCGGCCCCCGGCCCGTTCGATGAGTTCGTTCATCTGGTTGCGGCTGAGCTTCTCCATCACGCCGGTCATCGCGCCGGTCACGACCACGGTCATTCCGGCCAGCGGGCCGCCGGCCGCCTCCTTCGCCCTCCCCACGCTGCTGTCGGCATTGCCGGCCGCGGGGGCGGGCGGGGTGGCGCCGGGTTCGGTCATGTTCACCCCGGTGGCAGCGAGTTTGTCGATGAGTGGGGCGAGTTCGGCGAGTTCGGCGACGATGGAGGGGGCCTTCTCGGTGCCGATGCCCTCGACCTGCTGCATGGCGTCGGCGTTGGCGGCACGGATGTTGTCCATCGTGGCGAAGTACCGGGCGATCCGGCGGGACATGGAGCGGCCGGTGCCACGCACTCCGAGCGCGCACAGCACGCGCGACAGCGGCTGCTGCTTGGCCGCGGTGATAGCCGTGAGGAGATTGTCGGTACTGGTCTCGCCCATCCGCTCCAGTCCCAGAAGCTGGTCGCGGGTGAGGGTGAACAGGTCGGCGAGGTCGGCGACGAGATGGGCGTCGACGAGCTGGACGATGCGGGTGGTACCGAGGCCTTCGATGTCGAGTTGGTCGCGGCCGGCGGCGTAGGAGAGGGCGGCGACCAGGTGGCAGCTGCGGCCCATCGTGCAGCGCCAGCGCTGCTCGCTGGTGTCGATGCCGGCACCGCACCGCGGGCACTCCTCGGGGAAGAAGATGGGCTGTTCGTCGCCGGTGCGCAGGTGGGCGACGGGGGCCTCGATGCGGGGGATGACGTCGCCGGCCCGGTGGACCGTGACGTGGTCGCCCAGGCGCAGGTCGCGGCGGGTGATGTCGGCCGGGTTGTGGAGGGTGGCGTAGGTGATGGTGGCGCCGTCGATGTCGACGGGTTCCAGGACGGCCCGCGGGGCGATGATGCCGGTGCGGCCGACGTTCCACTCCACCTCGAGCAGCCGGGTGATCTTCTCGACAGCGGGGAGTTTGTAGGCGATCGCCCAGCGTGGGGCGCGTGTTCCGGAGCCGGCGGTCTGCTGATCGGCGGCCAGGTCGGCCTTGATGACAATGCCGTCGATCCCGAACGGCAAGTCGGGTCGCAGGGCGGCGATTTCCTGCACCCGGGCCAGTACTTGCTCGACGCTGTCGGCCGTGGTGCCGGGCACGGGCGTGGTGGCGGTTGTGTTTACTCCGTACGCGGCGGCCTGCGCCATCTGGTCGCTGTGTGCGTTTTCGCCCAGCCGCGCGGCGAGCGCCGTCTCGGTGTCGGGCAGGGGCAGCAGGCCGTAGCCGAAGAACGTCATCGGCACGGTGTAGGCACGCTCCTTGGCGCGCAACGTGCCCGCCGCCGCGCCGCGCGGATTGGCGAACGGCTGCCCGCCGTGGGCGGTGCGCACCTCGGTGGCGTGTTCGAACTGAGCGGTCGTCATCAGGACTTCGCCCCGCACCTCGACCGTGACCGGTTCGGCGAGTTCTTTCGGCAGGCCCTCAATCGTGCCGATCGCGTGCGAGACGTCCTCCCCGGCCGTCCCGTCGCCGCGGGTGATCAGCTGTCTCAGGCGGCCGCGGGAGTAGCGCGCGGCGATCGCGAGGCCGTCCAGCTTCGGCTCGACACTGAACCGCTCGACCTCGTGGCCGATCCTGCGGGCCAGCGCGGCGGTCCAGGCGGTGAACTCCTCCGACGAGAACACGTTGTCCAGGCTCAGCATTGCCACCGTGTGCGGGACGTCGCCCTCCGCGGCGCCGCCGGCGACCTTCCCCGTCGGCGAGCCGGGCAGCACCTGGTCGGGATGGTCGGCCTCCCACGCGGCGATGCCCCGGACCAGCCGGTCGTAGGCGTCATCGTCCAGCACTGAAGTACCGTCCGCGTAGTAGGCGGCTGACGCCTTCATCGCATCCTCGACTGCCTGCGCGTAGGCGGCGGCGTCCACGATCACTGCAGCTGGTGTTGTCATGCCCGCCATCCTGCCCGCCACCACTGACAACGCCCCTGGCGCGCGTGGATCCCCGGTGTGAGAGCAGGGCGGCCACGCCGTGGACGTCAGGAGCGCCGTCAACGTCGAGCGCGCTGCGTGCAAGGACTGTTGGCTTACCACCCAGCGCCGTGTCCGGTCCCCCATCCGCCACAGGGCTGGCGCGTGCTCCTCCGACCCCCGACAGTCAGAGCAGACCGGATGTTAGAGGGCAGCCAGGTGGCGTTGCAGATCAATGTGCCGGAATTGGTACACCGATCCAACCCGCCGTAGTACCCCGCGATGTTCATGTGCGTCGTGCAGGAATGCCAGCAGGTACCACGGGGTGTTGTGGCGCACAGCCAGGTAGGCACGGGCGACTATGAAGTTTCCCCACGCTGTCGCCCCCAATCGTGTCGTGCCCCCGACCGCCAGTGCGCAGAGCACTACCGTGAGCCCGATCGTGAGCCCGAGCATGAGGCCGTCCGTGAATCCGAGCACGACCCCGAGCACGCCCCCGACCATGATTCCGATCATGAGCGCGTGCGCGAGGTGACTACGACGGTCCGAGATCAACAGAGCGTGCGGGCTGGGGCTGGAGGCCACGTCGGCCCTGTTCGTCTCAAGTCCGAACGTGGGCCCGGTGAGGAGCCCAACCGCGAGTCCGCCTGCGAGTCCGGTCGCGAGTCCGGTCGTGAGTCCACCCACGAGCCCGAAAACGAGCCCGCTCACGAGGCCGGGTAGGGACCCTGATGCTGACAGGCGAAGCCCAGTGCGAGGAGTGTCCGGGCCCTCAGGCCCTGCGATGAGCGCGCCCATGAGCCCGGCCACGAGCCCGAGTGCGAAACCAGTCGTAAGCCCGGCCGCGAGTCCGATCTCGAGCCCTTCCGTGTGCCCTGCGAAAAACCCGATGATGAGCCCGGACATGAGCCCAATGGTGATCGCGGCCACGAGCCCGAACGCAAGCAAGCGGGTGCGGCGTGGAATGGCGCTGGACAGCTCCCACCAGGCGACGTCGGGGCTGCCTGCACGCTGATTGTGTTGAAGTCTGGCTAGGAAGGCGAGGGTTTTGTGGGCCTGGTGGGCTGTCCAGCGGGGCGGGTTGGGCTGGTGCGGGGTGTAGGCGGCGGGGATGAAGGCCTGGAAGAGGCGGGCGTTGATCGCGGCGTGGTCAGGGTAGGCGGTGGTGTCGCACAGTTCGTCCGGACGGGGAGCTTGAGGGGCCCCAGGAAACGCGCCGGGGCGGGGGTTGTAGATGGTGCGGGCGAGGAACAGTGCCAGCGGGGTGGCCAGCGCCTGTCCGACCGGGGTAGTGGTGCCCAAGCGGCTGATCACGGAATCCCACCGGTCGAAGGCCGGCGCCGAAGGACCGCCCGCGTCCCGGCGCAGATAGGAGGCGGCGGTCTGAGCGCCGAGGGGGAGGAGCTGGATGATGGCGGCGCCGTTGAGTCGGATGTTGGTGCCCGGCCGGGTCAGGGCTGTGCGGTAGGGGATGGTGCGGCTGGTCAGGACCAGGGCCTGTCTGGCAGGCAGTGTGCGATTGAGCGTGTCGAGTGCGGCAGCGTGCCGAGCGGGGGGCAGTTCGTCCAAGCCGTCCAGCAGCGGCAGGATGAGGTCCGCGTTCAGCAGGGACGTGGCCAGATCCTTCGCCCTGTCGCCAGTGGTGTGATTAAGAGCGACCGACGACGGAGCCTCGGCGGCCAGGCCGGGGTAGGTGCGGCGTAGCTGGTCGGCCATCCAGGTTTTCAGCGACTGGCGGGGGTCCCAGGAGGCCAGGGAAAACAGCACCGGCACAGGGTCGCTGTCATTCCGGCGGGCAATGAGATCCTGCAGCAGCCGGATCAGCAGCACGCTCTTGCCCGCACCGGGCTCTCCCAAGATCACCAGGCGCCGAGTGGGAACCCGCTCTGAGAACACCTGCCCGATCTCCGCATCCTGGCCTGCCAGCCCAGAGGCATCCGGTGGCCATAAGGCCGAATCACCTGGAGGACCGCCTGGCCGGGCGCGGGCCAGGTCTCCCAGCAGTGTCCAGGACTCAGCTATGTCGTCGTCGGCGGCCCGCCAGGCGACGGGCAGCGGGTAGGGGTCGTTGACCCGGCGCACCTCCGCCTCACTGTCCCACTGGTTCTTCACCGCCACCGCCAACTCGCCCACGACCTTGCCCAGATTGACCGGGCCGGCCTCCAACCGGTCAGCATGGAATGCCGCCCAGGCAAGGTAGACCGGCGCCAGCCCCAACAGGACAGACACAGCAGTTTCGGCCGTGTCGAGATCAAAGCGCTGGGCCACAACGAGCGCAGCGACAGCCCCGAGCACCGACAGCAGCAAGTACACCTTGCCCACACGCCCCGGCCCCAGGCCGCGTCCCCCGCTTCTCATAGCAGGACATTACTTCCTGCCCGGCACGCTGAGCACCCTGTATGGCGCATTGAGGAACAGGAGCAGCCCAGGTCTTCAGGGGGACTGGCACGGTGGCTGGTTCGCCGTTTCTAGGGCCTGTCCGATGGGTCAGTGACGAGCTGGACTACCGATCGTTCAAGGGCATGGGGAGCGGGTGATCTGACCGACTCCGAATGGGCCCAATCGGAGCCGCACTTGCCGAAGAACACCGGTCGAGGCGGCCGGTCGACGGAACACCGGCAGGTCATCCACGGATCTTCTTCCGCATGCGGACCGGCATCCCTTGGAGGGACCTTTCGAGGAGGTTCGGTGAGTTGGCAGACCTGTTACCTCCGGCACCGGCACCGGCGCTGGACCGTGGACGGCACTTGGAAAAAGCAACCTGTCCAGTCACAACAGCCTGTCCACCCGGACCTGGCTCGAGGACCATCCCCGCATCCACCATGCCTTCATCCCGGTGGGCCCGTGCTGGCTCACCCTGCAGGAAGGCTGGTGGCGCATCTTGGGGCAGACCTACACCACCAACTCGCCGACTACGGCGCCGCTATGCGTACACCATTTCTGGAACCCGGCTTCGATGGAGATACCGGCTCGCCAGACTTGCGTACTACAGCCAAACACTCCAAGCGAAAGGCCGGAAGATGCATGGGGCACGGACACCGACGGAGCAAGCTCTGGCGCGTTCGTACACCAGCGCTGACGGAGTCGGGTTCAACATCACTCAACTGACCGTCGAGCACCATCCGGACCGCACGGTGACGTTGACATTCGGACTCACTGTGCAGCGACCTGACGACTTGGACGAAAGCTGGGTGGTCACCCTTCCATGGGCCGACAAGTCCTTCGTGGACGTGTTCACTTCGCCCGCCCCCCACCCGGACCGGTTGCAGCAGCTGGTTCACATCGTCCGCGCCCTGCTGGAAGAGTGGTGGGATACTAAGAGCCGCAACAGGCGGTCGGCGAGGATGGGCCGTCAAATCTTCTGAGGCGGCTTCCGGAATACGGGCTGAGCCGGGATTTGCCCGTTGGGTCAGGCATTGGGCGTCAGGCAAGCCCTGGTATGACGCGGAGGCGGGCCACGCGCGCTCGGACGGTTGGACAGCGTCCGCCTCAAGCAACAAGGCGCGCTCACGCTTTCACAGGAAGCGCCAGAGGTGATCGGCCGTGCCGTTGTCGTCGAACTGGACCACTTGCGCGCTGTCGGCGGTCGACATGCGGTCCACACCCAGCACCTTGTTGCTGTTCTTGTTGAGAACGCGGTACCAGCCGTCGCCGTTGTCGATCAGCCTCCAGAGATGATCGGCTGTTCCGTTGTCCTCGAACTGCACGACGACGGCGCTGTTCTCCGTCGACATGTGGTCGACGCCGAGGACCTTCCCGCTGTGGCCGTTGCGGATCAGGCACCAGCCGTCGCCCTTGTCGACGAGCTGCCAGGCGTGGTCGCCGGTACCGGTGTTGGCGAACTGCACGACACGGGCGCTGTTCTCCGTGGACATCCCATCCACTGCCAGGACCTTACCGCTGTGCTTGTTCGCGAGACGGCGGAAGGGCGGCTCTGGCGTCCACTGCCTGCCGTCAGGCGCCGCCGTGGGGAAGGAGGTGATCCGAAGTCGGGCCGCACCCGAGGGGATGAGGGTGACGGTTTCCACGGGTGCGGTGCTGCGGGCCGGGCTGTTCTGGAGCGGGGCGACGACATGTTCGTCGTCTGCGATCCACTCCGGTATGCGCCGGGCCTGCGCTGAGATCCGCACGGGCGCGGCCTGTGGAGTGAAGGGCTGGTCCGGCACGCCGGAACCGGGCAGTGTGACGGTGAGCTGCGTGTCCGGGACCAGGCCGTAGTTCCACGGAGCCGTGGCGTGGACCTCGTAGGCAGGGAAGGGATCCGTCCCGCCCATGCGCTCGTAGCGTTCGCCGAGGTCCAGGGAGTACGTGAGCGGGCCTCGCTCGACGCTCACGGCGCCGTGCTGACCGGGCCAGCCGCGCAGCCGGGTCTGCTGGGGGAAGCGGACGCGGACGACGTCTCCCTCGCGCCAGGTGCGTTCCACGTGTGCCCAGGAGGGGCCGTCCGAGGCCGCGAGCGTGGCGCCGTTCACGCGGAGCTCGGGGCCACGGCACCAGCCTGGGATGCGCAGGTGCAGGGGGAACCGCACGGGGCGGGGCGTGGAGACGGTGAGGGTGACCGTGTCCCCGAAGGGGTAGTCGGTGGTCTCGGTGACGGTCACGGTCGTGCCGCCGGCGACCTGGGTACGGACCGAGTTGGGTGCGTAGAGCGCAGCGGCGAGGCCTCCGTCAGGGGTGGCGAGCCAGAGTTCCTCGGTGAAGTACGGCCAGCCCATGCCGTAGTTGTGGGGGCAGCAGCGGTACTGGTCGACGCCGGCCTGGAAGGCCTGCATGGCGAAGCCGTTCTGGAACTGCCCCTGGGTCTTGGTCCGGTTGTCGAGGTCGATGCTGTTGGCGCTGGTGATGTAGTGGACTGATGTGCCTCGCGGGTCGAGGGATGCGGGGAGCATGTTGAACGCCAGGTCCTCGCAGCGGTCCGCCCACACGGGATCCCCGGTGATCCGCGTCAGCAGCTCGTGGCTGGCCATGAACTCGACGATGCCGCAGGTCTCGAAGCCCTGGCGGGGGTCCGTGAAACCGGGCCGGTAGTTCTCGTCCCCGGCCATCCCACCACCTGGGAATCTGCCGTACTCGGCCATGACGGTGTCGTAGGCACGGTAGGTCGCCCGGGTGAGGTCGGCGGAGTCGATCAGCTGCGCGTACTGGGCGGGCTCACGGAATCCCTGCGCGATGTTGACGTTGTGCCGGCTCGGTGTGACGCCGGCCCAGTCGGCTCCGTGGGTGTGCATCTTGGCCGCGAGATCGAGCAGGAACGACTCACCCGTACGGCGGTAGAGCCATACGGCGATGTCGAGTCCGTCGCCCCAGCGAAAGGACACCCAGCTGGTGTTGAAGGCGCCCGGCCCCTGGGCGTTCATGAAGCGCAGGAAGCGGACCAGGAAGGGCACCACGCGCTGATCGCCGGTGTACTCCTCATGGCTCCGCAGGGCTTGCAGCAGCGGCAGGAAGGGCCAGAAGTCGGGGCCGCCGTTGAGGGAGGAGCGTAGGGCCCGCGGCCCGAAGAACCCGTCGCTCTGCTGCGTGGCGAGGATGGCGTCCACCCACTCGCGCGACCTGGCCAGCGCACCGGCGTCGCGCGTGGCGATCGCCAGCGGAATGTAGCCCCGCAACCAGTACGGCACCTCCTCCCAGGCATTGCGCTCGGGGTGCACCCAGCCGGTGGTCGAGAAGTCCAGGAAGTGGGAGCCGGCCTCGAAGCGACCGCACAGGCCGCCGAGTTGCAGCCGGAGCTGCCCGGCGAGCCAGCCACGGGCAGTGACGCTGCCCGGCCGAAGCCTGTGGAACTTGTCGGGTACGCGGGTCTCGGCCGACGGAGCGGGCGCCGCCGCCGCGGCCCCGGCGAACGAGGTGCCGAGAGCCGCGGCTCCCAACGAGAACGAGCCCGCGCCGAGCAGCGCCCGTCTGCTGATGGACATGGGGATGACCTGCCTTCCGGAAGGAGCCGGAGCCGACGTGGAGACATCGTCGTCTCACCTGGCGAGGCACAAGCTGCGAGCATCTACAACGTTGGAAATTCCGGCCGTTGGCATGACAGCACGCCCGAAGGGGCCTGTCCAGGGGTAGCGCACCGAAGGGCGCGGTGGCGAACCGCTCACATGCCTGGCCTTCTCGGGCCTACAAGTACTGCGGTTGACCGGCCAGGGTCGGACGACTGCCCGACCGTTCTGTCTGACCAGCTATGAATCCGAGCGCAGCCCCAACGCGCTGTGCTGAATCACCCCGGCGGGCGCATCGGCCGCCCCGGACTCCCGGCGCGTCAGCTCGACCAGTTCCGAGCGGAGGTCCTGCGCTTCTTCGCCCAGCACGATGGCACTGAGCACCAGCTCGAGCATGAGGCAGTCGTAGTCGTCGTCCGTGCCTCGGTAGCGCTGGGGGTCGCGTTCCACGACCGCCGAGGCAATCCGCCAACCACCGTCATCCACCGGCGCGAAGGTCGCCGCGAAGACACCGCGACCGGTCCAGCTTCGGTGCAGGAAGACAACCTCGCCCTCCGCGAAGACGTTCCACTTCTCGTCCATGTCCCGCGCCGCGTAGCCGCGCTGGATCCGCTCCCAGTCTTCACCGGACCAGATCCGCCGGGGCAGTCGCGGCATCGGCTGAGGGGTGGATATCGGCTTGAGGCGACGGGAAAGCATCGACCGGGTTATGCGTTCGGCAGCGGACATGCGGTGATCTTACGGAACGAGCCGAACGCGACCGCAGCAGGTCCTTGAGCGATCTCACGGGTCAGCCGACGTCGCGGCTGCTTCGGGGCGTGATGGTCAGGGCCCGGGTGGGCTGTGCCTCGGCCAGGCGCGCCGGGATACGTTCCAGGACCCCGCCGGCGAACACGTCGTAGAGCGGGAGGGTTTCGAGGTGGACGTACCCGATGTGGCAGTCGCAGACCTTGAGCGGGCAGGGGCGTGGGCGCAGGGCGGCGCGGTAGGAGCCGTCGTAGACGTTGCCCAGTTCGGCTCGGACGAAGTGGCAGCGGCGGACGGTGCCGTCACCGTCGACCGAGATCACGGATTCTCCGGTGCGGCAGGGCAGGCCGGCACTGGCGTGCGGGTGGCGGCTGTAGGGGAACAGGGGGTCGAGCGCGGTCCAGTCGTCGGCCTCGGCGTCCTGGTAGGTGTGGCCCTCGGCTGCGTTGATCCACACGTACACATGTGCCGGTAGCTCGGCGCGCAGGCGGCGGGCCGCCTCCAGGTGTTCGGGCAGGCCGACGACGCCGACGCTGAAGCGGACCCCGCGGTCGGTGAGGTCGTGGCACTTGGCCAGGAAGCGGTCGTAGGGGGTCTGGCCCGGGTGGTAGGTGCACCACAGCGCAAGGGTTTCCGGGTCGGCGTCGGCCAGCCAGTCGGTGCGGCAGCTGAGGTTGGTCTGAATGGCGACACGGCGGATGTGCGGCAGGTGCGACAACTCGGCGAGGGTGCGCCGGTACCAGGAGCGGACGAGGCCCTCTCCCCAGGGCGTGAACAGCAGGGACAACCGGTCGTCGCTGTCGGCCGCCCAGCGGGCGAAGCGTTCCAGGGCGGCCCGGTCGGCGCGCAGTTGAGCGGTGGAGTCCCGTCGCTTGGCGAACGGGCAGTAGGGGCAGTCGTAGTCGCAGGAGGCGAGCGGGCCGCGGTAGAGGACGGTCAGATCCATGGCGGGCCGGTCACTTCTTCTCGTACGCGGCCATGGCGGCCTGGACGGCGGGGGAGAACAGCTCGGGTCCGACGGCGTCGGAGTGGGCGAGTCCCTCCGGGGTGAGCCGCAGGTGCGCGGAGGCCGCCTCGGCCAGCCAGCCCCGGTCGGCCAGGCGGTGGAGTTCCGGGCCGAAGTCGTCGAGGGGCGTGGTGCCGAAGCGGGCCTCGTAGTCCTCGAAGGGCAGGCCCTCGGCCTGGAGGAGGGACTGCAGCAGGTGGCGGCGGCGCGCCTCGTGCGGGTCCATGCGGTAGCCGACCTCGGCGCGGGCGAAGTCGGTGGTGGCGACGTAGTCGTCGATGATCCCGCGGATCTCGTGCATGCCGACCGCGTAGTCGAAGGAGTAGTGCAGGTCGGCCGTGTACGAGCGGGCGCCGCAGCCCAGACCGATCATGCCGTCGCTCTGGCAGGCGTAGTCGTCGGCGCCCTGCTGCGGAGCGTCGGTACGGCGGAACATCCGCATCGACTGCTGGGTGTAGCCGCGGGCGATGAGATGGTCGCGGCCTGCGCGGTACAGGCGCAGCCGCTGGGCGTCCCAGTCCGGGTCGGGGCCGTCCGCGGCGCGGTGGCGGTCGAGTCCGGTCAAAGGCCTTACGTAGAGCGGGTAGAGGTACAGCTCCTCCGGCTGCCAGGCCAGGGCGGCGTCCAGGGACCGTAGCCAGGTCTGCTCGGTCTGGCCGTCGATGCCGTAGATGAGGTCGATGTTGAGGACCCGGATGGCCGTGTCGCGGATGCGGGCGAGCGCGGCCTCGACGTCGGCGCGGCGCTGCGGGCGTACGGCGGCCCTTGCTTCGGAGTCGATGAAGCTCTGGATGCCGAGGCTGAGACGGGTGGTGCCGCGCTCGGCCAGGACCGAGAGACGGTCCGCGGTGGCCGTGGCGGGGGAGGCCTCGACGGACAGCGGGATTGCACGGAGGTCGGCGCCCATGCCCTGCTCGGCGATGTCGCAGAGGCGTTCCAGCTCGGCCGCGGTGAGGAAGGTGGGGGTGCCTCCGCCGAAGGCAGCGGTGGCGAACCGCACCGGCTCGCTGTCGCCCAGCGCTTCGCGCACGGCGCCGGCCTGCCGGTGAAGGGCGTCGAGGTAGGCGCCGGTCAGGCCGTCGGGGGCGCCGATGCGGGTGAACAGGTTGCAGAAGCCGCAGCGAACCTCGCAGAAGGGTATGTGCAGGTAGAGGGCCAAGGCGCTCTTGTCCTGCGCCGCCCACAGGGATCGCAGCGCAGGCCGGTCGGACAGCCGACGGTAGGCGGTCTTGTGCGGGTAGGCGTACACATAGTGCTGGTACGGGCTGGTGAGCTGGGCGGTGGTCATCGCGGGGCCTTGGCTGGGTCGAGGAAGAAGTGGGCGTACGGCACGGTCCACACGGACTCGTGGCCGAGGCGGTGACCGGTGTAGCCGTCGTCGCCGTAGGCGGTGCCGTGGTCGGAGCAGACGATCGCGAAGCAGCGGCGGCGGGAACTGGCGGCGACGAAGAGCCTGCCGATGTGCCGGTCGACGTATTCCAGCGCGGCGGCGTGCGTCTCGCGGGTGTCACCGGCCTCACGGGTCGCGCCGGGCAGGTGGAACCAGTTCGGCTGGTGCAGGGCGGAGACATTGATGAAGAGGAACAGCCGCTGCTCCGCCGGGAGTTCGGCGACGACGTTCTCGGCGCAGGCGACCTGGTTCTCGAAGGACTGCGGCGAGGTCACACCGAACTCCCTCTCCCAGTGCGCCTCCTGGAAGAGCCCGGGCAGTACGGTGCCGAGCGGGCCCTGCTTGTTGAAGAAGCCGACGCCTCCGATGCAGACGGTCCGGTAGCCCTGCTGGGCGAGCCCGGAGACGAACTCGGGGGTGTCGTACACGAACGTGCCGTCTGCCGTGGTCTCGCTTCCGGCGAAGCTCGCCGCGAACAGCCGCGGGTGCGGCCCCGGTTCGGCCGGGGTGGGCAGGAAACCCGCGAAGATCGCCTGGTGTGAGGCGTAGGTGAAGCTGCCCGGCGCGTGACGCTTCTCCCAGCGGCCGCCGGGCAGGTGGCGGGCGAGATTCGGAATACGCCCCTCGGCCGCCAGCTCGACGGCCACGTCGTGGCGCAGCGTGTCGAGGGTGACCAGGAGGATGTCGTCGTGGCCGACGACCTCGTTCATGTCGGGCTCGGGCATGGAGCCTTCCCGCACGTCGGGCTCAGGCGTGGGGAGCCTGTGCACGTCGGGCTCAGGCGTGGGAAGTCTCTGCACGTCGGGCTCAGGCATGGGATGTTCCTGTTCTGTGCTGGTGGAGCGGGCCGGGTGCAGCTGGAGCGCGCAGGGCGGCCGTCACCTGCGCGGCGTACGTGTCCAGGCCTTCCGCCCCGCTGCCGGGCAGTCCGGTCAGCCGGGGCAGCAGGTCCCCGAAGGCGTTGACCTCGCCGACGAAGGCCCTGCGCCAGCCGATCGCCGGCAGCAGGTCCACGCCGACGCACAGGGTGCGCGGGAAGCAGGCCGCGGCCCGCTCGCACACCTCCAGTACGTCGGTCCAGCGGCCGCCCGCCCCGCCGACGGCGTGCCGGACGGTGGCGAGGTCGCCTCGCCTGCCGCCGAGGTGCAGATTGGTCAGGGGTGTACGGCTGGTTCGCACCACGGCGTGGGTGGCCCGGCCGGCCACCACGACGACGCGCAGGTCGGCCGCCCTGCCCTGCTGGGAGGCCTTGGGCACCCAGCGCTCCAGGTGCAGTCCGTCGGGTGCGAGCGCGTCGACGATGGTGGCGACGTCCCGCTCGCTGTCGTAGCGGCGCACCCGGAGGGAGTTGTGGAGCGTGCCGTCCGGGGCGAGCTCGACGGATGTGGTGGCCCTGATCCGGCCGCCAGCGCCCGTCTCGACGGCGAGGACTCCTGACGCCGAGGACCCGTGAGCCAGCTTGACGAACAGCCGGGGCATACGGTGCTCGCGCACCAGCATCCGTACGTCGTCCCAGCCGCGCACCGGGGCCCCACCCGGACCTGAGGTGGGTGAGGCGGGTACCGGCACACCTGCCGCGTCGAGCACACCGTGGCAGGCACGTTTGTCGAACAGCACGGCGAGATCGCCGGTGTCGTCGAGGCGGATGCCGCCGCGCAGGGTGCGCAGCGCTGCGGTGAAGCGGGCGTACCAGCGGGCCGAGCCCTCGACCCGGGTGGGATCCGTGGTGCCCCGCAACAGCCGGTCGACCTCGGGATTCTCGCCGGGGGAGTCGACCCGCACGATCTCGTCCGCGGCGAAGTCGGCTCCGCCGCCACGCAGGACGTCCTCCCATGCGACGACGCGCGGGCCGGGCAGACCGGCCGCGCGCACCGCGTCCGCGAAGAGGGACACCCGCCGGTTCTCGGGATTGCCGACCACGGCGAAACGCGACGCGCCGCGCCGGGAAACCGGCGGGGCCAGGGAAGGTGTACTCACTCGCCCACCGCGACGTAACGCCAGACCGTGCCGTCGTCCTCCGTGTCCTCCTCCGCGTCGTTGCGGTCGAGGTCGACCTCAACGCCCGCGGCCTCGAGCGTCTGGCGCACCCGCTCCTCGACCGCCTGGCTGAGGTAGTGATGGTGCAGGTCAAGCTTTCTCAGGTGAGTCAGAGGCTGACCGCTCAGCAGCGCGGCGGCTCCCTCGTCGGTCAGCACCCCCATGGACAGATCCAGCACTTCCAGGCGCTCCACCACGGGAGCGGAAGCCACGGCCGCGGCCACCGCGTCCTGCATCTCACTGTTGCGCAGCGCAAGATGGCGCAGGCGCGGCAGCCGGGCGCCCGACAGGATCGGCTCCAGGTCGGACGCCTCACTGTCGCCGCCGTAGTCGGGCGTGCCGAGCCACAGGTCGAGGAACTCCAGGGCGGGCAGGTCACTCGCGCCGATGCCGCGCACCACCTCGGCGGGCAGACCGCCGGTCTCCACGACGAGCCTACGCAGCGCGCTGTGGCTCAGTGCCGTGAACTCCAGCCCCGACCCGCCCCGCACACCGAACTCCTCCAACGCCTGGAACCCGGCGAGAAGCGGAGACACGTCGGTCTGGTTGATCCAGGAGATCTCGCACTCCTCCATCACCATGTCCCCGAGGAACAGCGCCCGCAGCGCGGGGAAGCGGTCCCGGGCGGCCAACAGTGCCTCGATCACGGGGGAGGGGTCGGAGTCGTACGCCTCCTGCCAGGCCCCCACTATCAGCGCCCGCACCCGAGTGGTGTCGACGGCTGCGCAGAACCGGGAGAACGCCTTCTGCCACTCCTCGTCGGCGTCGTACACGTCGCTGGTGATCCGCCAGGCGACGGAGTCCGGCTCGGGCAGGTCGTCCGTCGTCGCGTCCGGGCCCGGAAAGTTGTGCGCGGGCAGCCCGTGGAACAGGTCGAGGTGGTCACCGATGGTCATGCGGCCGCTCCCGAGGAGGAAGAGTGTGCGGTCTGTGATGTCGGCAGTTCTACCAACAGCCACTGACAACAGCGTGCGGCGGGGCGGAGTTCGGAGCGTTGTCAGTGGTGCCGCCTACGGTCGTGGTCATGAGGCCGGTGCGCGGTGCACCCGGCGGTGAGGGGACAGCCATGTACCGACAGGGAGACGTGCTGATCGTGCCGGTGACGGAGGAGGCGGTACCGGCGCATGTGGCACACGCGCCCAGGGAGCAGCGCGACGGGCGGGGGCGGCTCGTGCTGGCGCTGGGCGAGGTCACCGGCCACGCCCACGCGATTGTCGGTCCGGGCGAACTGATCCGTGAGCCGGGGCCGTTCGGCCCATTGCTGCTGCGCCTGCCCCAGGGCGGGCGGGTCGTCCACGAGGAGCACGCGGCGATCGCGCTGCCCAAGGGCTGGTACCGGGTGATACGGCAACGGGAGTACGTGCCCGGATCAGTGCGGATCGTGGCGGACTGAACGGCGAAGGCCGGTAGGGACAAGCCGGCAAAGGGCGGAGAGACAGACGGTGGAGAGAACCGGGGTGGAGGGGCAGCAAATGACCACAAAAAACGTCGAGTCCGAGACCGACATTGCGGAAACTCAGGGGGCGGAGAACAACGCCTCCGGCGAACTGGGGCCATGGCGCGCGTGGGCCTCGGCGACCGGCCCAGCCGATCGCGCGGCCGCCGAGGACGGTGTTCGCCGGGCCTACCGGCTCGCGGGACTCGCCGAACCGGAGCGTGTGGTGTGGGTGGGTTCGCCGCGAGCGGCGATCACCCTGATCCGCGACGACCTCTCGGACCGCGGCCCGAGCGTACGGGACGCGGTGCGCAGTGCCCCCTGGGCACAGCAAAGACGCTCGCTGCACGTCGAGTTGGGTGCCGAGGGCTGGTCCGCGCACTGGGCGGCGACAGGCGGACGGTTGTGGGACTCCACCCAGGCCCTCGTGGACCGCATCCGCACCGGCGTCATCGAGGAACTCGCCGGCCGGGACACCGGCAAGGAAGCCGCCGAGATCCGGCTGCTCCTCCTGGACGCCGTCCTCGGACAGCACGACGCGCCGTGGCTCGCCGCGTTCCCCACCGTCGGCGGCCCGCTCGACGCGCTGACTGCGGTCTGCCGCAACGCCGGCTGGTGGTGGCCCTACGCCCGAGTGGCGGTCCTGTCCGAGCGGCCCGTGGCCCTGCACCGCGACGAGGCCGGCCGACTCGACCAGGGCGACGGCCCGGCCCTGGCCTACCCGGACGGCTTCGCCCTGCACGCCTGGCGCGGCATGCCCGTGCCCGCCGCCTTCCTCGCCGAACTGCCCACTCTCACACCGGAGCGCATCCGAGCCGAGGAGAACGCCGAACTTCGGCGCGTGATGCTGGAGTACTACGGCTACGACCGCTACCTGACGGACTCGGGTGCCCGCCCCCTCCACCAGGACGAGACAGGCACCCTGTGGCGCATCGACCTGGTGGACGACGAACCGGTGGTCATGGTGGAGGTTCTCAACTCCACCCCCGAGCCGGACGGGTCACGGCGCACCTACTGGCTACGGGTGCCGCCGTCGACGCGGACAGCGCGAGCGGGCGTTGCGTGGACCTTCGGGCTCGAGGAGCGGGAGTACGCGCCGGTGGCGGAAACGTGAAGGGGAAGGGCGAACGGGAGTGTTCTGCCGGAACGGCGTCCCCGGCGGGCCTGACGCCGCCGTGTGGCGACGCCACGGGGAACGTCGGCACACGGTCCTGGTCCGCTCGTCTGGTGCAGCAGCCATTCCATCCCCGGGGGCGCTGATCCCCTCGTCTTGCGCAGCCGCAGGAAGCCGGGAGGCGCCAGGGGATCGCGACGCCGATCCTGCGCGGACACGCGTCCTGTCTCGCCAGATCCACCCGGTGACAGACCGCTGGAGGTGGTGCCGGACCTCCACCGTCCGGACGACGTCCTCTACGAGGTGCTCGCGGACGGCAAGCCCAGAGGCAACCATCGCCGGTACGACGGAAGTCTCCTCGCCGCTGGGACAAAGGCTCTGGCGAGCACCTTCGCCCGTCGTACGTCAATCCGGCGTGGGTCCGTGCCAGCGGCGCCGCCGGCCGTGTTGTCCGACTGTGTCTCTCCCCGGGTCGGGCCGAAGTCGGGGAGGTAGGGCAACCGGCGGCCCCCAGGAGGACGGTTCTGGGCCGGGACGCATCTACCGCATGCGCCGACGGGTCAGAGATGCCTGGCAGAGCAGGTGACTGCTAGTGCCGGTGCTCGGTGTGTGCGAGGAGAGGAGAGACATGACGGAGACCGACTCCGAGGAAGCGGGGGCAGCGGCTTCGGCGGCCGGGAACGGTGGGGCTTCGGCGAATCGCCATCCACGTTCCGGCACGGTCGACCTGAGGCGCGTCGGGGCGAATCCCGATTTCTGGTACCCGGTGGCACTGTCCAGGAGCGTGCGCCGCGGGCGGGTGGTTGCGACGACGTTCGCCGGTGAGCGCATCGCGCTCTATCGCGGGGCGAGTGGAGCCATCCACGCGCTGGAGGACCGGTGTGCACACCGGCAGGTCCCGCTGAGCATGGGTGTCGTGGAGGGCGAGCTGCTGCGCTGCTGCTACCACGCGTGGGCCTATCGCGGTGACGGACGTATCTCGCAGATCCCGTACCTGTCCAAAGGCGATGGCCGACCGCCGCGGGGTGTGCGCGGGTACCCCGCTCGCGAGGCGTACGGGCTGGTGTTCGTCTTTCCGGGCGCACCGCAGAAGGCGGATGACACGGCATTGCCAGAGCTGCCGGCGTTCGGCTCACCGCGCTACAAGACGATGACGTTCTCGAGGACGGTGCGCTGCCACTACTCGTTCATGCACGAGAACCTGCTCGACATGAACCATCAGTTCCTGCACCGGGGCGTCGTCGGCAGGCTCCACCCCGAGCTGCTCGGATTTCACACCGGGGCGCAGTCGGTGGAGGCACGGTATCTGTTCACTCATACCGGGGGAAAGAGGAACCGTGGTGCCAGCCTGCTGGCTGCCGAGGGCATCGGTGGCAGCACCTCCCGCGACGTCATGACCATCCGCACCCGTTACCCGTACCAGACTCTCGACCTCGTGCCTGAGGGCGCACCACGCCCGGCCTTCTCCCTCTGGGCCGCGTACGTGCCCGAAGACGCCGAGCAGCGCACCTGTCACACCTACGGCCTGCTCATGATCGAAAAGCCCAGGATGCGTGGCGCTCTGAACCTGGCCTGGCCATTCATCAGACGCTTCACCGAACGTGTATTCGCCGAGGACCGCATGGCCGTCGAAGCGGAGCAGCGAGCGTGGGACGAGCACGGCGAGGACCGCAATCACGAAGTCTTCCCTCTGATCCTGGACGTTCGCGAAGTGCTGCGCTCGAACGGCGTCCCCCTGCGATCCCCGGCTGCCCTGCCCGCCACCGATCCGGTGTGCGACCGTTCGGCGCCGTCCTGCACGCAACGCCCGGCGGGGCCGGGTGCCGACCATGATGCGCAGCCCTGCGATGAAGTTCCGGGCGGGTGAATCGGGAACGCAGCATCCGTTCCGTCGGGCGGCTCTGGTGTCGTCAGCTTAGGTTCGGTGGTGTGCAACCAGCTTGGCGCAGAATGGCGTGAACGGCCGCGCGGGAGGGGACAAGCCGCAGGGCTGTGCTGCGTACGGCGACGGCCAGAGAGCGACTGAGCTGCTGGCCCGGACGACCGGCCTGGCGGGCGGCACGTGCGACGGACTGGCTGCGCGGGCGGCGCTCGGCGTCGTAACGAGCCAGTGCGGATTCGACGGTGGGCTCTCCGGCGCGTGCGCCGGCCAGGGTGGCCGCGTCCTCAAGGGCCTGGCAAGCGCCCTGGCCGAGGTGCGGGTTCATGGCGTGCGCCGCATCACCGAGCAGGGTCGACGCGGTCCGCGGTGAACGCGGGCAGGGGCGTGGCCAGTTCGAGGACGTCGTGGTGCAGACGGCGTCGGGGCGGGTCGCGTCCAGCAGGACGGGGCTCGGAGCGTGCCAATTTCCTCATCAGCCATGCCGGTGATCCTGGCACGCCCCAATCGGGGGCCCAAGCGGCTCCACATTGTTGGAGTGAACCCTGCGGGTAGTGGAGCCACAGTGGGCCATCGCGGCGTCACCGTATGCGGGGGAGTCAATCGGGCCCGACTGGGTAGGCGCGGCGTGTGAACGGGGAGCTACGGCATTGGTAAGGGAAGCGGCGCCGCTGGGTGAGGACGGCGGCGCTCACGGCGGGTGTTCTTCCTTGCAGACCACGGTGGCGTTGGAAGGCGGCGGCGCGACGATCGCCGAGGCCCGTCATCTGGCCGCGGATTTCCTGTCCCGGGTACAGGAGCGGTGCGGTCGGTGCGCGGTGCCGGTTTCGCGGCGCGTCGTGGAGCTCACGCAGTTGGTTGTCAGTGAGCTGGTGACCAATGCCTGCAAATACGCTCCCGGGCCGGTGCTGATGCATCTGAGCATCACTGGGCAGGCTGTGGAGATCGTGGTGTGGGACTCCGACCCAGTCCTGCCCGTTGCCCGGGCCGCAGATGCCGGCCGCGTCGGCCAGCACGGCCTGGAGATCGTCATGGCCGTCGCCGAAGGCCTCGAAGCCCAGCGAGAGCCGGTCGGCAAACGCATCACTGCTCGCATCGCCTTGCTCGACGATGCCGACGACAGCCGGGGCCGACCTCAGTAGGACACGCAGGAGCCGTCCACGCAGTTCTGCCAGGAGAACGTCGAGCAGAGCCCTGGAGTGCTGGGTGCCTGGTCAGAGCACTCGGGGGCAGACAGATCACCCACGGGATGCAACGGGTCGCGGACATGACTTCCGGCTGCCCACAGTCTCCTCAACATCCGCGCTGCTGCCGCCGGCACAACGCATGTGCCTCCGAGCCCAGCAGCCGGAGGACACATACAGGGGCTAGTGGGGTACTGGCCCGGGGGGCCGGGGGCTGGCCTTGCCCTTCATGAAGTTGAGCCGGCACCTGCCTCTTGACGCAGGCTTCATGAGCGGGTGGCGGTTGCGCAGTCGTTGTCCGTGGCCGTCGTGCCGTCGCCCGTTTCGATCGGCTTGCTGCGGTCGTACGGGTCGACCTGCTTGGCCTCGTCGGGCTGCTCGTCGGCTGTGCCGAAGGGCGGCTCGAAGTAGCCAGTCGGGGCGGAGCATCCGCCGTTGGTCATGTCGAGCGTGTACGAGACGAGAGACATCGTGCCCGGTTCGGTGATGACCTTGGCCGGATCGTCCCAGTTCATCACCACCTCGCGTCGCACGATCGTACGGACGACCTCGGCGCCCCGCCCGCCGTCGCCGGCCGGGGTGACCGGGTACACGAAGGTGACGTCAGCCGTCACCTCGAGCGCCCCCCGTTCTCCCTCCTCGTACGCGAGTCGGCCGCGTGTCTTGACCACGTCACCGACCAGCTGGGCCTGTGCCGGCCGGAAGCGGCTGAACAGCAGCAGCGGGTCGGTCTCGGGAGTGGGCGCCGTCGACGACAGGGCGGTACGCAGATACTCCTGGACGTCCTTCTGGTGCGGGTTCAGCAGCGCGATCGCCTTCGTGGGCCTCTCGCCGCGCAGCACGCGGGAGTCGAGTCCCGCGGCCGCCAGGAAGTCCCGGCTCCGCCGCAGTGCCTGCTCGACCTGGGCGGCGTCCATCCAGCCGGTCGCTTTGGCCGGTGGCACCGTGATCCCTGCCGCTCCGTCGGCCCAGCGGGCGGCAGGCGAACCCCGGAAGGGCTCGGCGAGGGTGGGGTGCAGAGCCGGCTCGGCGCCGGGCGCCTCCTGCGGGCGTTCTGATTCGGCAGCCAACGGCTCCCCGTCCTGCCCGCCCTCGTTGCCGCCGAACCAGCTGACGACCTGTTGGGGAAAGAGTCCCACCACCAGGAGGGCCACGGCCGCCACCAGCCCGGTCACGTACCAGCCTGTCCTGCGCCGGGGCCGCGCCGGTGAGTACGTACGCCAGCCTTCCGGCTGCCCGGACCGCTCGCGCAGCCGCCGTTCCACCCCACGAGCGCGCGCCGACGGCTCCACGGGCGCCCCGGCCGCACCCGTCACCGATTCATGCAGGAACCGCTCCCACTCCTCTTCAGGCACAGATGACCCGTCTTCGGGCACAGATGACCCGTCCCGCCCCCCAGCCCCGCTCACAACCCACTCCCTTTCTCGAAAAGCTCGATTGCCCGATGGCGCGATTCGCTCCACCGTCTCACCGTCTGATCAGTTGACTATGCACTGGTCGATCGAGAGTCGCACGCATGATCGCATGAGTCAGCCGCCGGGCGGTGGGTCGGACCGCCGTGCCCATCCGGCCACGGGTGGCAGACCGTTGGTCTGCCACCCGCACTGGGAAGAGGCCCACCAGAGGCAGCCGCCCCGCAGCCGCGACCCACTCCCGCATAGGTCTCACCTCCTCTCGCACTTGCATCGGCGACTCGCGGATCCACCGCGTGCGCATCGCGACGGCTCGCGATGGTCGCGGTCGCTGTCGAGAGGAGGTGGCCGATGTGCCGTACCTCGGAAGCGGTCTTGAAACAGCACGTCCGGTCGACGGTGGCGTGCGGTCACACGACGCTGACCTTCACGGCCGCGCCGCACCCGTCCGCAACCCGTCCATGACCAGGTCGAGAAGCCGTGCAGCGCGCGGTCGCCAGTCCTTGGTCGGGGTCATCTGCCACAGGCCGGCGATGGCGAGGACGAAGTCGTCGGCGGTGACTCCTGGGCGGATGGTGCCTGCCTCCTCGGCTGCGCGGAGCAGGAGTTCGGCTGCCTCGGTGACAGGTGTGGGGGAGGGTTTCGCCGGGCCCCCTGGTGCACTGGTGGCGAGGCGGATCGCGTCGGCCAGGCCCGCCTTGGTCATGGCGAACTCGGCCAGTCGGTCCATCCAGGTGCGCAGGGCCTGGTGCGGCGGCAGTTCCTGGAGCAGTTGCGTCGCGCTGTCGGCGACCTGCTGCATCTCGTGGCGGTAGATCTCCAGGACCAGGGTCTCGCGGTTGGGGAAGTTGCGGTAGAACGTGCCCTGGCCGACCCCCGCCTTCTTGGCGATGGCGCTGAGGGGCACGTCCGGGCACTGCGTCAGTTCGGTGAGGGCGACGCACAGGATGCGTTCACGGTTGCGTTGCGCGTCCGAGCGCAGAGGGCTGTCTTTTCTGTGCTGCACCGTCACTCCTTGAGGCACGTGGCAGGAGCGCACCCTTGCCAAGCGGACAACTGTCCGTTACGTTTTCCGGGTAGCGGACAGGTGTCCGGTTGGGGTCCACTCTAGCTCCGGACGCGACAGGCACGTCAGTCCTCTGCCGCCGTTCGCGATGTTCATCTCCCGCCGTGTACCTCATGCACTCCAGGCGCCCCCACAAGCACGAGCGAACCACCATCACGCCCCCCACTGACGACAAGCGCCCCCCGATCACCAGCGATGCCGCGCACCACCGGCGCACCCTCACGGCGAAGCGCACCCCTGGTAGCCGAGACGGCGCCGCCCGGGCCCCGTACCTGCCCGAAGCTCCGGCGGCCCCCCGCAAGTACCGAATGCCTGAAGGAAGTTGCTCATGGCCTTATCGACGTCCAGCGTCATCACCCTGCACATCAACGGCGAGAAGCACACGCTGCCCGTCGACCACCGCACCACCCTGCTCGACGCCCTGCGCGAGCGACTCGATCTGACCGGCACCAAGAAGGGCTGCGACCAGGGGCAGTGCGGTGCCTGCACCGTTCTGGTGGACGGCCGCAGGACGGTCGCCTGTCTGCAACTCGCGGTCGCGACCGAAGGGCGTGAGATCACCACCATCGAGGGCGTCGCGGACGGCGACCACCTGCATCCGGTGCAGCAGGCGTTCCTCGAACTCGACGGATACCAGTGCGGTTACTGCACCCCCGGACAGATCTGTTCGGCGATCGGCATGCTCGCGGAGCACGCGGCCGGATGGCCGAGCGCCGCTTCCGACGACGTGCGTCCTGAGGCTGGGCCGCCGCCGCTGACCCCGGACGAGATACGTGAGCGGATGAGCGGCAACCTGTGTCGCTGCAGCGCCTACACCTCGATCGTCGAAGCCGTCGCGCGAGCCGCCGAGACCGACGCCCCGTCAGCTGGGGACGTGCCGGCACAGTCCAGGGAGGCCGCCGCATGAGGGAGTTCGACTACCGAAGGGCCCCCGACGTCTCGGGTGCCGTCGCCCTCCTCGACGACGATCCGGACGCACGCTACCTCGCCGGCGGCACCAACCTGGTCGATCTGATGAAGAGCGGCGTGGAACGCCCCGCCCGCCTCGTCGACGTACGGGAACTGCCCCTGGACCGCATCGAACCGGCCCCCGGCGGCGGACTGCGCGTCGGCGCGACGGCCACCAACAGCGACCTCGCCGCCCACCCCGAAGTCCGCGGCCACTACCCGATGCTGGCCCAGGCGGTGCTCGCCGGTGCCTCCGGCCAGCTGCGCAACATGGCCACGGTCGGCGGCAACCTCCTCCAGCGCACCCGCTGCGCCTACTTCACCGACACGACCAAGCCGTGCAACAAGCGTGAACCCGGCAGCGGCTGCCCGGCCATCAGCGGCGAGCACCACAACCACGCCATCCTCGGCGCGTCCGAGACGTGTGTGGCCGTACACCCCTCGGACATGGCCGTTGCCCTGACCGCCCTCGACGCCATCCTGCATTACGAAACCGCAGACGGGCAGGGCGAGTTGCCGATCGGTCAGCTGTATCTTCCCGTTGCCGGGACCCCGCACCGCGAGACGGCCCTGCCGGCGGGCGCGCTGATCACGGGCGTCTCCCTGCCTCCGGTGCCGGTCGCGGCCCGCTCCAGGTACCGGAAGGTGCGCGAGCGCGCCTCCTACGCCTTCGCCATCGGTTCGGTCGCGGCCGCGCTCGACATCCGCGACGGGGTCGTGCACGACGCACGCCTGGCGTTCGGCGCGGTCGCCTCCCGGCCATGGCGCGCACACACCGCGGAGCGGGTCCTCATCGGGGCGCCCGCCACGGCCGAGACGTACGCGGCCGCCGCCGAAGCCGAACTCGCCGCGGCCCGGCCGCTGACGCACAACGGATACAAGGTGACCCTGATGCGCAACCTGACCGTGGCCGTGCTGAGCGAGCTCGCCGAGGAGGCCGCGCGATGACCACCACCGCGCAATCAGCCGCCGTACGCGCGGTCGGCACCGGTCACGTCCGGGTGGAGGGCCGGGACAAGGTCACCGGCGCGGCACGCTACGCGGGCGACATACCGTTCACCGAACTCGCCTACGGATGGCTGGTGTTGTCCACGGTGGCGCGCGGCCGCATCCGCGACATCGCCAGCGCTCCCGTCCTCGAGATGCCCGGCGTCGTCGCCGTCCTGGACCACCGCAGCGCCCCGCGCCTGGAGACCGACTACGTCGGCCTGCTGGGCATCAGGCCCGACCCCACCTGCGCCGTCTTCCAGAACGACACCGTGCCCCACCTGGGCTGGCCGGTGGCCCTTGTCGTCGCGGAGACGCCCGAGCAGGCGCGGGAGGCGGCCGAGGCTCTGGTCGTCGAGTACGAACCGCTGCCGCACGACGTCGACTTCACCGGCGAGCACCCGGACTCCTATCCCGTGGACGGCCACATGCCGGGAGTGACGGACAAGGGCGACCTGGAAGCCGAACTGGCTACGTCAGCAGCCGTCGTGGACGAGGAGTACACCACTCCGGAGGAACACCACCACCCCATGGAGCCCCACGCGGCGACCGCCCGCTGGGAGGACGGCCGGCTGGAGGTGGTCGACTCCAACCAGGGCGCCACCTGGGTCGTCGGCGAGCTGGCGAATCTGTTCTCGCTGGATCCCGCGTCGGTGCGGGTGCGTTCGGAGCACGTCGGCGGTGGCTTCGGCAGCAAGGGCGTACGCGCCCACCAGGTGGCGGCCGTGATGGCTGCGACGATCCTCCAGCGGCCGGTGCGCGTCGCTCTGACCCGGCCCCAGATGTTCGCCTTGGCCGGGCACCGCAGCCCCACCGTCCAGCGGGTCAGGCTCGGAGCCGACGCCGACGGGCGGCTGCGTGCCCTGGACCACCGCTCGGTCAGCCGCACCGCCACCGTGTACGAGTTCGTCGAGCCGAGCGCCGGGGTGGCGCGGGTGATGTACGACGCCTACGCCCACCACACCGAGAACCGCGTCGTACGCCTCGACGTGCCCAGCCCCACCTTCATGCGCGCGCCCGGTGAGGCTCCGGGAGCCTTCGCGCTGGAGTCCGCGCTCGACGAACTCGCCGAGAAGTGCGGGATCGATCCGATCGAGCTGCGCCTGCGCAACGAACCCGACAAGGGCCCCGTCTCCGGCCTGCCCTTCGCCAAGCGCAACCTGCGCGCCTGCTTCGAGGAGGGCGCTCGCCGTTTCGGCTGGACGGAGCGCGATCCGCGGCCGGGTGTGCGGCGTGAGGGCCGGTGGCTGCTGGGCACCGGCACCGCCGCCGCGTCCTTCCCCGCGGGCGCCGCCCCCTCCACCGCCGCCATCACCGCCGAGGCCGACGGCCGTTTCACTGTGCGGATATCGGCGGCCGACATCGGCACCGGCGCGCGGACCGCGCTCACGCTCGTCGCGGCCGACGCCCTCGACGTCGTACCGGAGCGGGTGAGCGTGCGGATCGGGGACAGCGAGTTCGGCTTCGCGATGATCGCGGGCGGTTCGATGGGCACCCGCTCCTGGTCCATGGCGATCATCGCGGCCGCCCGCGAGCTGCGGGAACGACTCGTCCCCGGCATGGCGATCCCCGCCGAAGGGATCACCGCACGCTCGGACACCACCGCGCAGATCGCCGCGCTCGCGAACATGGAACGGCACTCCTACGGCGCCCAGTTCGCCGAGGTGGCCGTGGATCCGGCCACGGGTGAGGTGCGTGTACGACGCATGCTCGGCATCTTCGCCGCCGGCCGCATCGTGAATCCGCTGACCGCACGCGGCCAGTTCACCGGCGGCATGATCTGGGGCATCTCCATGGCCCTGCACGAGGAAGCCGTGCGCGACCCGGCCTTCGGCGGGCCCGTCGGCGCCGACCTGGCCGGTTATCACGTGGCCACCCACGCCGACGTCCCGCGCATCGAGGCGGACTGGGTGGACGACACCGACCCCGACGACCCGGTCGGCATCAAAGGCATCGGCGAGGTGGGCATCGTCGGCGCCGCGGCCGCCATCGCCAACGCGGTCTGGCACGCCACCGGCGTACGGCACCGCAGTCTGCCCATCCGCCCGGACCGCGTCCTGACGGCAGGCAGCGATGCTTGACCTGCTGCCGGAGCTGAAGGGCTGGCTGGCCGAGGGGCGTGATGTCGCCGTCGCCACCGTCGTGTCCGTCGGCGGCAGCGCCCCACGGGGCCCCGGTGCGACCCTCGCGGTCGACCGGGCCGGCACGGTGATCGGTTCGGTGTCGGGCGGATGCGTCGAGGGCGCGGTCTACGACCTGTGTGCGCAGGCGCTGGAGACCGGGCAGAGCGTGCTGGAGCGCTTCGGCTACAGCGACGATGACGCCTTTGCCGTCGGTCTGACCTGCGGCGGTGTTCTCGACGTGATGGTCACGCCCGTGCTCGAGGACACGCCCGTCAGGGCGCTGCTGTGCTCCGCCCTGGATGTGGTGGCCCAGGGCGGGCCGGTGGCCATGGCCCGAGTCGTCGACGGCCCGGCCGGGCACCTCGGTGCCACGCTGCTCGTCCACGGCGACGGTTCCACGGAAGGCGGCCTCGGTTTCCACGAGGACCTCGACCGCACGGCCGCGGCACAGGCTCTGGCCGCGCTGGACGCCGGACGCACGGGCACGGTGGAGCTGTCGCCGGACGGCTCGCACTGCCCTGACGGCCTCACCCTGCTCGTGGAGTCGAGCACGCCTCCGCCGCGGATGATCGTCTTCGGTGCGGTCGACTTCGCCGCGGCGCTGGTGCGGGTCGGCAAGTTCCTGGGCTATCACGTCACCGTGTGCGACGCCCGGCCGGTGTTCACCACGCCGGCACGCTTCCCCGAGGCGGACGAGGTCGTCGTGGACTGGCCGCACCGCTATCTGCGGGGCACCCGGACCGACGGCCGGACCGTGCTGTGCGTCCTCACACACGATGCCAAGTTCGACGTCCCCCTGCTGGAGGTAGCGCTGCGGCTGCCGGTCGCGTTCGTGGGCGCGATGGGCTCGCGCCGTACCCACGCCGACCGGGATCGCAGATTGCGCGAAGTGGGCCTGAGTGAAGAGGAGTTGGCGCGGCTGAGGTCACCCATCGGGCTCGACCTCAATGGCCGTACGCCCGAGGAGACCGCCTTGTCGATCGCGGCGGAGATCGTCGCGACCCGCAGAGGCGGAACGGGTCTCCCGCTGACCGGTTCGGGGACACCGATCCACCACAGGGCAACGGCTCCGGCTCGCTCCCCCCGCTCACCCGGCGGGCGGGAGCTGTCCACCGGGGTCACAGACCTCGCTTCCTAGCCCCGGCACCCACCCCCCACCCACACCCCTCGCTCACGCCCTCAGGCCCTCAGGCCCGCCCGAGTGTGAGCGCGCGACCAGCGCACCCGCCGTCCCCGGTTCCGGGTCCGGACCGCCGCCCCGACCACATGTGACACCGCCATCGACGCGCATACGGCCCCGGCGGCGCCGCGCCCGGGATCACCTCACGGGCATGAACTCGGGCAAGGTGAGGGCCCAATGGGTAGGGGGCCCCGCTGCGGCGGGCATGGCGCTGAGATTGCGCAGCATGTCGTTGCGCTGCTTCAGGGCAAGGGCGGTGGTCGGGAAGAGCGCGGCATCGCCCTCGCCGACCTGTTCCGTTGCCTGGCTGGTCATCCGCAGTCGTCGTAGCGCTGGAAGCAGCCCCGGAGTGGGGTGACCGCTACCAGTGACCCGTGCGCGCGCCGGGGCCCGGTGTCGGCCGGCCCCGGTGCGTCCGTGTTCGCCTGCGGTATTGGCCTCAATCCACTTGTGTCAGTACGCCGTCGGCGTCCATGAACCAGCTTCCGCTCTCGACGTCGTAGACCTTCTTGTCCTTGAGCCACTTCCAGGACATGTGCTGCAGGGTCTTGGCGGCCTTGCGTTCCCAGACCGGGTTGTGGTCCCAGCCCTCGACACGGAACATCAACTTCTCGGCCTTCGGGATGGCCTTGTAGAGCTTCGGAACGGAGAAATGCAGTACCGGCCCCAGCTCCTCCGGGGTGTTGGCCGTTCTGTCCTGGTCCCCGTAGACGATGCACACCGGCACGGTGCTGCCGAGCGTTGATTCGTGCGGCACGGTGCTCTCGTTCCAGCCCCACCAGTAGGAATTGCGCCACCGCATGACGCCCTCGGGTGGCCCCGGGGGCGAGCCGCCCCACTTCTGGCCGATGCTGTCGCAGTCCATGATGGCCTGCCACACATGGTCGGCCAGTTCCTTGTCACTGATGCCGGCTTGGAGGCCCGCCTTGCTGGTCAGGTTCATCGGGAAGCCGAAGACCGCGGGCGGCTTTGACTCGGGCTTCGTGGGCAGGGGCGTTCCGGGAGGCGGAGCGAAGGGGTCTGCGATGTTCGTCGACCATCGGCCGTTGGGGGGGGAACATGGGCGCGAGAAGGAACATGCTCGCCACATCCCCGGGCTTCCGCAGAGCGTACGGGCCCATGACGAACGAGGCGGCGGACCAGCCGATGAAGGCGACCTTCTCGTTGGCGCACCGCTTCCTGATGAACTTGACGACTGTGCCCAGCTCGTCCCATTCGCTCTGGGAATTCCCGAGCTGGAACGGGTAGTTCGCTGTCGGGTCGCAGTCATCCGTACCCGGGTAGGTCTTCAGGAGACTCCGCTGGGCCGGGTTGGCGTTGCACGGGTCGTGCATTTCCGGGCGAGGGGAGAGCCCGGACCCCTGGAGGTCCATGATGTACACGTTGTAGCCCTTGCCCGCCAGGGCCTGCGCCCAGCTGAGGCTGGTGTCCGGCTGCGGGGGACTGCCGTCTGCAGGGAGCACGAGGTCGCAGCCGGGCAGGGCCGGAACGCTTCTGCCGTGGAGCATGAGGACCGGCTTGGGAGTGCCCCCGGATCCGGTGTCCTTGTATTCCCGCACGAAAAGCTCGATCTCGGTGCCGAAGTTCGCGGGGATGGTCGACTTGTGCTTGACCTTGTGGTCGACGGGAGTCAAATTCGTCATGGTCGCCTCCGATGGCTGTTCGCCCTGAGGAACGGTTGTTCCCGGGGATCTACGCCCGGAGTATCTGCACGCCCCCGGGCGATATGCAGAGCAGGGCGTGACTGATCGGGAGCGGGGCGGGTACGGCGCCTGGGCGGACGGGCCTGCTCACCTGGGGCCCGGAGGCGGGCAGGACAACTGTCGGCCACGGCGACGAGCCTGATTAGCGTGTTGTCGACGCGTGAGTGCTGGGCACCGCCCTGCCCGACGTCATTGGCCGCCGCTCTGTTGTCGCGTCCTGGGTCAACATGCGGATGGAGGGTATTTGTCACTCTCTCCATGATCGTGTCTTCGGGGCCTGACGTGATCGCGGACTCGTGATCTGCGCAGGATTGTCCCGCTAGCCATCCTTCACCTGTTCGGAGTGTCCGGCAACTGGCGTGCGACTGCGTGAAACTGAAAAAGCATGGTTCAAAGTTAAATGCCATTCAGGTCAAGATTTCGCGCGTATGCATCGCGCTCATGGAGCGTTGCCTATCTCGGGCTGCCGACGCCTGCGGGCAGCCTGCCGACGGCATCCGGCGCTGGATTCGACGTGCAATGGTCCGGCAGCCGTCGGCATAGTTGCTGACCGTCATGCCGCCCGCGCTCATATGCATCTCTCACGACCTCCTCGATAGCGGATCTTGCCTCGGCCTTTGCGTTGGCTCCAGCCCATGTCGCCAACGCCCCTACGCAGATGATCAGCAGAAAGACCCCTACCAGCCAGCGCTTGACGAGCCTCGTCGGCCAGGGGGCGGGACGGAGGTCGCCGCTCAAGGAGTGGCGGGGCGTCACTGCAGGATGGGGGCCGTCCAGGAGCAGCTTGTACGTGATCTTTTGACCCCTGTGAATGACGTGAGGTCGGACAAAGAAGGTGTCGTCGCTGAAGTCTGCGGGTGGGACCCTTCGATCGCCCCCGGTTTCCTCAGCCAGTTTCGCGACGATGCGGGAGCCGAGTGCGAACTCAACGGGCCTGTCATTGAAGTGGGACGCTTCGAATTCTCCGTGACCCACGTTGATCAGCGTGAGGGTCATGGTATGCGGGTGTGCGAGGCGCTGTTGTCCCCGGTACACGGTGACGTCGCTGACCGTGCTCTTGATGAGCGGCGTGATCTCGACGGAGTACTCAGCCTTTCGTCGCGGCACGTTCGCGCGATAAGCCCAGTAGATCGCGGCGGCTCCCACCACCACTGAGGCGATCGTTCCCACCGCACCGGCTATGTCGGTTGCGTTGCTGGCCACTGTCAGGCTGGTCATGGTGATTCTTATAGCAGTGACCGCATGACCGTGTGGTCAATTGTGCTCTGGTCGGACTTCTTCCGGCTGGGGTCGAGCATCATGGACCCTGGCGCCCTGCCTCAGCGCATGAAGTGCGCTGTACAGCGCAGAAGTTGAGCCGGGAGCCAAGTCGGGGGAGTGTGCGGCCTGGCGGTGGCGACCAGGAGGCGATCGTCGCCACCGCATTTTTCGGCATGCCTCTGTTGCCCCCTCGGAGACGCCCAGGTCACCTCATCCTGTCCTGCGGACTCCGCGTGGGAAACATCGTGGAAAACATCAGCGAGGTGGGCCCTCAGCGCCTCCGACCGCGGAGCCATCAGCTGCGGGCCGGCCACTCCCGCTCACCGCTTCAGCACCCCCCGGACCGCGAGCGCCGTGGGGGCGTTGGTCGGCACGGCGTCGTAGGTACAGGGGTAGTACGTACCAGCACAGGGCGAACCACAGCATGACCGAGCCGGCGAGTATTTCAGCGAGGACGCCGGGAACGACGAAACGGAGTATCAGCAGGAGTGTGCAGCCGATGGTCAGGGCGAGGAGGATCATGCCGCACATCATCAGACGGCCGGCGGCCTCCACCACTTCGTCTTTCATGCGTTGTCCGGACAGGAAGCGGTGGATGGAGACGGGTGCTATGAGCGATCCGGTAGCCGCCGCGCCGAGTACGACGGTGGTGACGTAGATTGCCCGGTCCAGCGTCTCCAACTCCCTGAACAAGGGAGTGAAAGCGACACTCAGCAGGAATCCGAAGAGGATCTGCACACCTGTCTGGGTGACCCGCGTCTCCTGCAGGATCTCGTTCCAACGTCGGTTAACGCGTTCACGCGCTGTTTCCGGTGCTTCGCCGCCGGGCTCCGCACTCGGGCTGTCGTGCTGTGCGCAGCATGCGGTGTAGTTGCCTTCCGGTGTGGCTGTCTTCTCAACGGTGGTCACAGCATCCTCCCCATGTCAGGGGATCCGCTTGCCCCGCGTGTGTGCGTTCCATGCAGGTACAGGGGGCGAAGAAGTGCTTCCAACCGCTCGCAGGCGGTTACTCCACGCTATGGATGTCGGGCTTGGAGGCAGCGGGAGCCGGCATGATCGCGCGGCTTCCGCTGCCAGTACGACTGGTTGACCGAGCGTCGTCCGGCCAGACCCGAAACGCATTGCTTCGCCGTGGGCCCTGATCTGCCTTCCGCCAACTGCAATGCCCTGTGGCCGATTTCCGATGCCGGCGTATAGAGCTGTCGGAGCGGTCGCCTTTGGTTTTGTGTCGCGGACGAAGGCCGTCCGCCACGTCCCCGGCGTCTCCTGGCCGTTGACGCTCCGGAGGAGCCGATGAAACGGCTCTCGGGTTCTGGCCCGGAGTGCTGGGGCGATCGGTCGTTGCACGTCTGACGTGCCGCCTCGCACGTCGCGCTGTCGATTTCGCACCTGCCACTGAGGTTTTCTCAGCGAGCATTCTCAGCGTGACCACCTATCAGGTGACAGCTCCGGCGCCTCTGGCGTCAAGCACTTGCCGGGGAGGCAGTCAGTTGAAAGCGTCGGTCATGCAGTCCACCCGGCAGTCGGCAGCCTCAAAGCGCTGGCGGAGGGCGGCAGCTGCTTCTTCGCGCTCCACAAAGAGGTACCCGTAGTGCTGGCGCGCCACCCTGGTCACGTCTCCGACCGTGACGATGGCCGGTTCGCCGTGTGCGGCCCGTCGACGCGCTCCGGCGATTGCCATGTCCGCAGAGCGCAGCAGGTTTCTGGAACGATCCCGGATCACGGCTGCCTGGGCGCGTTTCGCCGAGAGGGGGCGCAGGACACGTCCCCTCCAGATGTAGCCGGCGGCGACAAGGATGAGACCGAGCGCTACGAACAGGAGTCCGCCAGGGGCGTGAGGTCGCATTTATCCAGTCTTCACCACTCGCGTGGTGATCGTCATGCCCGCGTCGGCGACCGATTGTCGGAGCGACTTGGTGTCAGTGAGCCCATGCGAAACGCACGAGGCTCCCGTGCCGTTGAGGGAGGTGTTCGAAGTCTCAACCCACAGGCACAGGAGCCGCGTTGGTTCCGTATTCTGCCGCACTCGACCTGCCTCACGCCCTGGTCGAGTGGGTCACGATGCTCATCGTCACCCGCGAAGGTGACCGCCGCTGCAAGCTCCCACCGCAGCAGCGTGCCCTGGTCGGCCTGGTGTACCTGCGCCGGCACGACACCCTCGCCCAGCTCGCTGCCGGGTTCGGCATCTTCGTCGGCACCGCCCACGCCTACACGACAGCCGTCGTCGACCTGCCCGCCACCGGGCTCCCGGCCTGCTGCGTGCTTTGCGCGAGACGGACCCGGACTACGTCCTGCTCGACGGCACCCTTGCCGAGTGCGACCGGGTCGGCGACAGCCGGGCCGACTACTCCCACAAGCACCGCCGACACGGGGCGAACGTCCAGGTGGTGACCGACCCCGCCGGGCGGCTGCTGTGGATCTCGCCGACGATGCCCGGCCGCGCGCACGATCTCACTGCGGCCCGCGCCCACCAGATCATCCGGATCTGTGAACGCCAGGGCGTCCCGATCCTCGACGACCGCGCCTACATGGGAGCCGGCCCATCGGTGACAACACCCCTCAGACGCCCGCCGGGCCGTGACCTCACCCCGACCCAGCAAACCATCAGCCGAGCGCTGGCCACGGCACGGGCACCGGTCGAACGCGGCGTCGCACGACTGAAGTCCTGGCGGATCTTCCGCAAGTCCCGGTGCAGTCCGAATCGAATGTCGTCAATCTCCGCGGCCGTGCTCACTCTGGAGCGGCAACGCTGAAAGACCTCAGTGGTGATCACTTCCAGATTCCGTTGAGAACTCGGCGACGCGGGTGAGGCCGCCGATGCGGTTGGGGCTGAGTGTGACGTGCGGAGGGTGCGTCATCGCTGCTTGAGCTCGGCGGCAGTCGTCGCAGAGCGGGCGCATGTGCCGCCCAGCGGGCGCGGAAGATCAACCGTGCGTTGGCGGAGCTGGCACGACACGCGCATCCGGAGTTGGATTTCGGAGCCGTTCGAGCTGCTCGTGGCCGTTGGTTGGTTGGCGGGTCCGACAGCGTAGGAGGCCTATCCGCCTCCGTGTATGGTCCGGATTCATGGGTGATCTGGCAGGGCGCTGGCGGGAGTTGAACAAGGCGTACTGGGATGAGCGGGTGCCCATTCATCTGGGCGCGGACTTCTACGACATGGAGGGGTTCCGGGCCCGGCCCGATTCGCTGAAGGACTTCGAGACGGCCGAGGTGGGGGATGTCAGGGGTAAGCGCCTGATCCATCTGCAGTGCCACTTCGGCCGGGACACGCTGTCGTGGGCGGTACGAGGAGCCCAGGTCACCGGGCTGGATTTCTCTCCACCTGCGATCAAGGCGGCTTCACGACTCGCAACAGAACTCGGCATCGACGCACGCTTCCTGACCGCGGACGTCTACGACGCGGCCTCGGCGGTCGAGGGGGAGACCTTCGACATTGTCTACGTCAGTTTCGGGGCGCTGAACTGGCTTCCCGACATCAGCCGCTGGGCGTCGGTGGTCGCTGAACTGCTCGCTCCCGCTGGGTACCTGTACCTCGCGGAGTTCCATCCCTTCAGCTTCGTCCTCGACGACGAGACCGGAGGCACGGTCACACACGACTACTTCGATGAAGGTCCGGAAGCCTCGGGAGGCCCCGGTACGTACGCCGATGAGGCGGCAACGACCGAGGACAATGAGACCGTCGAGTGGCGGCACAGTCTGTCGACCGTTGTCTCGGCGATCGCCGGAGCTGGGCTACGGATCAAGTTTCTTCACGAGCACGACTACACCTTCTACCTCCAACGCCAGTCGCTTGAGCGCCACGACGGCGACATTTACCGGCCTCCCGAGGGCGCTCCGCGCATCCCCCTCACCTACTCAATCCGCGCCGAGAAGGCTTGAGCCACTCGGTCCAGCGTGGATCGAGTGTGTGGCCCCCGGGCTCGAACAGACGTGAAGCCGCTGGTAAGACAGGCCTCTCTCACAAGATCGTTCGCTGAGCCGGAGGCCTCGCCTTGGTCATCCATGCTGCCGCGCTCGACGTTGCGCGCCACGTCGTGGAGTACCTGTCCCGTCTGCCGGCCGCGCACCGACGGCGCATCGGCACTCCGCGCGGCAGTCGCGCACTCGGCCCGTTCCGCCAGGCCGTGTTGGTCCTGCGCTGGTTTCGTGAACGCGGCTGCGCACACTGCCTGGCCCGAGACGCCGGCTTCTCCCAGGCCACGGGCTACCGCTACCTGCACGAAGGCATCGACGTCCTCGCCGACCAGGCCCCGGGCCTGCACCAGGTCCTGGACCGCTGCCAACGCGAGGGCATGACCCACGTGAGCCTCGACGGCACGCTGATCGAGTCCGACCGCGTCGCCGGGGTCAGCGACAACGGCAACGACCTGTGGTTCAGCCAGAAACACAAGGCCTTCGGCGGCAACGTGCAGTTTCTGTCCGCCTGGACGGCACATCGCTGCGGGTCTCCGACGTCGAGCCCGGCTCCACCCCCGACATCACCGCCGCCCGCATCCATGCATTGCCCGCGCTGTACAAGGCCGCCGCCGACGGCCTGCCCACCCTCACCGACAAGGGCTGCATCGGCGCGTGGATCGGCATCCTCGTCCCGGTCCGGCGTCCGAAGGGCCACTCCGAACAGACCCTGCACGCGGACACGCGCACCACCAACAGCCTGATCAGAGGCCGCCCTAGGCCGTGTATCGGAAGTGAATCTTGCACATAGGGTGTCGGCATGTCACTGAGTCACACAGCCCTCCCGCCTGGACGTTCGATCGAACTCACCGAGCTGTGAATGTCTTCGACCTACGGAGGGATGCTGGAGGGCTACCCGTGCAAGCCCGTCAATGACATGAAGGTCAGGAGTCTCCAGCGGCAGGCTGAACGTGCGTTCCCCTCCACGCCGGTCCATGCGGTTCCCCCCTCCCGCGAGTACCCGGACCAGGCTGCCGACGCCTTCGGCCCCGTTGAGGTGCTGCCTTCCGTGGCCTGCATCGGGCGCCTTCCGCACGACAGCGGTCGCCCCTGAACTCGACCCGGTCCTGCACCGTTCCGCTCTTGGCCTAGGGCGGCCCACGCATCGCACAAGGCCTGGGCCGAGATCGTTATGGATTACTTGTCTCGAATGAGGCCACCACTCGCTCCTGAGTCCGTGCGAGTACTCCGCAGGTGCGCCGGCACGGCCCACCACTGGTCCGGGCGGTCCACGACCGGGGCGTCTGGGCCGCTCTCGCCGTACCGGGCGAGGCGCAGAAGGTAGGCCGCGATGCCTGCCGCGCCCTGCATCCACGTCGTCTGGGGCGGCAGCAGCGGCGGGTCCTCGCGGTGTTCCAGAAAGCGCCAACGGGCGCCCGCATCATCCCTGATGACCCGGTCGACCAGCGCATCGCCCATCCGGTGCGCGGCCCGCAGCAGGGTCTGCCTCCGCTGCGGCGCCCGGCAGTCCTGGGCGGCGTCCAGCAGGACGTCTCCGACGCCTGCCGTTCCGCAGCAGCGGCTGTCGTTGTCCCAGAAGCCGGGACGGAGGCGTTGCGGCAGGCCCGAGGTGAGGATCGAGGTCATACAGCGGTGCCGCAGTTCGTCGACGTCATGGCCCGCCACCTCGGCGACCCCTGCGTGCGCCAGTGCGGTGAACAGGTGCGAGGTGCCCGCCGGGCCGTGGCACCACGTGTACGTCACCGGTTCCACCTCCCGTTTCGACGGCGGGATCGTGTGCGGGACGACGAAACCGGCGTCCTCCAAGGACCCCACCGAGAGGACGTGCCGGGCGCCTTCCACCGCGGCCTCGATGAAGTCCTGACGGTCCAGGGCGGTGCCCGCGACCGCCAGTGCGGCCGCGATGCCGGCGGTTCCGTGCGAGTAGTTCGGTGCCCTCGACGGCCTCCCCGGCGTCATGCCCCAGTCGAGGCCCGCTTCCGTACGGTCCGCCGCCCGCAGGAGCGCCTCGCCTCCCGTCGTCGCGATCGCCTCTGCGAACTCGCTCTTCGCCCAGACCGCCGTCATCACGACGCCCGCGGTCCCCATGATGACGTCGGTGAGGGGCGCGTCGGAGCCCGGTTCGAAATCGAGGGTGGTCTTCCATCCGTCGCCGGTCGCCAGGGCGGCCAGCCGCCGCAGTGCCACCGCTTCCTCGCCCGGGGCGAGCAGTCTGAGCGCCGTCGCGTCGCCTGCGAGGCCGTCGTACAGCGAGGGTTCCGTTCGCTGCCCGGCCTGTGCCGACAGCCTGGTCACGATGCCGGTCGCCAGTGCCGCTTCCCGCGCGCTCAGCTCCCGGTACTGCGCGATCTCGGCCAGCACCGGGGCCAAGCCGGCGATCCCCGCGTACAGCGAATCGCGGTCCTGTGGCGGCGACACGGATTCCGGACCGCCCTCCACCACCGCCTGCACGAGCCATGGGCCCTCGGCCTCGCGCACGTGGTCCAGCACCCACGACCAGGCGGCCTCGCCCACGTCCCGATATACGTCGCTCCTCATCCGGTCACGCTACAACCCCCCGGATGAGCAGCCCGTTCGGCGGGGTGCCGCCGGTCTGTCGGTTCCGGCGGTCCTGGGTACCGGCTTCCGCGGCCGCCTTCAGGGCACGCAGCCCTGCTTCGAGGCCGTCGCGCGACGGGTGCCGATCACAGCCACTCGTTGATAGCAGCGTCAGGACGGTCGCCTCGTAGCGGACCGCCAGCTTGTCGTAGCGCGTGGCGACGGCGCGGTGCCTCTTGAGGCGGTTGAGGCCGCACTCGACCGCGTGGCGCTTGTGGTTGTCGGCCGGGTCGAAACGTGGTGGTCGGCCGCCGCGGGAGCCGAGCTTCTGGCGGTTGCGTGCCTGGTCGGCCTTGTCGGGGATGGTGCAGCGGATTCCGCGGCGCCGCAGGTAAGCGCGGTTTCTGCGCTAGGCGTACGCCTTGTCGGCGCGGACCCGACGGGGACGGACACGTGGCCGGCCCGGCCCTATGTGGGGCACGCGGACTTTCTCCAGTACGGGTTCGAACTGCGGCGAGTCCCCGCGTTGCCCGGCCGTGATCACGATCGACATGGGCTTTTGGCCCTGTTCGACGGCGAGGTGCAGCTTGGTGGTGAACCCGCCGCGTGAGCGTCCCAGTCCGTGGTCCCCGGGCTCGGCGAAGACACCGCCCGGTGGTTCCTTCTGCAGGCCACCCTGCCTTCGGGCTCCGGCCGCGTGCTGGTGGGCGCGGCAGACCGTGGAGTCGACGCTCAGGTCCCACGTGATCGCACCCTTCGCGTCGGCCAGGGACTGGAGCCGGGTAAGGATCTGCTGCCAGGTTCCGTTCCGCTGCCACCTGCGGAAGATGTCGTAGACCCGGCCCCACGGTCCGTACTCGACGGGGACGTCCCGCCACGGAACCCCGGTCCGAACTCGGAAGCGTATGCCGTCGATCAACTGCCGCCGGGACCAGACGGGCGGCCGCCCCGCCCTCATACCCTTCGGTAGCAACGGCTCCAACACCGCCCACTGCTCGTCCGTGAGATCACCCCGACCCATGAACTGTGATCATTCACAGCCCAAGATCCACTTTCGATACACGGCCTAGTTCTCAACGGCGTCTGGAAATGATCAGCACTGAGAAAACGCCACTGGCTTCATGCGTAAGCGATGAGTTTGGGCGGCGGATCAGGTCTGCCCTGGCATGACGAGAATCATCGCTGACACGTCGGTCTCTCATGCCGGCTGCTTCACCGGGCCCGCCCCCAGCCCGGGCATCGACCTGGGCACCGGTGGCGATGCCGTGCACACGTGGGCGTTTTCCGAAGACCTCGACGACCGCCGGGCACTGCGCCAGGGCAGCGTCCGCTCGGGGGCTGTCGTCCTCGGCCGCCGCGTCTTTGACGTTGCAGACGGGCAGAACGGCTGGGACGACATGCCCGGTTTCGGCGCCCGCGAGGTCGGCAAGCCCGCGTTCGTCGTCGTGACGAACTCGCCGCCAGGGTCGTTGCGGACAACCGACCTTGACTCCATGTTCGTCACACCGGTCTGCCTGACGCAGTCACCGCGGCGCGCGAGCGAGCCGAGGCAGTGTCGGACAGCGACCGCGACGCACCTGACCTGCGACGACTCCCGGTGATCCGATGACCACAGTCAACGCCAATGGGATCGCCTTGGGCACCGAGTCGTTCGGTGACGACGCCGCGCCGCTCGTCCTCCTCGTGGGCGCGACGACGATGCTCTCCTGGCCCGACGCGCTGTGCGAGGGCCTCGCCGCCGGCGGGCGCCGTGTGGTGCGCTACGACCTGCGCGACAGCGGGGAGTCGACGACGACGGATCCGGAGTCGCCCGCCTACACCTTGCGCAGCCTCGCCGCCGACGCCGCGGCCCTTGCTGACGCGCTCGGCGGGGGCCCTGCGCACCTCGCGGGGATCGGCGTCGGCGGGATGGTCGCCCAGGTGGCGGTGCTCGACCATCCAGGCGCGTTCTCGGCGCTCACCCTCGTCGGCACCCGCTCGGTTGCCCCTGGCCCGCCCGACGATGATCTCCCCGACCACGACCAGGCGACGATGCACCGGCTGTTCGCGCGTCCGATGCCCGATTGGACCGACCGCGAGGCGGTTGCGGAGTTCGCCGCCGCAGGCGCGGAGATCCTCGGCGACGACCCCCACGCAGCGCGCGCAGTCGCTGCGCGCATCTGGGACCGCACTCCCGGCACCGCACCCCCGGTCCAGATGGCCAACCAGATGGGCATGGTGTTCTCCAGACTCGACTGCCGACCCCGCTGGCGCGAGCGTCTGCCCGAGATCGAGGTCCCCACACTCGTCGTCCACGGCCGCCGAGACCGGTTCTTCCCCGTCGGCAACGGCGAGGCGATCGCGCGCGAGATCTCCGGGGCACGGCTGCTCGTCCTCGATGAGGCCGCAACAGCGATCCCCGATGCGGCGGTCGGCGAGGTCGCCGAGGCGATGCTCACGCTCGGATAGACACGGCGGGTACCGGCGCGGGTCTGGCCTCCATGCGCCAGTGGACGTCGGAGGCCCGATCCGGCCGCGCGCCCGCAATCGGCACGCCCAGAACCGAGGTTCTGCGGGTAGTTTCTGTCGATCCATGGCCCCTCGGCCCATGGCCCCTTGGCCTACAGCTCCTGCCGTCAGCGCTCCACATCGAGCGCCGTAGTCACCACGGAAGCGAGGCCGCAACCAACTGGAGCACTTCCGACCACACGGCCCCACCAGCGCCCAGTACTCACCGGACCTGATCCTGGCCGGCAGCACCGAGCGCGGGCTCGCGCTCTCGCTCGGGCGGAGGCGGGACGGTGGCGCTGTCCACGCCGATGCGGGGCAGGCGCAGGTCGAGTGGGCGGGGTATCCACCAGGCGGCGCGGCCCAGCAAGGCCATGACCGCGGGGACGAGCACCATCCGGACGACTGTTGCGTCGAGCACGATGGCGGTCGCCAGACCCAGGCCCATCATCTTGACCAGGGGCGAGGGGTTGGCCACGAAGCTCAGGAAGACCACTGCCATGATCAGCGCCGCGGAAGTGATCACGCGACCGGTGACCGAGATGCCGCGGGCCACAGCCTCGATGGTGTCTCCCGTGGCGTCGTACTCTTCGCGGACGCGCGAGAGCAGGAACACCTCGTAGTCCATGGACAGGCCGAAGAGGACTGCGAAGAAGATCGTCGGCAGGGGCGAGGCTATCGGCAGAGTCTCTTCCAGGTTGAACAGCCCGCTCAGCCAGCCCCATTGGAAGACGGCTACCACGACGCCGTACGCGGCGCCGATGGACAGCAGATTCATGACGGTGGCCTTCAGCGGGACCGCGATGGAGCGGAACACCAGCATCAGCAGCAGGAACGACACCACGAGGATCGCGGCGATGAACACCGGCAGCGTGTCGGCGAGTTGGCGGGTGAGGTCGTCGGTCATCGCGGTAAGGCCCGACACGGCGACATTGTCGGGGATGAGGTCGCGGACGCGTGCGAGGGTCTCCGAGGTCGCTGCGTCGGCGGGTGCGGTGGTCGGGATCGTGGGCAGCACGACCGTGTCCTTGGCCGCGGAGAATTGGGGCTCGCCGACCGACGCGATGCCGGGGTCGTCGGCAAGGCGCCGAGCCAGCTCGGGGATGTTCTCGGCGGCCACTCCGGGGCTGCGGAGGTCTGCGACGATCAGCAGCGGGGCGTTGAAGCCCGGGCCGAACCCCTCCGCCAACAGGTCGTAGGCGCGGCGGTGGGTGGTGCTGGTCGCGTCGTTGCCCGCGTCGGGAAAACCCGTTTCCATACGGAGGGCCGGAACCGTCAGTGCCAGCATCGCTGCTGACGCGGCGAGCAGGTACGGCCACGGCCGGCCGGAGACGTGGTGCGCGAACCGCCACCATGCCGTCGTCTCAGGTCCTTCGGGCTTCTTCACACGGCGCGTTCGGAAGCGTCGGCGCCGCTGGTTGTGGATACGGTCGCCCAGCAGGGCAAGCAGCGCCGGCAGTAGCGTCAGGGCGGTCGCCACGGCGAACAACACGACCAGCGAAGTGCTCAGGCCGATCGAGGTCAGAAAGGACAGGCCGGTCACCGCGAGCGCGGTCATCGCCACGACGACCGTGCCGCCGGCGAACAGCACGGCCGCGCCCGACGAAGCCATGGCGTTCGACAGGGCGGTGGAGCCGTCCTGGCCGACGGTACGGTTCTCGCGGCAGCGCGCCACGATGAACAGGGCGTAGTCGATGCCGACACCCAGGCCGATCATCGCGCCGATCGTGGGCGCCGCGGGGGACACGTCCATCGTATGAGCCAGCAGCGCGATGCTGCCCAGACCGGCGGCGACGGCGGCCAGGGCGAGCACGATCGGGACCAGCGCGGCAACGATCGTGCCGAATGCCACGATCAGGATGACCAGGGAGGTCAGCAGGCCCGCCGCCTCCGCGCCGGATGTCGGCGTCTCGGCCTTGATGAAGACGGCATCGCCGCCGAGTTCGGCGACGACACCGTTCCCGCGTACGGGTTCGATCGCGCGGCCCAAAGCCGTGATGTGCCCGGGAGTCATCTCCATCGCCGGTACGTCGAAGGCGACTTGGGCGAAGCCGATCCGTCGGTCCGGCGAGACGGTCCCGGCGGTGAAGGGATCGGTGACCGTGGCGACGTGCTCCACGTCGGCGATCCTGGCGACCGCAGCCTCGATCGCAGCCCGGTGGCTGTCGATCCGCTCTCCTTCCGGCGTGGCGAAGACCGCCATGGCGTTGCCACCGGACGCTTCCGGGAAGCGTTCTTCGAGCAGTTCCATCGCCTCCTCACTCTGGCTGCCGGGAGCGACGAGATCGTCGACGAACGAGCCGCCGGCCACGGCGGCCAGAGGCAGTACGAGGGCCAGTGCGGCCACCCAGGCCGCGATGGTCACCCACGGCCGGCGGGCGCTCGCGTCGCCGATACGGCGCGTAAGTCGGTTCATGGATGGGGCTCCTGTGGGGCGGCCGCCGAGCGGCGGTACCGGGCGTGGGAAGGCCGCAGACGGCGGCACGGGGCGTGGACGGGTGCCGACCGGCACCACGTTCGGCGCGCGGGGGGCAGGAGGCTTGTGCGGTTCCATCGTGGGCGCCGGCCTCGGCCCCGTCTCCCGCCGCCAGGGGGGTCCGGCCCTCCCACGGTCGACGGGAAGAACGGAGCGGTGTATCCACCCGGGGACGGAGGGCCATATCCGTCCGCAGACGGGTGACGGTGCCTCGGAGCTGGAAATACGATGACCTGTCCGGTGCGCTCCCCATCACCCGCGCCAGGGCACTGGACCTCCCTTCATGGAGCGACGATGAACAGCACGGCGCGGCACACCCAGACGCCGGGCCGCAACGTGCCCGGCAGGTTCCGCAGCCCGTTCACGCGTTGGCCACGCGGCGCCGACGCCGTCCTGGCGACGGCGCTGTTCCTGCCGACGACGCTCCTGGAGGAGGCTCCGGGGGACGGGGTGGCCGTCCGCCCGGTCTCGGGCATCCTCCATCCCGCACTCCTGCTCTTCCTGGTGGCCGGCGCGGCGATGTACCGGCGTCGGAGCAGGCCGGTGGCGGTACTGTGCGTGGTCCTCGTCGCGTGGGCCGTGACCCTGGGAAGCAGTCACTCCACCCTGGGCGGCATGGTGATCCTCGCGCTGTACAGCGTCGGGCGGCACGCCGAGGACAACCGGTGGGGCCCCCTCGGCGTCGTCGCGGCCATCGCCGCGCTCACGATCGACGGCGTGCTCCTTTCCGTCCAGTGGGAGGACATCGGCTTCGGCGCGTTGGTCATGTCCGGGGCCTGGTACCTCGGTCGGCGCCTTCGGCTACGTTCCGAGCGTGCAGCCCGGCTCCTGACGGAGCAGGCCGCCGAAGCACGGCGGATCGTGACCGAGGAGCGCACCCATATCGCCCGTGAACTGCACGACGTGGTCGCCCACCGGGTGAGCATGATGACGGTGCAGGCCGGTGCGGCCCGTATGGTGGCGGCCGAGGATCTGCAGAGTGCCCTCGAAGCAATGGCCGCGGTAGAGGAAGCAGGACGCCAGGCGCTGGACGAACTGCGGCACCTGCTGGGAGTGTTGCGACCGGACGCCGGACGCGACGGCCTGGGGCCCCAGCCGGGCCTGGCCGATCTGCCCCGGCTTGTGGCCGAGGTCCGCGAGGCGGGTCTGGAGGTCTCGGTCTCAGGCAACGTCCAGGGTCCCATCCCGGCGCGCCTGGATCTCTCGGCGTACCGAATCGTCCAGGAGGCCCTGACCAACGTGCTGAAGCACAGCGGACCTGGCACCCGCACCGAAGTGCACCTGCGCGGGGAGAGCGAGGGCATCACCATCGAGGTGCTCGACAACGGCCGAGGCGCCGCCGTCGGGCCCGAGGGGACGATCCACGAGAGCCGACCGGGCCACGGCATCGTCGGCATGCGGGAACGAGCCCTTCTGCTCGGCGGAACCCTCGACGCACAGCCACGCCCCGGTGGAGGATTCCGGCTCACCGCCCATTTGCCCACCAAGGGAGAACCGACGTGACGATCCGCGTCGTCGTCGCCGACGATCAGGCGCTGGTACGCCGGGGCTTCACCATGATTCTCCGGGTCCACCACGACATCGAGGTCGTGGCCGAGGCGGGCACGGGTCTCGAAGCGATCGAGGCGGCCCGCCGGCATCACCCGGATGTGATCCTCATGGACATCCGCATGCCTGAAATGGACGGCCTCGAAGCGACCTCGCGGATCCTGGAGGAGGCCGATTGGGGAGCGCGGGTACTGATCCTGACGACCTTCGACCCGGACGAGTACGTCTACAAGGCGTTGCGCTCCGGCGCCAGCGCCTTCGTGCTCAAGGACATTCCCCCCGAACAGTTGGCCACCGCCGTACGCACCGTGGCCGAGGGCGGGACGCTGCTGGCTCCCTCGATCACCCGGCGGTTCATCGACCGGTTCGCGCAGCGCCGCGTCAACACGGTCGCCGCGGCCCGCCTGGAACGCCTCACCGGCCGCGAACGCGAGATCATGACCGCCGTGGCCCGCGGCGCGAGCAACGCGGAGATCGCCGAGAACCTCGTCATCGGAGCCGCCACGGTCAAATCACACGTGTCGAGCATCCTCACCAAACTCGGCCTGCGCGACCGGATCCAGATCGTGATCTTCGCCTACGAAAGCGGCCTCATCGAAGCGGGCGACCACGATGTCGGCCACTGACGACGCCCTCGTGGTCAGTTGTGCGTGTTCTGCCGGCAGCGGAGCGGACCGGCGCACCCGGACTGATAGTGCTGGGAGTCTGCCGAAACCGGACTGATCCAGGTCCCACAAGAACAGCGGGCCCGCTGGTCAGGCGTTTCGACGGCGTCGGCGGCTCTACTGGGCCTGCAGCTACAGCAGTTGTAGCCAAGCCCGATCCGGTAGACCTCCCCGTCTCGATCCGCAGCCATGGCTCTGCGGCCAGGGAACGGCAGAGGCCGTCCTGCCCGGGCCAGGTGCCAGATCTCCGCTGACGCGCGGGAGAATCTTGCCGTGGACCGGTTCGAGCAGAATCAGAAGGCGCCGGTGAATGAGGGCATCTGCCTGTTGACCGCCGTCAGCCCGCGTAGGGACGAGGCGCCAGCCCGACCGGAATCGTCGGCCGGTGCCTGGCACGACGACTCCTCGCCTCGGGCGGGGACGTGCGGGTGCCGGCCGAGCCGGACCAGTGCGGAGGCCGGCCGACCTCCCAGTGGCTGGAGTCGGAGCCTGGAGCCGCGGCGGCGATGCCACACAGGTACGCGACTCTGCCGCCGCTGACTTCGAAGGCTGCGACGCCCACGACCCTGTCGTCGGCCACGGCAAGGACGGCTGGGGTCCCGGAGGCAGCAAACTGGCCGCCTCCGGGACGTCGCGTGTCAGATGACGCCCGTGTGTCAGATGACGCCGGGGATCGCGCGGGCCTGGAACGCGGCGCGGACCGCGTCCGCCGCGCCCTTGCCGTACATCTTCTGCGCCGTCGCGACCGTCGTGTTCGCGGCAGCCGCGAAGCTGGTGTCGGGAGCGAAGCCGAATTGGGCGTTGACGATGATCCGGTCGGCGACGCGCGGGCCGAGGGCCGTGCGGATGTCGAGCAGCGCACTAGACCAGATCTCGCCGTCCGCGTGGACCTCGCCGACCCGGTCCGCGTACGTCTTGTCGGAGTCGATCCGGCGCAGACAGTGCGGGGCGTCGCTATACGTGACGGAGTCCCAGTCGGCGACACAGGCGACGTCGGCCTTCAAAGGCCAGCCGTACCGTGCGGCGGCGTGCTCGCCGACGGCGACGGCCAGGTAGTCACCGAAGGCCTCGCCGATGGAGCCGGCCTCCACGGAGCTGCCGAAGCCGGGCACTTGGGCGTGGTGCACGGCATGGCCGTACTCGTGCACGACGACCTCGGCGTCCTCGGCATCGTCCACGCCGCCCTTGCCGAAGCGGATCTCGGCCTTCCTGTCGGTGAAGAAGGAGTTGTCGGCGCCCCACTGGTTGATGCGAACCGGCTGCACCCGGTCGTTGGCGCCGGGCAGCTCGCTGCCGAAGCCGAGGCCCTGCAGGTACTCCTGCGCCTCGTTGACCCAGAAGTACGCCATGACCTGCTCGAACTGGTCGTCGTGCCGGTCGTACGAGGTGGCGTCGGCGATCCGCGCGGAGGCGCCGGTGTCGGAGCGGACCGAGGCCCAGCGGCCGGAGAGTCCGCCGCTGCCGTCCAGGTTGCGCAGCTCGACGGTGGCGTAGGCGGTGGCGGGGACTGCGGCGGCAGCGTCCTTGCCGTCGGTGAGGGTCTGATCGCCCGAGGACTGAACGGGGTTGACCATGAAGACCCGGGCCTGCGGGCCGGCCACGGTGGCGACGGTTCCCGTGGCGGAGGCCGAGCCGGTCGTGACGATCAGAGCCACGGTGGCGGTGGCTATGGCGAGCAGACCGCGGGGTGTGCGGAGAGCCATGTACATCCTCCCGTTGCGGATGGCTTGGAAGTGGTGGTGTGGTGCGGGCGCGATCTTCGCGCACCGACCCCGCCTTTGACCAGGTCCATGGCAAGCCGGCGTCCCGGCGCGGCCGTCTCCAGCTCGGGGGCGTATGCACTGAACCGGACACAGCTGCCCTTCGTGCGCCGTCAGAGCCGAGGTCGATCCCCCCAGCGATCCGCAACCTTTTGTTGCGCATCGGCGCTCGTGCGGCGTATGCTGACGTGCAACGAAAGGTTGCGAAAGGGTCGGAGTATGGAGTACGGCAGCATCGAGCGCGACATCCACGTCGACGCCCCACCCGAGGTGGTCTTCCAGGTCATCAGCCGCCCGGAGCACATGCGGGAGTGGTGGCCGGACGAGGCCAGGTTCGAACCCGTGGCAGGGGAGCCCGGCGAGCTCTTCTGGCGCGATGACGCGACCGGCGAGACGATGACGGTCGCGCTCACCGTCGTCGAGGTCGACCCGCCGTCGCGGTTCTCCTTCAGGTGGTGCTATTCCGGCGCTGACCGCGACGGGGACTCGCTGCTGGTCACCTTCGATCTGGTGGCGACGGAACAGGGGACCCTGGTGCGAATGACCGAGACCGGGTTCCGCGAGATGGGCTGGGAGATCGCCGTCCTCGAGGAGCAGTACCGCGATCACACGAGTGGCTGGGACCTCTACATCCCCAGGCTGGGCGCGTACATCACACGGCTGGTGTCGACCCCATGAGCACCACCGATGACGACGAGTTGTGGTCGGCAATCGGTGACCCGACCCGGCGCACACTCATAGATCTGCTCCTCGCGTCGGGAACCGGCACGGCCACCTCACTGAGCGCGGGACTCCCACTCACGCGACAGGCCGTGTCGAAACACCTCGCCGTTCTCGACCGCGTCGGCCTGATCCATGCGGAGCAGGCCGGCCGCGAGCGGCACTACCGGATCGACCAGGCGCAACTCGCCCGCGCCGCCGCGCAACTGGCCACGGTCGGGGCCGCCTGGGACGCCCGACTGCACCGGATCAAAAGCATCGCGGAGGCAATCGCACGCAGCCGCAACGACACCGAAGGAGCATGACCATGGTCGACATCCTGCATCGGATCGGCGCCGTCGCGCCGCTGGACGACGTCTACCGGGCCATCGCGACGCCCGAGGGCATCGCCGGCTGGTGGACGACCGACACCACCGGCAAGAGCGAAGTCGGCGGCACGCTGGCGTTCCGGTTCGGTGACGTCGGCGGCTTCGACATGGAGATCCTGGAACTCGACCCGGCCGGCCGGGTGCGGTGGCGCGTCACGGAGGGCCCCGAGGAGTGGATCGGCACCGAGATCGACTGGAGCATCAGCCGTCGCGAGGACTACACGATCGTCCTGTTCAGGCACGAGGGCTGGCGTGAGCCGGTCGAGTTCATGCACCACTGCAGCACGAAGTGGGCGATCTTCCTGATGAGCCTCAAGGAGTACGTGGAATCCGGGCATGGCAGGCCGGCGCCCGACGACGTCCGGATCAGCGACTGGCACTGACAGGGGGAGCGGAGCACCGCACCGGCGCCGCGTGCCCGCAAACGACGCCACGGCCCACTCGCGCGGCCTGCGCCTGTGAGTTGAGACCGCGCCGCCTTCGAAAACGACGTTGCGAGGCCAGGGGGAGGTACTCGTCTATGAGGCAACCAAGGCGGTCAAATACGTCACCGTGTCCTGGTGGGGAGGAAAAGGAGCGCCGGGTGAGGCGTGCAGAACGCGCGCGGTCCGACGTACCTGCCTCGACGGCTCCGGCACGGCAGGCGGGGGTGGGGCGGGACCGGCGGGGGCAGGACCGGGCGTCGTCGAAACCGCCAGCTCGGCGCGAGGCCGCGGACGCGGGTACCGGAGCGAAGCAGTCTTTCCCGATCACGTACACGGATGAGTCGATTTCGTCGGAAGATCGCAGGGAAGCGCCGGGCCTGGCAGACTGTGCGCCACCTTGGGGGGAGAGGGTCGTGCAGGATGAGCTGACCGTCCGCCGGATACTGGGGGACCAGCCGCTCGCCGAGATCGGCCGGCCCGTGTGGGCGGTGACCGACGAGCGGCACGGCTGCGTCATCGCGGCCGGTAACCTCGGGCACGTCATGTGGCGCGGTACGGGCGACTGGCTCGGCCACCGGATCGGCGTGTACGAGGCCGGCCCCCTCCGTCCGCGCCACGTCGTCGCCTCCCGCTACTCCGTGTGCGCCATCGAACCTCACCCCGAGCTGCCGCTCGTCGCCATCGGCACCGGCCGCTACGACGGCTCTTGGGACTTCCAGGGAGAGCTGCTCCTGCTGCACCTGGAGACCGGGTGCGTGACGAACCTGCTCAGCAAGAGCCGCCAAGTGCGCCACCTGCGCTGGCTGGAGGACGGCAGGCTCGCGATGCTGCTCTCCCCCGAGGACAAGGACGGCGGCTTCCACAAAAGCTTCGAGCTGGCCGTCGCGGTGGACGACTGGCTGTCTGCTCCGGCCGGTCTGGTCGACCCCGACGACGCACGCCATCCGATGGTCGAGAGCGGGCTCCTTTACGACCCCCGTGCAGAGGATGCCCTCGCGCGGCTGACGGACGGCCGGTGGCGGCGGCGGGCGGAGGTGCGGGACCTGGCGTTGCTGGCCGACGGCCGGGTACTGGCCACCGGGCGCCACACGGACCTTGAATGCTGGGATTCGGCAGGCGCGCCGGCGTGGGCCCTTCCCGCGGACGGTGAGGGAAGCGTACGGGTCGAGGCGGCCCCTGACGGCGAGTCGGCGTGGGTGACGTACCGGGGCTACCGGCGCGACGAGGTGACGGGTCGACGGGACGACCGCGCGGTGACCGTTCGGCGGATATCGACGGCCGACGGCGGTGCGTTGGACTGCGTCGAGGTGCCGTCGGCCCCCGCACTGTGCGCCGCGGACGAAGGCTGGCTCGCCTTGCGCCCGCAAGGGCGCGACGCACCCGCCGCGCTGCTGCTCGACCCCACGCACCGGGAGGCGGCACGCCTCGGCCTCGCCCCCAGCCGCTCCAACTCCCCGGCGCTGCGCGTCAGACACAGCGCCCGTCTGCTGTATGTGGACGGCCCGGGCCCGGAGGACGACGCGCCGTGGATCCACGTGATCGATCCTCCGGGCGCCCACGGCCCCGCCACCCTGCGCGCCCTCTTCCCCTTGCGCTGGGACCCGGCGTTGCCACGCCAGCCTTGGTACGGCCCTGCCGTCGAGCTGACGGACACCCTCGTCCACGCGGGCCGGTCGTATGAACGGGGCGCCACCTACACGGACGCCCGCGAGGGCACGTACGTCGTGAGCCGCCGGCTGCCGGACGGAGAGGCGCGCTGGGTGTACGACACCGACAAACCGCTTGCCGATCTCGACGGCGACGAGCGGAGGATGTACGTCGTGTATCTCACCGGCGAGGTGGAGACCTTGGACGCGGCCACAGGAGAGGTGCGAGCCCGGCACACCCTGCGCGCGCACGGCCACCCGGTCACGCCGGTGTCCGCCGCGTACCGCGCGGAGCAACAGCGCCTGGTCGTGGGGACGGTGGACGGGCGGATCCTGGACTGCTCGGTCCGAAATTGACAAGGTCGATTGCGGCGGTACGCGGTGCCGTCCTCGACGGCTGCGGGTGGAGCGAGGACGGGGTGGGTCGCCGCCACGGCTGGGGCTGGGTGGGCACGGTCACGGCTGCGTGCCGGTGGCTGGTGCGGAGGCCGCTGTCGGCTGCGGAGACCGCGTGTGCGACCGGCGGCAGCGGCAATGCCTGGATCGGGACCTGGGCCGCGAGTGGTCAGGGCGCCCGCGGCGGATACGTCAGAGGCGTTGGCGTCCGTCGCGTTTCCCGCGCCGGGGGCGCGTGTCGTGCGGTGGGCTGTCCTGGACCAGGGCTGGGCTCGGGTTTCGGCAGCGCGGATTGTCGGGCCTGGGTGATGACGCCCCGCTCCGGTGGTGGCCGCGGGTTCTGACTGGTCGTCGGCTGGCTGGGGTGTCATGGTCCTGGTCTCTGGCAGGTCTCCTTGCGGGATTGCGGCGGCTGCCCCTGGACGGCGCGTGATCCGGCCTTCGTGCGGTGGTGTCGGCAAGTCTGTCCGTGGTGGCTGTGTGTGCCCGCTAGAGTTCCTGCTGTGAGGCGCTGATCAGGGCAGATACAGATGTCCGGGAGCGGTGCCCTAGTCGTCGTGCGGTGCATTGTCAATGCCCGACACGCGCGCAGAAGTGTGACGGGGTGTCAGTGAGATCCCCCGTATGGCCCATCGTTGTGGCCAAGTCGCTTCTGCTGCCACTTTTTGATGATCCGTCACATGTCTCGTACAGGGTTCTTGAACGCCCGATCGGCCCCGTTCTGGTGTCCGTCATGGATTTCTGAAGTGGCGACAGAATTCGCCGTGAGTAGGTTCTTTCGTAGGCGGCCGGGTCGGCTGGCATCCCTGAGAGATGGAGAAAGCATCATGCCTGCGAGAGGGAGAAGCGGAATGCGTACGCGTACCGTGGTCGGGATCGCATTGTCGGTGGGCATCACCGTCGTCGCTGCAACCACCGTGAACTATGCCTCGGCTTCGAATTCAGTTCCGGAGTCCGCCGCGTCGGTACAGGAGGCCGCTGCCTCCTTGCCTCAGGGAGGGGACGTGGGCGGGAACGGCCAGACGGGCGGGAACGGGCAGACGGGCGGGGACGGGCAGAGGGGCGGGGACGGGCGGTCGAATCACGGCGACTGGAGGGACGATGACGATCGCGAACGGGTCTACGTCAACGAGCGGACGTATTCGGTCAAGGGGGGTGAGTGCATCGCTGTAATCAGCAGTCCGGCAACCAGCTTCAATGTCCGGAACGAAACTGACAAGAGGATCGAATTCTTCACAGGGATTACCTGCGACAACGGTGCAGCAATTGCGACCATCGGGCGCGGAGACTCCAGCAGCGCAATCCCCGGAACTGTCGTTTTCGACGGGACTGTGGTGCCGTTCGCACTCGTCGGCAGCTTCCGGGCAGTCGACAGGAAGCACGACCACCACTGACCCCCATGCCGGCCCAGGAGGTAGCGGCAGCCCGGCCCGCGTGGCATGCGGCCCTGGGCCCGCCGACACTGGGCCGGGCCCTGACCGTCGAGCCGTGGGCCGGCAGTAGACGCGATCCCTGCCCCTCACCCCTGGCTGTCTGCTCACGGCCCGAGATGGGACTGCCGGCCTCCTGTCCCGGGGCCAGTCGGGCCGGTGATTGTGGCGACGGCATCGGACACCAGTCCTGAATCACGGACGGCCAAGACCCCCGCCGCGGCGAATGCGCAGCCGCGTCCACGCAGGGCGCCCCCACGGCAAGGTGCACGCGATGCGCTGATCCGTTCCCCGGGACACGACCGACTCGATCCAGAACGGTAGACGTCACCCACGATGGGCCCGGACCGCTCGGTCCGGGCCCATCCCGCGCATGGTTCGCACCCGCGCGCAGGCGGTCGGGCTCTGATGGCGAACGTGACTGGCGTTCATGTCGTATCGCCGGTCGCAAGTGAGGGCGGACGCGGAGCTTGCTGAGCAGGCGACCAGCGAAGCATTGGCCGAGGCCGAAGGTGTGCTCGGGCAGCCGCTTCCCGTGGATCTTGCGTTCCTGCTCCGCGAGTACAGCGGAGTGCGCGGGCACGACGGCACCGACGTGGTGGGGAGTGCCGAGCGGATCGCCACCGGTTGGCCTCCGCTGCGATCAGCGGGCCGAAGCGGGAGGAGCGCGGCCCATGTCACCGCCCCGACCTGCGCTTACACTGACCCCATAAGGGACGTTCGTGACGTACCGGAACCATCGTGCGCTGTCAGCGGATGCTCGTACCGGCCCTCGCCCTGGTCCTCGTAACGGTGCCCGCGATCTCCGCGCGGGCACAGGGTGAGGAAGTCCCGCGCGGCCCCACGTTCGCCGCGCGCGCTCTGCAGGCGCTGATCGACGGTATCCAGTTCGGAGTGATCATCGCGATCACATCGGTCGGGCTCTCGCTGATCTTCGGCACCATCCACCTGATCAACTTCGCGCACGGTGAGTTCGTCACGATCGGCGCCACCTTCGCCTTCTTCCTCAACGCCTCCGCGGCCGGGCCGGGCTGGCACCTGATTCCCGCCGCCCTCGCCGCGGTGGTCGTCGGCGCCCTACTGGGCGGAGCGGTCGATCGCGGCATCTGGCGCCCGCTGCGGGCACGGGGCACCGGGCTGATCAACATGTTCATCGTCACCATCGGGCTCTCGCTACTGCTGCGCCACGTCGTCCTCGTGCTGTACGGAACCCGCCCCGCCTCCTACGCGCAGTACGACATCCAGAGCACGATCGACCTGGGCCCGGCCGGCATCACCCCACGGGACCTCACGGTCACCCTGCTCGCCGTGCTGGTGCTGCTCGGCATCGCCGCGCTCCTGCAGAAGACGCGGATCGGCACGGCCGTCCGGGCCGTCTCCGCCAACCGTGACCTCGCGGAGGCCTCAGGCATCGACGTGCAGCGGGTCGTGCTGTTCGTGTGGATGCTCGCCGGCGGACTGGCCGCACTCGGTGGCGTCTTCTTCGGCCTCGTGGAGATCGTCACCTGGGACATGGGCTTCAAACTCCTGCTGCTCATGTTCGCGGGGATCATCCTGGGCGGCCTCGGCTCCGCCTACGGTGCGATGGCCGGCAGCCTCGTCATCGGCATCGTCGCCCAGATGTCCACCCTGTGGTTCCCGGTCGACCTGCAGTACGCCTGGGCGCTGCTCGTCCTCATCCTCGTTCTCCTCGTCCGGCCGCAGGGCATCCTCGGCCAGGCCGAACGTGTCGGGTGAGGAGCGCGCCATGGACTTCTCGGCCATCGTCTCCGACGCACTCCGCTCCGGAATCGGCCCCATCGCCGCCGTCTACGCCCTTGCCGCGATGGGGCTGAACCTGCACTTCGGTTACACGGGGCTGCTGAACTTCGGCCAGGTCGGATTCATGTTGGTCGGCGGTTACGGACTCGCCATCACGGTGTCGACGTACGGCGGCCCGATGTGGCTCGGCGTCCTGGGCGGAATCGCGTGCGCGGTCGTGCTGGCCCTGCTCCTCGGCCTGCCCACCCTGCGGCTGCGCGCCGATTACCTCGCGATCACCACGATCGCGGCGGGGGAGACGCTACGGCTGTTCTACCGCTCCAGCTGGGCCGAGCCGGTCACCGGTGGGGTGTTCGGGCTGCAGAGATTCGCGAACGACTTCTACGAACTCAGCCCCATCGAGCCCGGCACCTACGGCGTGTGGCTCGTGAGGTTCAGCTCCCGCGATCTCTGGGTGATGATCGTCGGATGGGCGCTGGTGCTCGTGGTCGGAGGTCTGCTGGCCCTGCTGATCCACAGCCCCTGGGGCCGTGTCATCCGGTCGATCCGTGATGACGAGGTCGCCGCGCGCAGCCTCGGCAAGAATGTCTACGCGTACAAGATGCAGAGCCTCGTGCTCGGTGGCGTCATCGGGGCGGTCGCGGGCATGATGCAGGCGATCCAGGTGCAGTCCGTGAACCCGGACAACTACGATCCGGGCGTCACCTTCTTCCTGTACACGCTGCTCGTGCTGGGAGGCGCCGGGCGCATCCTCGGGCCGGTCGTCGGCTCGATCCTGTTCTGGTTCGTCCTCAGCTTCCTCGACAGCGCGCTGCGCCAGGCCATCGACGCCGAGTACATCTCGCCGGACCTCATCAGCACGTCGGAGGTCGGCGCGGTGCGCTTCGCCCTGGTCGGGGTCGCCCTGATCCTGCTGGTCACGTTCCGGCCACAGGGCATCCTCGGCAGCCGGAAGGAGATGCTGCTCAGTGGCCGCTGACCCTGTCGTGTCCCAACCGGGCCGACCCTTCGCGATCGATCCCGAGCCGGGCGTGCGCAAGCCCGATCCCCTGCTGATCCTGGACCAGGTGACCCGCACCTTCGGCGGCCTCGTCGCCGTGCGGGTCGAGCACCTGGAGCTGCAGCGCGGGGCCATCACGGCGCTCATCGGGCCCAACGGCGCCGGCAAGACCACGTTGTTCAACGTGGTGAGCGGGTTCGACCGGGCCGACGGCGGCCGTTGGTCGTTCGACGGACAGCCGCTCACCGGTGCCCCGGCGCACCGGGTGGCACGGCGCGGAATGGTCCGTACGTTCCAGCTCTCCAGGGCGGTCGCCCGGCTCACGGTGCTGGAGAACCTGCTGCTCGCCGCACCCGGACATCGCGGCGAGCGGGTGTTGCCGGCGCTGCTGCGACCGCTGTGGCGCGGGCAGGAGCGGGAGTTCGAGCGCCGGGCCGACGAACTGCTGGACCGGTTCCGGCTCGGGCCCCTGCGCGACGACCATGCCGGCACGCTCTCCGGCGGCCAGCGCAAACTGCTGGAACTGGCCCGCGCGCTGATGACCCGGCCGGTCATGCTCCTGCTCGACGAGCCGATGGCCGGGGTGAACCCCGCGCTGACCCAGTCGCTGCTCGGACACATCACGCAGCTGCGCGAAGAGGGGCTGACGGTGTGCTTCGTCGAGCACGACATGGACGTGGTCATGGGCATCAGCGACTGGGTGGCCGTCATGGCCGACGGCCGCCTTGTGGCCGAGGGCCCGCCGCACACGATCGGCCGGAACGCCGCCGTCGTGGACGCCTACTTGGGCAAGCGGCACGACGAGCCGGAGGCGACCGACGACCAGGGCAAGGAGGGGTAGCGATGTCCCCTGAGGAGCAGGCACCGGTGCTGGCGGCCGACGGCATCGTCGCCGGTTACGTCCGCGGTGTCGATGTGCTGCGTGGATGCAGCGTCGAGGTGCGACCGGGCGAGGTGGTCGGCGTGATCGGCCCCAACGGCGCCGGCAAGTCGACGCTGGTCAAGGCGATCTTCGGGTTGCTGCAGGTGCGCGGCGGGACCGTGCGGCTGCGCGGCGAGGACGTGACCGGCCGGCCCGCGCACGAACTGGTCCGGCGGGGCGTGGGCTACGTACCGCAGTTGCAGAACGTGTTCCCCACGCTGACCGTCGAGGAGAACTTGCGGATGGGCATGTATCTGCGGCCCAAAGACCACGCGCGGCGGGTCGCGGCCGTCGAGGAGCTCTTCCCCGTTCTGGCCGACCGCCGCAAGCAGAGGGCCGGCGCGATGTCCGGCGGCGAACGCCAGATGCTCGCGATGGCCCGCGCCTTGATGATGGAGCCGCAACTGCTGCTGCTCGACGAGCCGTCGGCCGGCCTGTCACCGCTCCATCAGGACCACGTCTTCGACCGGTGCAGAATGATCAACAGCGCGGGCGTAGCCGTGCTCATGGTCGAGCAGAACGCCCGCAGGTGCCTGCAGTTCTGCGACCGCGGCTACGTCCTCGACCAGGGCCGCAACGCGTACACGGGCACGGGCACGGCCCTGCTGCACGACGAGAAGGTGATCGAGCTCTACCTCGGCACGCTCGCCCGTGTCCGTTGACTCCCGCTGTCAGTCCGCCCGGTCACTCCTCGGCCTTGCTGGTCTCGGTGCGCAGGGTCTGCAACTTTCCCTCGTCGTCGTAGCCGTACACCTCGATCGACGCCTGGCCGGGCTCGCCCTGGTCGGTGAAGTCGAGCGGCCCGCTCACGCCGTTGTAATCGATGTCCCTGCCGTCGGCGAGCAGCTCCTTGCAGGCGGCGAACGAGTTGCACTTCTCGCCGTCCTTGGTGATCCCGTTCATCTCCGTCACGTACTCGCCCGGGTCGTCGGACCCCGCCTTCTCGGCGGCGAGCGCGATCGTCGTCACGCAGTCGAACACCTGCGGTGCGAACTGCAGCTCCTTCAGATCCGGCGCGAACTCCTTGAGGTCCTTCACATACTGCTCGTTCGACGCCGACGCCGGTGCCGTCCCCTTCATCCCGGAGAGCTTCTCGGGCTGGCCCGGGGCGACCAGCGAGGGCAGTTCCTCACTGCGCAGTCCGTCGGCGCCGTAGACACCGATCCGGTCGGGCCCGAGTCCGGACTCGATCATGCCCTGCAGGATCTGGGTGCCTTCCTCGAACGCGATCACCACGGCGGCGTCCGGCCTGGAGTTCTCCATCTGCTGAACGACCTGGTCGAAGTTGGTCGCCTTCGGGTCGTAGGTCTCGGCGAGGGTCACGGTGGCTCCGCGGTCCTCCAGCGTCTTCCGGGTGGCCTCCATCAGGCCGCGACCGTAGTCGTCCGCCCGTGCGACCAGGGCCACCCGATTGTGGCCGTCCTCGCGGACGACATCCGCGAGGATGGGCCCCTGCAGTGCGTCGCTCGGGACGGTACGGAAGTAGAAGCCGTCGTCCTCGTAGTCGGTGAAGGTGGGAGCGGTGTTCGACCCCGAGCACTGCACGACGCCTGCTCCGGTCACCCGGTCGATGAACGCCAGCGACATTCCGGAAGCCGCGGCGCCGACGATCGCGTCCACACCTGCCGCGAGGACCCGGTCAGCCGACTGCGCGGCAACGGCCTCCTGGCCCGCCTCGTCACTGGAGACCACAGTCGGCACCGACTTGCCCAGGACCCCGCCGGCGTCATTGATCTTCTGTATCGCGAACTTCAACGACTCGATCTGGGGTGGGCCGAGGTAGGCCAACTGTCCCGTCTCCGGCAGGACGTAGCCGAACTGGAGCTCGCCGTCACCCGGCTCGGCCTGGGCAGTGCCCGTCGCACCGCAGACGGCTATCACAAGAGCAGCCGCGCTTGCGAAGATCGCGGACCGCCGTATCGACGCTTTCATCTCCGCCTCCGCTCGTTACAGGCGGCGGTGGTCGACTGGCCGGCCGTCCGCCCGCCATCTGTACATGAGAGTAGAACTCATTCGGAGTCGGCAAAAGTGCAAACGTACACTTTTGCGATTAGTTGCGCTTTTCGCCCCGCCCGGTCAGTGCCGACGCCGGGTGGCGGCGCCCCGGAGGGCGAGCGACCGCACCCCTTGACGAGCATGCCGAAGACCGCACGGGCCACCCGGGCGGTCTTCGCGCGGTCGGTTCGCCGTTGCGGTCAGACGTCGGCGCCCGGCGGGTGGCCGTCGTCCCGGACGATGCGGATCCGAGGCCTCGCCGCGCCCTTGCGCTGCGCCGGCCCGGAACCGCGGTTTGCGCACTGCTCCCGAGCAGTCGGCGCACGCCCTGGGGATGAGCGGCTCGTCGGGCGAGCGGACTACGTCGGAAACCCTCCGGCACTGTCCGGGCAGAGCCTTCTCGTCCATGCCTTTCGCTCGGTTTGGCGCTCGCAGCACCGTCCGGCCCGCGGGCCTGCCCCGGCAGCCGCCTCCGCGTGCAGCCGGGCCAGTGCCCGCTCCCGGCCCACGAGTTCCTCCTGCTCAGCCCGGACAGGTCCGTGGCCGTGCCCTCGGGTCGGGCCGGTTCAGGTCTTGGGCAGGGTGTAGGTCCGCGCCGCGGGCACCTCGTGGGCCCGTTCGACGTTCACGAGGCCGCCGGTGGCCGTCTTCGCCGGCTTGTGGATGAAGCTCTGGTACGTCGCCGGCTTGGTGCGGTCCGAGAAGTCCAGCGGCACGCCGAGCACGGTGAGCCGGGACTGCTTGCGGTGGGCAGCGGCTATGCCCTCGCGCGTCAGGTCCTTCGCCTTGCAGGCCGCCTTGAGGTCCTCGCCGAGGACGCTGATCGCGTTCCAGCCGCTGACCACACCCGGGTCGAGCGGGTCCTTCGGGTACTTCGCCTTGTAGTCCTTGGCGAGCTTCTGCATCGCGGGGTTGTCGGCGCTGAACGCCGGGGCGGGGCTCACCACCTGGAGCATCTTCTCCAGGGCGGGTCCGACCGGGGTCGCCAGCAGCTGCGGGGCGAAGCCCGGCGAGCTGGTGAGAACCGGGACGTCGAAGCCCGCGGCGGCGGCGGTGCCGACCAGGGCGGCCGTCTGACGCGGACCGGCGCTGATCAGGATCGCCTTGACGCGGGCCTGCTTGAGCGCGGTGACCTGGGCGGTCAGGTCCTGGTCGGTGGGCTTGATCTTCTGCCCGACGACGGTCAGCTTCGCCTTCTTCGCCGCGTGGGTGGCACCGGCGAGCGCGTTCTCGCCGTACTCGCCCTCGAAGTAGACGTGGCCGATCTTGTCGCCCGCTTTCAACTTGGCCGTACGGACGACGTGGTCGACGCCATTGATCATGTCGATGTCGTAGGTGGAGCCGACCACCTGGACGTATTCGCGGCCCAGCAGGGTGGAGGCCCAGGCCATCGGGAACGTGAGCAGGTGCCTGGACTCGAGCTCCTGCGACAGCGAGGAGACCACCGGGGAGCCGACCATCTGGGACACGGCGGCTACGTTCGGCTCGGTCTCGGTGAACGCGGACACCGCCTTCTGGACGTCGTAGCCGTGGTCCTTGACGGTGATCCTGACGGTCCGGCCGCAGATGCCGCCGGAGGCGTTGAGCTGGTCGGCGTACAACTGCTGGGCGTTGACGATGCTCTTGCCGAGCGAGGCATACGGGCCGGTGAGGTCGGTCAACGCGCCCAGGGTGATGGTCTTCTCCGTCACGCCGGGGCCGGTCTGGACGCCGTCGCTGCCGGCGCCGTTCGCGTCGGCACCGCTCTTGGTGCTGCAGGCCGTGGCGCTCAGGGCGAGTGCGGTGATGACGGCTGCTGCCGGGGCAAGTCGGGTGCTTCTCACAGGGTGTGCTCCTTCGGGGCGGTGCGGGTGCGCAGAGGGAAACGCCGGGTGCGGGGGGAGCCGTCGCCCTTGCGGCGCGGCCGTCTGTGAGCCAGTCCGGCCAGGCCGCCGGGGGCGAAGATCAGAACGAGGACGATCGCGGTGCCGTAGAGGTAGCGGGCCGCGTCGCCCGGGGACACGCCGGAACCTGTGGTGCCGGGAGCGGTGAGCAGGGGCAGGTCGTCGGCGTACTTGGTGAGCAGGTGGGGGATCAGGGCGACGAAGACCGCGCCGCAGGCCGCGCCGCCCACCGAGCCGAGGCCGCCGATGACGATCATCGCGAGGTAGTCGATGGACAGCAGCAGGCCGAAGTGATCGGGAACGACGCGCTTGAACACCAGGGCCAGCAGGGCGCCCGCGGCACCCGCGTACATCGAGGAGACGATGAAAGCGGAGGCGCGGTAGCGGGTGAGATGGACTCCCATCACGGCGGCGGCGACCTCGCTGTCGCGTACGGCGCCGAGGGCCCGGCCGGGGCGTCCACGCAGGATGTTCCGGGCGGCGAGCCAGGCCACGGCCACCAGGGCCAGGCCGACGTACCACAGACGCTCCAGTCCGCCGAAGGGGACGCCGAGGACGGCGAGCCCGTCGGGGGAGGTGTCGGTGAAGGAGAAGCCGAGGATGGCCAGCGGCGGTACGGAACGGCCGTTGAAGCCGCCGGTCACGTGCGGGGCGTTGAGCATCATGTGATGGCCGAGGAAGACCAGGGCGAGGGTGGCGATGCCCAGGTACATGCCGCGCAGTCGGCCCGAGATGGGGCTGAACAGGCCGCCCGCCGCGCCGGCGAGCACGCTCGCAAGCACGAAGGCGAGGACCGGCGGGAGCCCGAGGCCGTACAGGCTGCTGGAACCGGTGCCGGACGGCTCGGCCGCCAGCCACACATAGCCGTACGCGCCGACGGCGAGGAAGAAGGCGTGGCCGAGGGAGAGCTGTCCCGTCGTTCCGGAGAGCAGGTTCAGCCCGATGGCGCCGATGACGGCGGCCATCGCGAACAGGCCCGTCTGGAGCCAGAAGGAGGTGACGTAGAAGGGGAGGGCGAGCAGGACCAGCACGCCGGCGGTCAGAGTGGCCGCGCGCCGCCCGCGGAGGGCGAGCCTGCCGGACCACCGGGCCTGGACGGACGGGGAATCGGCGGGCGAGGGGGCGGGGTCCGACACTGTGCCGACGGTGTCAGTGGTGTCAGAGGTGTCAGGGGAGCCTGTGGTGTCGCGGGTGTCAGACACGGGTCAGCTCCTTCGATCCGAGGAGGCCGGTGGGGCGGACCAGGAGCACGAGCACCATCACGAGGTAGGGGGCCACATCGGAGAAACCGGCGCCGAGGACGCTCAGTTCGTTCTGGTAGCCGGCGGCCATGGCCGCGGTCAGGCCGATCACCAGACTTCCGATGAGTGCGCCGACGGCCGAGTCCATGCCGCCGAGGATCGCCGCGGGGAAGGCGCTCAGGGCGATCTGACTGGTCGTACGGTCGAGTCCGGGCGCGGGGAACGCGGCGAGGAACACGGCGGCGAGCGCGGCCAGCGCCCCGGCGACGCACCAGGCGATGAGCCGTACGCGGTCCAGCCGTATCCCCATCAGGGCCGCGGCTTCCGGGTCGGCGGCGGCGGACCGCATGGACAGCCCCCATCGGGACCAGCGGAAGGCGGCGAAGAACGAGCCGATGACGATGACCGCGACGACGATGCTCGCGATCCGCGCGTCGGCGACGGTGACGCTGCCGAGCCGGGTCACTTCGGCGCCCCAGGGGTCGCCCATGGTGAGGTATCCCGCGCCGACCTGCCGGTTGAGTTCGGTGCTGAGCAGAACGTCCACGCCGATGGTGAGGATGGTCAGGGTGTGGATATCCGTACCGCGCAGGCCGCGGGCGGCCAGCAGTTGGACGAGTCCGGCGAGAGCCGCGGCGAGCACGGCGCCGGCGAGGACGGCGGGGACGAAGCCGATGGCGTCGTGGAGGCGGGCCGTGACGTAGCCGCCGAAGAGCAGCAGGGAGCCGTGTGCGAAGTTCATGACGCCGGACGCCTTGAAGATCACGACGAACCCCAGGGCTATCAGCGCGTAGACGGAGCCGAGCGCCAGGCCGTTGAGGACGGTTTCGGTGAGCTTGATCATGATGCTTCCTCCGAGTCGCGCTCGGTGTCCGGGGCGGTGACCGAAGCAGTGGCCTCGGCGGTGTCCGTGCCGGTGCCGGTGCCGGTGCCGGTGCCCGTGCCCGTGCCCGCGTCCGTATCCACGGCGGTTTCCGGTTTCGGCTCGGCTTCCGGTTTCGGCTCGGTGTCCTGGACCGCAGTGCCGAGATACGCGCTGATGACCGCCGGGTGGTTCTGGATCTGCTCGGGCGGCCCGTTCGCGATGAGGCGGCCGAAGTCGAGCACGGTCACCGAGTCCGCGATCCGCATGATCAACCCCATGTCGTGCTCGACGATGAGGATCGAGATGTTCAGGGCGTCACGCACCCGGGCGATCGTCTCGGCCATCGCCGAGCGCTCGGTGGGGTGCATGCCGGCGACTGGCTCGTCGAGCAGCAGCAGTCTGGGCTCCATACAGAGCGCACGCGCCATCTCCACCCGCTTGCGGTCGCCGTACGCGAGCCCGCCGACCGGCTTGTCGAACGCCGGGCCGAGGCCCAGGAAGTCGGCGATCTCGGCCGCGCGCTCCCGGTGGCGACGCTGCTCGCGCACCGTATGGGGCAGCCGCAGCGCGCTCGCCGTGAAGCCTGCCCGGGTCAACCGGTGCCGGCCGAGCATGAGGTTGTCGGCGACGGTCCCGTGGGTGAGCACGATGTTCTGGAAGCTGCGGGCCACACCGAGGTGAGCGATGCGGTGCGGTGCGAGGCGGGTGAGGTCCTTGCCCGCGTACCGGACGGCTCCGGCGGTGGCGCGGTAGACGCCCGAGATGACGTTGAAGCAGGTCGACTTGCCGGCGCCGTTGGGGCCGATGAGTGCGTGGATCGTGCCGGGCGCGACCGTGAAGGACAGGTCGTCGAGGGCGACCAGGCCGGAGAAACGCACCGTCAGGTTCTCGACCGCGAGGGCCGGGACCGGGTCAGGTCCGCTGTCCGGTCGGGGGGCCGTGACGGTCTGGGAGGTCGTGGGCGTTGTGCCTGTGCTCATCCGTTCCACCTGCCAAGCTCGGTCAGTCCCGGTCCCGTCACGGACGGAGCGCTCGCGGCGGTCGCGTACGAGGCGTCGCCGTCCGCGTCGGGCGCGCCGCAGCCGGTCTCGTACGTCTCGCCCAGGTACAGCCGTCGCACCTCGTCCGCCGCGGCGAGGTCGGCCGACGCCCCCTCCAGCCGCACCTGGCCGACGTCCAGCACCGAGGCGCGGTCGGACAGCTCAAGGGCCATCGCGGCGTTCTGCTCGACGAGGAGGATCGAGGTCCCCTGGGCGTTGATCTCACGGATGATCTCCGCGATGCGCCGGACCATCAGCGGTGCGAGCCCCAGCGAGGGCTCGTCGAGGAGCAGCAGCCGCGGCGCCGCCATCAGCGCGCGGCCCATCGCGAGCATCTGCTGCTCACCGCCGGACATCAGCCCGGCGGCCTGTCGGCGCCGCTCGGCCAGCACCGGGAACTGCGCAAAGACGCGCTCGCGGGCCGCCCGGAGCCCGGCGCGGGAGCGGGACGCCGAGCCGAGGAACCCGGCCCGGAGGTTGTCCTCCACCGAAAGGGCGCCGAAGATCCGTCGGCCCTCGGGCACCTGCACCACGCCGGCGGCCACGGACCGCGCGGGGTCGCCGCTCAGGCGTGCGCCGTCGAAGTGCACCGTGCCGCGCTCGACCGTGCCGCGGTGCAGGGCGAGGGTCCCGGAGACTGCACGGAGGAGCGTGGATTTTCCCGCTCCGTTGGAGCCGAGTACGGCCACGATCCGACCCTGCGGAACGGTCAGCGACACCCCGTGGAGCGCCTGCACGGACCGTCCATAGCTGACATGCAGATCGCTGACCCGAAGGGTCCCGGCCTCGGTCTCAGCCTCGCTCTCGACCTCGGTCTCTGGTGGACTCATCAGGGCGTTCTCCTTGCTCATCGTCGAGCGGGCGGGTGCCGGCGCCGGGCTGGAGCGTTACGAGAACACGGCGGTAGCGGGGCGTCCATGGACTGGGAGCGAGCCGCTGTGAGTTCCCAGCCGGGGCGTGATCCGCTTGTGAGGGGGCACAATCCGTACCTCCTGCTGTGCGCGGCTCGTCACGATTTGACGGACGTTTCGCCTAAGGGGGTGACCGACTGCTTAGCATGTGGATTCCTTGTGCTTAGCATGTGGATTCCTTGAAGTGGGCTCCATCGGCTCAGGCCGATCGCCGACCGGTGGAGCCACCCACCTGCGACCCGCGCAGCGCAAGACATGCAGCGCAAGACATGGCGACCCGCCGTGGTGTTCTCGCACGCCCCGTCCGTCTGGAGGGTCCATGCACACCAGTTCCGCCCGTGGCGCGGTCCGCCCCCGCGTCACCACCGCCACCGCTACCGCTACCGCCGGTCCGCGGCCTGGGGCCGCCGTCGGTCCGCCACCCCCCGGCGCCACCGCCGCCGGCTCGCCGCTGCCCCTGCCGGAGCCCGCCGACGAGCCCTCGCCGCACCAGCTCTTCGACCATGCCTGTCGGCGCCTGCTCGGGCGCGGCCAGGCATTCAGCGACATCGTGGTGGACCAGATCCGCACCGAGGTGCCGTACTACGCGGACCCGGTGCTCGCACCCCCCGACCTGCCGCAGTCCGCGTACAAGGGCGTACGCATCACCCTGGAGGCCGCCCTCGACCCGGGCCGGATGGCGGACGTCGAGCGCTACACCCGTGAGCTCGGCATCCGCCGGGCCGAAGAGAGCCGCCCCCTCGACGAGGTGCTGCACGCCTTCCGGGTGGCCGGCTCGGAGGTCTGGAACGGGATCATCGGCGCAGTGGAGCGGGACGGCCTCGGCGACCAGCGTCACCTCGTGCACGTGGCCGAGCTGGTATGGAAGAGCAACGACCGCGACTGCGTCCTGCTGGCCGACGCCTACCGCCAGGTCGCCAAGGGTGTGGCCAGCCGCCACAACGAGCGCGTACGCCTGATCCTCGCCGCCGTACTCGAGAGCCGCACCGACCCTGAGTTCATCCGGGACGCGGCATCGATCCTCAACCTGCCGCCCGACGGACGCTTCGCGGTCGCGGAGATTCGGGCCACGCCGCCCGTCGGCCGCACGCCCGACTCCGTCCCGGAGATCCGCGGCATGCGCGTCCTGCGCCACACCGGGGGTCGGCGCGATGTGCTCGTCGCCCATCTCGGCGACCGCCCGCTCGACGCGCTCGTCTCCGCCCTCGACGCCGGTCCCGGCATGCGCATCGGCGTCAGCCCGGTCGTCCACGGTCTGGAGAACCTGCCCCGGGCGCGGGACATGGCCGGACTCGCCCTGCGCACCTGCCGGGGAGACGGCGAGGTCGCCCGGCTCGACACCCGTCTGCCCGACGGCCTGCTCGTCTCACGGCCCGACCTGTCCGCCGAACTCGCACTGCGGGTGCTCCGGCCGCTGTACGAACTCGAGCCCGCCGACCGCGAAACGCTGATCGGCACGCTCGGGGTGTGGATCGAGAAGGGCGGCTCGGCGGTCCAGGCGGCCCGGCACATGCTGTGCCACCGCAACACCGTGCTGAACCGGCTGCGCCGTTTCGAGCAGATCACAGGGCTCGAACTGTCCCGTCCCCGCGACCTCGTACGGCTCACGCTCGCGTTGGACGCACTCCAATTGCTCGGGCCTGCGACCGTCCTAGGCTGTGCGGACACCTGGGATCGCGACGTTGACGGCTGAGGCCGCAGATAGCGATGTAGGCCCGCTGCGAACACGCGATGCGGGCCCGGCAGGGGCCGCCGCACCTACCCCTCGGCTCCGCCGGCGGCCGCACCGCCGTGCCCGGTTCCCTTCCCGCGGGCGGCTGACTGGGCATCAGCACAGTCACCGCCCTTCGCCGTTGGGAGCGGACAACGGCGTGCCCGAAGCGCATGGACTGACTGGTCGGTACGTGCTCTCGTGAGCCCTCATCAGGGGCACTGCCGTCAGGGGCAATGCCCGCGCAAGGCATCGCCCGAGCCAGGCGATGCGCGCTTCCCTGCCCGCCAGGAGAGCTCCATGGCCCAGCAGCACGTCCATCCGCACACCCCTCAGCCGCATCAAAGACCCGGGCCCCACCCGCCCGGCAGATCCTTCGCGCTCGTCAACGGAACGACCTTCGCGGTCCACCTCCTGCTCGCCTGCACCGCCGAGGACCTGCTGGCCACGCGAGTCGCCGGACAGATCACCCTCGGCGTCGTCGCACTCCTCGCCCAGGGTTCGCTCCTGCTGTGGACGGCGGCGCGCTACGACCGCGCCCTCTACGGCGACGCCCACGACCGGGCTCCCTACGGCGAGGCCCACGACGGGGCTCCCTACGGCGAGGCCGCGTACGAGCTGCAGGGGGAGCGCTGATGCTTCCTCAGATGCTGCTCGCCGCAGGGACACCGGGCTCCCTCGACCTGGACGCGGACACCCGCTCCTGGGTCCTCGTCGGCTTCATGACGTTCATCGTCCCGATGCTGCTCATCTGTGTGCTCAATGGCCCCGAGCGCGACCGGGTCAACGACTTCTACACCGCGGGCCGCAGGCTGCGCCCCGTGCAGGGCGCCATCGTCCTCTCCGGCGTCTATCTCTCGGCCGCGACCGTGCTCGGCACGACGGGAACCGTCGCGGTCTTCGGCTTCGACGGACTGTTCGTCGCCCTGTGCACCGTGTTGTCGCTCGGCGTCCTGCTCCTGCTGTCCGGCCCGCTGCGCGAGCGCGGCAGCTACACCCTCGGCGACACCTTCGCCCTGCGCGCTCCGGGGCCCGCCGTGCGGATCGCGGCCGCCGTCGTCACGCTGAGCGCCTGTATCCCGTATCTGATCGTCCAGCTCTCCGGCGCGGGCCGGACCACCGCCATGCTGCTCGGCCTTTCCGGGCCGGGCGCCGAACAGACCGTCATCGTCATGATCGGCACGCTCGTCGTCTGCGCCACGGCCTTCGGCGGGATGCGAGGCATGATCGCGCTCCAGATGATCAAGACAGTGTTCCTGCTTGCCATGGCGCTCGCCGTGGCCGCGGTGCTGCTCCACCGCTTCCACTGGAGCGCCGACTCCCTCATCGACGCCGCCGCTCAGGGCAGCGGCCGACCCGAGGGCTATCTGCGTCCGGGCCTGCGCTTCGCCGCCGGCGGCCCGGTCGAGAGCACGCTCGACTTTATCGGCCTGATGATCACCGTGGTGCTGGGCGTGGCGTGCCTGCCCCATGTCGCCACCCAGCTCAACACCGCGCCCGACCCGGCCGCCGCTCGACGTACGGTCCGCCACACCATCGGCATCGTCGGCGCCGTCTGCCTCGTCACCACGGTGATGGGCTTCGGCGCCGCGGCGATGATCGGTGCCCCGAAGATTCTCGCCGCCGACCCCGGAGCCACCAGCAGCCTGCTGATGCTCACCGGCGAACTGGCAGGAGGATCGTCGGCGAAGACGGGCCAGGCATGGCTCGTCGTGCTGGTCGCCTGCGCGGTGTTCCTCACCACGCTGGCGGTCGTCGCGAGCGTGACCCTGGCAGCGGCGGGCGCGGTCGCCCACGATCTCGTCACCAACGTCGTGCGCCGCGGGCGCACCACCGAGGGCCGGGAGGTGGCCGCGGCCCGTATCGCGTCCGCCCTGGTCGGGGTGCTGAGCATCTGCTGTGCGGTGTGGGTCCAGGGCTGGAACATGGGCTTCCTGTCCACGCTCTCCCTGGCAGTGGCGGCCTCCTGCCTGCTCCCGGCGCTGGTCTACGCGTTGTTCTGGAGCGGCTTCACCCGCCGGGGGCTGCTGTGGACGCTGTACGGCGGCTTGGGCTCCGCGATCGGACTCCAGGTGTGCAGCCCTGTCTTCTCGGGCAACCCGATGGCCCTGGTGCCCGAGTGGCACATCGACTGGTTCCCGCTCCAGACAGTCGCCCTGGTGTCGCTGCCCGTCGCGTTCCTGCTCGGCTGGCTCGGCAGCGTGACGGGACAGCGGCATACGGCCCCGATGGCGGAGGCGCCGGTCAAGCCTGACGCACTGACGCACTGACGGACTGATGACTGACGGACTGACGCAGGGAAAGCGGAGGTTGGCGGAGCGTCCTCACGCGCTCCACCGGCCGCCGATCGTCGCCGGTGTTCGGAGCAGCGAAGTGGGTCGCGCTCGACTCCGCTTTCGGAGTAGAACCGAATGGTCCTGACCGTCAGCCCGGCCCGCCGGGCCAGGCCCCGATCGTGAAGAGCGTGTCGCCGTGCATGCCTGCGCCTTCGTGACCCCTACCGGAGACTCAAGTCCAGTCTCCCCGCTGGTACTTCGACCCCACGGGGTCGCCATCCACAGGTCCTGACAATCGCTCCCGATCGGACTACGCAGCGCTCTGGCCTGCTGGCCTGCTGGCCTGCTGGGGGCCGGGGGGAGGGGGGACACATGGTCGGAGCTTGAGCGGTCGTGCTTGGTCGGTCCGGTGAGGACCGTGGTCGGGCCTGCCGTGAGCGCTGGTTCATCGGTGGCGGGCGATGCGGGAGCGCCAGTGCTTGTGTCCGATCGCTTGATCGTTCGTTGGGTAGATCGTGGATGCTCCCGGTGGTGCTGCGGGGCCCGGTGCGGCTGCGCCGGCCGGTTACCGACTCCGGCCTGAGTCGGATGATCGGAGCGGTGTCGTCAGGCAGGGGCGTTGGACACACCTGCCGGCGGCGTGGAACGGACGGGCGGCGATAGTCGCCTTCGCCGCGGCTACCGTGATCATGTCGATGGTGTCCGGCGTGGTGCGTGCCCTGGAGTGACTGCGCATGGAAGGGGCGGAACGCCGCAAGCCTCCTGCACCACCCCTAGGCGGCCAGGCACGACTGAATGCGGAAACGGCGCTCTGCGTCTGCCGGGACCTGAGATCTCCAGAGCGCGGTGCCGCTCCGGCAGAGCCCCCGAAGGGATGACCCCTACTGGTGTCCATGGCCGGGCAGACGACCGCCCATGGACACCCACCCCGCAACACCCTTGATGGACACCCACCCTGTGCCGGCACCGGTACGCGAGCTCATCAGCGGCATGGTCGCTGCGGTCCGTCCGCGCCGGCGACGATCCCGCCAACCCTGCTCTGCCGGCCCGGCTGGCACCCGCGACCGACACCACCGCCATGCTCTTGCTGCGGTATCGGCCAGGGCTGTGCGAGGACCCAGCTGATGAGGCGGGCGCCCTCAGCCCGTCCTGAGACGACCGGGTAGGCACCCGGTGGCAGGAGCACACCTCACACTCCCAGTGCCCTCGACTGTCCGCGATGGGACCGGCCGTTGTCTGCTACCTGGTCCGGGAGTACGCCGGGTGGGAGGCTGAGTGCATGGCCAGGCGGACCCACGACCACGAGATCCCCGGCGTCGGCTGCCCAGCACGCGACCGGTTCATCTACCTCACAATCGCCGGTCCTCCCTTGGTTGTTCTGGTCCTGAGCGTCCTCTACGCGTTGCTCAGGAATTGACCGGCACGCGCGGGCAGGGCGTGCCTACCGTCACGGCTGCCATGCCGGGTCACATTGCTACTGGCGGCCTTTCAGACAGTGTTGGCCAGCTCGGGCGCTCGATGCCGACGTTCGCGACTGCTGCTGCAGTACGACGAGAACAGCAGCTTCTGGGCCACGCCGGGCGGGTCGCTGGAGCCGGGGGAGGCCGAAGCCACAGCGACGCTCCGTGAGCTGCGCGAGGAACTCCGCATCGACGAGCATGCGGTCGAGTTGGGTGTGCAGCTCGCGGAGCGCAGCAAGGACCAGTTGGTGGACGGACTCCAAATCCGTCAGGTGGAGACGTACTTCCTTACCCGCTTCAGCGCGGCCGCGGTCGCGGTCGCCCCGGCCCGCTGGCAGATGGGGACGGTCACCAGCCACGCCGTGGGCAGGGCGGGGCTGTCCAGGCGCCACCGCCTCGTTACCGGTCATGCCGGGGTGACTCCTATATCCATGAACGGGGCGTACTGCTGCCCGGCGTAGCAGTCGGTGTCCTGCAGATCCCCCTGGACGGTCGGGCGTGGCAGGGACACCTTCACCGCGAGAGCGAGAGGGTGGTGACCAGAAGGATCTTCTCAGGGAGGAACAGCTCGGTGGGGGGTGACGCCGGTGGTGACGTGGTTGAGGGTGAAGCGGTGCAGCGGGCCGCGGTCCATCTCGGGCGGGGAGTAAGGGGAAGCGAGGGTGGACACCGGCCCGTCGTACTCCGCGATGGGCGGGTGGCTGCTGGCGTGGGCGACGAAGGTGGCGTTGGCGTGGGCGGTTTCCTGGTCGGGCACGGTGACGGTGATCAGGACGCCCAGCTCGCGCGGGTCGAGGGGGTCGGGTCCGCTGACGGCGAGGACCGTGCCTGCGCCGTATAGGCGGTAGTCGATGTCGATGTCGTCGGGGTCGACGGCGCCGTTGAAGACGTCGAGGATCTTGGCGTCGAAGTACTGCTTCGCCAATCGGAAGGTGCTTGGGCAGGGTGTCGATGACGAAGCGGTCGCGAACTGCGCCGATGATGACGGTCTGGTAGCCGACGAGTTGGGCGCCTTCGAGCGTGTTGATGTAACCGTCGGCGGGAAGATAGCGGGCGCCGTAGACACGGACGGTCTGGTCGCCGACCGCCTCATAGGTGGCGTCGGTGGTGTCCAGGACGCCGGAGGGTGCAGCGACGTGGAAGGGGTCGGCGTTCTCGTTACAGGGGGTGCGCTGCCACCGACCGCGGAGTCAGACGGCTGTCGGTCGCCAGGGTGGTCACATCGAAGTGGTCGTCCTGCAGCGTCACAAGGAGTCCGTCAGCGGACGGGGGGATGGCGCAGGCGGCGCCGGCACCCGATGGTCTTGGCCATGTGCCAGGTCAGGCCGGGATCGGCGCCCTTGAGGTGGGGGAGGGCGGCGAACAGTACGTTGTCGCCGGCCCGTCCGGCGAGGATGACGTCGCAGCCGCCGTGGAGGGCTAGGGCTTGTTGGATCGGTTCGACGCCCATTCATGGCGACGGTGTGACTGCGCTCGAACAGCTCCCGGTTGATGACTGGGGCGTTCGCGAGGGGGGTGATACGGCCTGCGTCGTACAGTTCCACGCGGCGTTCGGGGGGTTGGTCGGAGTGGATCCGACCGAGCTTGAAGTGGCGTGGTCAGCCGCTGGGACAGCCCAACGCGTCCGTCGGACAGTCGTATGGCGAGGCCCTTCGGAAGCCGGGCCGTGCCGGTGAAGTCGACGGTGGTGTCGACTGTGTCCGCCTGCCCGGCCTTCGCCCTCAACTGCACCAAAGATCGTCCAACCTGGGAGGTGTACCGGTGTGGGCGTGCACTGACCAGCCCCAGATCCAAGCCGTGGATGCAGCCCCACTTCCGGCCGCTTCTCTTGCGGTGGCAGGATGCCTGATCACGGACGAGCACGCGGGAGATCCGATGAACGATCAAGGCCTCTGGACAGAAGGCTTCAGCATCTTCGCCGTCGACGCCGACTGGCCGGAATCACGGCAGGTCATGGGGCACGGCTACGACCAAGTCACCGGCGACGTCCATGTGTCCCTATGGTTCGGCTCTCCGTACTACGACCCCCAGGTCGAGCACATCACGGTCTTCAGCGCCTCCTCCGGAAATGCAGAGGCCGGCGAAGCTCTGGAACGGGCTTTCGCGACCTACTACCACCCTGTCGAGGAACCCCCGGCCGGCTTGCCGGCCTCAGAACCCGTCACCATCACCACAGACGGGAATCCCGTGACGTTCGAGCTCTGGCGCAACAGCGGCAACCGGTGCTGGATCGCGCGGGGATGTGTCGAGACCACTGAGGTGGTCCTGTCCGGCTACGAGATCGAACCCAGCGAGCTCAGCCTGGTCCGCGTGAGCGACCTGACCTCGTTCTCGAACCCCTTCGAGTCCCTCAGGTAGCTGCACTGCACGGCGACCTCAGGCCATTGTTCAATTCGTTAACGCCCCCACAGTCGTTGTGACTGAGCGTGTGACCTGCCTGTGCCCGTTTCCGTGACCCCTCAGCCTGGTGACGTAGCGCGCAACCCGGTTCTGGCTTATTCGTCACGCAAGCGCGGTCAGAACCAAGTAGCGCGCTCAGTCACACAACACCGGGTACCGCGGTTCACCGGGAAAACTCCGCACTCCTTCACGGGACCGCCGTCTCCCGGAGGGCGCGTTCCAGCAGGCCAGCGAATTCCGTCGGTTGGTGTGTCCTGAACGCAAGGAGGAGTTCGACGTAGGAAGAGCGCCTTTGTTGCGGTGCTGCGTGGAAGATGAAGGATTTGGCCCTTCGAAGTCGCCCTGCAGGGGGAGGCTTCGCGCCACCTCATGCTGCGTTGGCTGAAGACCGTCGTGGTGAGCGATGAGGAAAAGGCGCCCGAGAGGTGTCAGGTAGGGACCCCCACGCGCCCGGACTCATCGGCGTACGCAACCCAGCTGCGGCTGATCAGCGCGCGGATCGTCGAAGCGGTGAACAGCGCGGTCGGTACCGACGTCGTTCGCACCATCCGGGTCTTGGCCGTCGGCGCCGCACCCGCACCCCGCACGATGGGGTCGGCCCCGGCGGCCGCGGTGCTACCTGAGGCGCGGGTGAAGACCAGGGAGACGGCCTCGCCGGGCTACAAGGAGGCGCTCGCCCTGCACCAGGCCGTCGCGTCTCCGAGCCGCATCGACCCGGGCATCGCGGAGGCAGTCGAGCGGCAGACCAGGGCGATGCGCCAGCTGAGTCGGCGGGCCTTCCCGGAGTCGGAGGCGTCCTCAGACGATCAGCCGGCGGCGATCGAGGCGTTCAACAACCTGATCAAACGCATCAAGCGAGCCGGGTTCGGGTTCCGCCGCTTCCGCAACTACCGAGTCCGCGCCCTGCTCTACGCCGACAAACCGAATTCGGACTGCTCGCCACCGTCGCGCCCCACTGAAACCGAAGAGCCTGTAAACGGGGCGTAGTCGGTGTCGATCACGACCAGGGGAACACCGACGCGCCACTCAGCCGTCACCCGTGCCGTCGGCACCCTCGCAGGAAACAAACGGCACCACCTGCGACTGGAACAAGGCATTCAGCTCGTCTTCGGTTACCTGCTCCGACGGCCAGCCGTCTTCTCGGTGGCGTCGATCACCAGCCCGGTCTGCACCAGGTTGGCCACTCGATCACGGCCTCGTAGCGAGCCACGAACGCTGCTTCGTCGCAGTTCTCGTTGCGGGGAGGTTCGTCGTAGCCGAGGATCACTGCGGACAGCGGTTCGGAGACCGTGTCGGCGTACATGGCCAGCTCCCCACCCCAATGGTGAGCACGTATCGCCGTCCTTCGTCGCCGCCAGGGCGGGCCGGGCCGTCCGCGGGCAGCTGACCTCGGCGGGAGAGCGCTGAGGTCGGGACAGTTACCGCTCCCGGACGGTGTAGGTCAGGTGCGTCACCCTTGGGGAGGGCTCCGCGCGGACCGGCTCCAGGGCCACGCGGGCCGCGTCCACACCCTCGAACAGGCGGATCCCGGAGCCGAACAGCACGGGCGAGAGCGCGATCGAGAACTCGTCGATCAGGCCGGCGTTCACATACTCCAGGATCGTCGCGCCGCCGCCCGCGATGCGGACGTCTCGGTCGCCGGCGGCCTCTCGGGCCAGGTCGAGCGCGGTCTCGATGCCGTCGTTGACGAAGTGGAAGGTGGTCCCGCCGGGCCGCTCCCAGGGGTCACGCTTCTCGTGCGTCACGACGAACACCGGCGTGTGAAACGGCGCCTCCTCCGGCCACATCTTCTCGCCGGCGTCGAACATGCGCTTGCCCATCACGCTCGCGCCGGTGCGCTCGAACGTCTCCCGCACGATGTCGTTGTCGCGCCCTTCCTCGCCGCCCTCGCCGAGCTTCAGGTTCTCCCGGAAGAACCGCTGCGGAAAGATCCACTGCTGCAGTTCCATCCACTGCTGCCCCATCAATTCCTCGGGGGACTCGGGCGCGATGAAACCGTCCAGCGACATCGACACGCTGAAGAACACCTTCCCGGCCATCAGCCCTCCGCTCCCTTCCGGACGGTCTCGGTGACGTATGCAGCCAGGTTGCTCAGGGTCTGCTGGCCGCCCTCGATCGCGTGGTACTTCTCGACCGCCTCGTCGCGCTGCTCCTTGGTGGGGAACACCGTGTGCATCTCGATCCGGGTCGCCGTGCCGTCGGGCTCGAACGTCAGGACCGACTCGAAGGCGTTCGGGTCCTCGCGGGTCTCACCGTGGAGCATCGCGATCCGTTCCGGCGGGGCGAGCTCGGTCCAGGTGATCCACTCTTGGTAGTCCGTCCCGTCCGGTCCGTGCATCACGAAGTCCCACTCTCCGCCGACGCGGAACTCGAACGCCCGCGTGGTGGTGGTGAACCCTTCCGGTCCCCACCACCGCGACAGGTGTCGGACGTCGGTGAACGCCTCGAACACCAGCTCCCGTGGAGCGTCGATGATCCGGGAGATGACGATCTCGCGGTCGGCTGTCGCCGACTGCGCCGGCGTGTCCGGTCCTGTCGATGCCATCGGTCACTCCTCCTGCTTTGCCTGCTTGAGGTCCTGCACGTACTCGTCCAGCCGGTCGAAGCTCTCGTTCCAGAACCGCTCGAACCCGCCGGTCCACTCGTGGACCGGTCGCAGCCCGCGGGCGTCAAGGCCGTACAGGCGTTGCTTGCCTGCCTTGCGGTCCCGCACCAGCCCGACCTCCCGGAGCACCCGCAGGTGTTTGGACGCCCCCGGCTGAGTCATCCCCAGCTCCTGGGCCAACTCGGTCACCGGCCGCTCACCCGCCCGCAGCAGCGCCAGGATCTCCCGGCGCTGCGGCTCGGCGATCGCGTTGAAGACGTCCGACGTCGTCGCTGCTCGTGCCATGGCAGCCATCGTATGCCCATATCGGCATGCGTCAAGCGGAGGGGAATCAAGCGGGTCTTTTCAGGTCCGGCCTGGCGGCTTCGACCGGAGCGTGCCGGGGCTTATTCGGCGGGTCCAGGGGCCTTGGCAGCGCCCGCAGCGTGGGCCGCTGGTTTGGAGCCCCTGCGCGGAACCGACCCGCCGCTGAGCCGCCTTCCTTAAGCTCCGACCGTGCGCCATGCCGCCGCCTGGTTCACCCGCCACCCCGACGGCCTGACCAGCGAGGAAGACCTTCGCCTGAAGTAACTCCTCGATCGCTGCCCGGATGGGCCGAAACCGTCGCTCACGTCCGGGAGTTCACCAAGATCATGGACCAGCTGGACGGCGTGCGACGATTGCTTGGCTGGATCGACAGAGCCCCGTGACCAACCAGGTCCGTGCGTCGCTGGAGTCCGACATCCAGCGTGCCCGCTGAGGTTTTCTCAACGAAAGTCATCGCCAAGGCCGCCCTCGTCCTCAACTACCGCAGGAGCGCCCTCGGATGACTGGGCCGCACTCCGGGGGCACGACCGGGTGTGAGAACCATCCGGCCGGGCCTGTGGACACGGAGGCGCCGGAAGGCTGGGGACGGTGCCTGCTGTGCAACAGCCGGCCTCGTATCGGCAGGCCGGATGTCAGAGCAGCCACATCCGCCAGGCGTCTGAGGTGGGCGATCCCTGAGCCGCCGTACTCGAGCACTGTCTTGGACGACACGATGCGTGCCCTCAACGAGGCTGTACAGGAACTGGACTACCGCTCCGCCGACAGTGACGGGGAACGAGCGTCCCTCTCGTAGCCAGGCGTGCGGTGAAGCCACTTCGGATTCGTCAGAAAGAGAGATGATCAGGTCTACGCCGCCCCCGCCCGCTGTTGACCTGATCGCGCAGCCAGCGTGAGGCCGGGGTCGTCGATGACCCCGACTCGTCCTGGTTGGCCTCAACGGCTAAGTGACTTACGCCCGTTCGGTCGCCACATCATGGGGGCGCTGTCCGGGTTCGCGTTGCGGAGATCCGCCTGCCCAGGCAGCGCGAAGCCCCGGCTGGACGGGGGAGACCAACCGGGGCCGTGTGCGGTGACGTGCGGAGGGCGGTCGCCTCTCGGCGGGAGGCTCCATGGGGCTTCAGCCGGACGATCGTCCCCATGGGCTATAGGTGAGGCCCGGGGACACTGTCCCCTCCGCAGCCACATATAGGTGAACAGTCATCCGTGTTGGGTTGTTCCTAGTGCTGCCGGACTTCCGCTGTGAGGTGGGGCACCCGACCTCACGGCTGCGGTCATGTGAGGAAGCCGGACGGCGAGGGTGGCGAATTCGTCCGGGGTGGCCGGCCGGATCCCGTGGTCTTCGGTCTTGGCGCGCTTGGATCCGGCGCTCTCGCCGGCGACGACGAGGGTGGTCTTTTTGGAGACGCTTGAGGAGGAGCGGCCCCGGGCCCGCTCGATGAGCTCTTTCATCTGGTTCCGGCTGAGCTTCTCAGTGCGCCGGTCATCACGCCGGTCCCGACCACGGTCATCCCGGCTCCGGCCAGCGGGCCGCCCCCGCTTCCTTCGCCCTCCCCGTGCTGCTGTCGGCTGCGGAGGTGGGCGGGTTGGCGCTGGCGCCGGGTTCGGTCACGTTCATGGGATATGCCAGAACGTTACGGCCCGTGGGACCGGGCCCATGACCCGGACGGGTATCGACCCGGCCTGCGTGGCTCAGGGGCGGCGGGCGATCCAGGTGGTGCGTGCGGTGCGCACACCGAGGTCGTCGCGGCGCGTGATGCTGTGCGGCTGCGTCTGGTCGAGCAGGACGTCCCAGGCGGCCAGGTCGTCCCCGTCGAGGATGTCGGTGGCGTGCGAGCGCAGCTTGCCCAGACAGATCTGGGCGTAGTCGTTCAGGGCTGACCCGGCCTGTGTGCGATCGAGACGGATCTCGAACGGGCGTTGCTCCTCGACGGTGAATCCGGCGTCCTGGAGCTGGGCGGTCCACTCGTGGGGCGGCTGGGTGTTCGTGGCGGCATGCAGGCGGACCTCCAAGCCGGGCTTGCCGATGCCGGTGTCCTCGGGCAGGAAGCGGGGGAAGAAGTCCATCTCGGTGACGGCCAAGAGCCCGCCCGGCCGCAGGTTGTCGAACGCCTGAGCCAGGGTGTGGGCGGGATCGGCGACGTGGTGCAGGAAGGCTGCGGCCCACATCAGGTCGTACGACCCCGCTTCGCCGATCTGGGTCCACCGCTCGTCAAGGTTCGCCTGCAGCGTGCTGATCCGCTCGGCAACGCCGTGCGCGGCGGCCTGCTTGTGCAGGCGGTGCAGCATCTGCGGAGAGATGTCCACAGCGGTCACCGCCGCCGAGCCGAACCGGTGGGCGAGAGCGAGACTGCCGGTGCCGGGGCCGCTGCCCAGGTCGAGAATCCGCCTCGGAACGGGGCGCGCGAGCTCGGCGAGCCAGCCGGTCAGCTCCGCGAGATGCGGTGCCAGGACCTCGGCGTCCAGCTCCAGCAGCTGCGCCATCGCGATGTCGGAACCACTCGCCCGCGAGTGGCTGATATGCCCATGTATGTCGTAGTGCATGCTCATGCTTCGACGGTAAAGCGATCCTTGTCATTACGTCATACACTCTTGCCGGTGGAGCAAGAATCGACATTGGACGCCACCGTCAGGATGCGGATCAGGTCCCTACGCAAGGCGCGCGGCTGGTCACTGGACAACCTCGCTGAACGAGCCGGCATCAGCCCTTCCCAGCTCAGCCGGATCGAGACCGGGCACCGCCGCATCAATCTCGACCAGCTCACCGCCATCTCCGCCGCGCTGGGCAAGTCCCTCGACGAGCTCGTCGAGTCCCCCGACGACTCCGACATTGTCATCCGCCCCGACCGTGACGACAGCCGCGGCCTGACCACCTGGCTCCTGAGCAAGGACAACGGCCCCCACGGCCTGACCGTCGCCAAGATGCGCATCACCGACCAGGCGGGCGGCGTCACTCCCGACGACCTCGGTGTCCACCCCGGCAGGGACTGGTTCACCGTGCTGTCCGGCACCGTTGTCCTCTACCTCGGCGAACGCGTCATCCGCATCGAAACCGGCCAGGCCGCCTCGTTCTCCACCATGACCCCGCACGCCGTCCGCAGCGACCGCGGACCCGCCGAGATTCTGTGCATCCTCGACCACAACGGCGAACGCAGCCACCTCCACCCCTGAGCCACAACACTCTCGCCTCACGCTCGTCGTCCCCTCGCTCGACCGCTACGGCCGCAGCCTCCAAGGCCTCATCAACCTGGTCACCGAGCTGCGCGAGCGCGGCATCGGCTTCACCTCGCTGCACGAGAACCTGGACATCACCACCCCTGGCGGCCGACTCGTCTTTTACGTCTTCGCCGGGCTGGCAGAGTTCATCCGCGAACTCATCGTCATCGGCACCGAGGAGGGCCTCGCCGCCGCCCGCCGCCCGCCGCCCGCGCCCGCGGCCGGGTCGGCGAACGCCCCGGCGTCGCCACCGAGGAGATCATCCGCGCCGCCCGCGACCTGCTGCTCGACCCCGGCCGCTCGATCACCTCGATCACCTCGATCGCCGAGCCGCTCGGTGTCTCGCCGGGCACGCTCTACAACCACATCCCGGACCTGCGCGAGCTGCGCGCCGGCGCGTGTTGCTGACTGACTCTGCCTTCGGCTGGGGTGGTTGCTGTGACGATCAGGCGTTCGGTGGTGCAAACAGCGCCTGGACGGATTCGGTGGCCAGGTCGCGCAGCCAGATGTGGGCGCGGTCGTCGTCGTAGCGCTGGTGCCACAGCAGGTACAACGGGACATCGGGCAACGGCAGTGGCAGCGCCAGTGTGGCCAGACCGAGTTGGTCCCGGTCCGCGCGGGTGACCGCGTCGGGAAGGGTCACCACCAGGTCGCTGCCGAGGGCGAGTTGCAGCGCGAAGGCGGCCGTGGGCCCGGCGGCGACGACGCGCCGATCGAGGCCACGTTTGGTCAGGGCTTCGTCGATCGGGTCGCGCAGGCTTCCGCGCCGCGAAACGGTGAGGTGTTCGGCGGCGGCGTAGCTCTCGACGCTCATCGGGATTTCGGTGAGCGGGTGGCCTGGGCGGACGGCGACGACCAGCCGGTCCCTACCGACGAGGCGGTGGCAGATGTCGGGGAGTGTCGGCCGGCTGGAGCTGGATTCGAGGTCGATCTCACCCCGGCGCAATTCGGGGCCGTCCGTGCGGGATTCGGCGCACAGACGCAGCCGGACGCCGGGGGCCTGGTGGTGGACGGCCGTAGTCAGGGCGGTGCCGCAGGCGGCGATCAGGGCGTCGTGCCAGCGCACGGTGAACACCCGGTCCAGAGCTGCCAGGTCGAGTTCTTGCTCCGCGGACAGAAGGCGGTGTGCCTGTTGCACGAGGGCATGCACCTCGGCACGCATGGCCAGCGCGCGGGTGGTGGGGAGCATGCTGCGGCCGGTTCGGACCAGGATCTGGTCACCGGTGGCCTTGCGGATGCGGCCCAGGGAGCGGCTCATCGCCGGTGGGGTGACGTGGAGGCGGGCCGCGGCGCCGGCGACGCTGCCCTCTTCCAGCAGTGCGTCCAGGGCCGTGAGCAGGTTCAAATCCAGTTGCACGAGAGTAACTCTACAAGTGCCAAGCATGCACTTGTTGTTAATCGGCGTCCGGCCTACCTTCGAAAGCGCGGCGGGCGAGACAGACCGCCCGCATCGACAGAACCCAGGGAGCCCACCATGCCTACACCCATGCCTTTCGACGCCGACACGACGCTCATGTCCGAGGTGACCGCCGCGGTGAAGGCCGCCGGCGTCACGCTGCGCGACCGCTACACCTCGTACGCCCGAGGCGTGAGCCTGGACGAGGTCGTCGGTGAGATCCACGCCAACGACGACGCGGTGCTGGACGTGCTGCGCGAACCGCTGCTGCGGGCCCGGCAGGGGTCGCAGTGGGCCGAGGACGAGCTGGCCGGCGGCGCGCTCCCGCCCGGGGAGTGGTGGGTCGTCGACCCGGCCGAGGGCAACATCAACCACGTCCACGGCATGGATGACTGGGCCGTCACCGCCACCCTGGTCAGCGACAACCGGCCGGTGCTCACCGTCGTCCACCTGCCGCTGACCGGCGACACCTACACCGCCGTCGCCGGTGGCGGTGCCCGCCTCAACGGCCGGCCCCTGAAGGTGTCCGCAAAGACCGATCTGGGCGCCGCGCTCATCGGCACCGGTCAGGCCAAGCCCGGAGAGGACACGCGAACCTTCCAGCGGATCGGTGACTCCGTCAGCGCCATGCTCATCAACGGCCTGGTCGTGCGCGTGTCCGTTCCGGCCACCATGCAGCTCATCCACGTCGCCGCCGGACGCATGGACGCGTTCTGGCAGTTCTCCGACGTCCGCTCCGGCCTGGTCGCCGGCGCCCTGCTGGTCTCCGAAGCCGGAGGAACCGTCACCGACCTGGCGGGCGAAGCCTGGAACACGGGCAGCCGCGACTTCCTGGCCGCCGCCCCCGGCCTCCACGCCTCCGCCCTCAAGGTCCTGTCGACGATCGCCTGACCGGACACCCCGCCCTTCCCACCTGAGACCGCAGGGAGCTTCATCTCATGACCAACATCGGCATCCTGGGCGCCGGCCGCGTCGGGGCCAATCTCGCCAACAAGCTCTTCGCCGCGGGACACCACGTCACCCTCGGCAGCCGGGGCCAGGAAGACGCCGCTGCCCGCGCCGCCGGAGTCGTCCCGCAGATCGCCTTCGCCGACCAGCGCACCACCGCCCGCACCGCGGACATCGTGATCAACGCGACACCCGGCGACACTTCCCTGGACCGCCTCACCGGCCTGCGCACCGAGCTCGCCGGGAAAATCCTCATCGATGTCTCCAACGCCACCCGCGACGCCGACGACGGCCTGCCCGGCGACCTGTGCTATCCGGGCAGCAGCCTCGCCGAGAAACTTCAGCGTGCACTCCCCGACACCCACGTGGTCAAGACCCTCAACACGATGCTGTTCATGGTCATGACCGCTCCCGAAACTCTGGCCACCCCGCCGACCGTCTATGTCTCGGGCGACGACGAGAACGCGAAGAAGACCGTCACCGGCCTGCTCGCCGACCTGGGCTGGCAGCCCGCATGGATCGAAGACCTTGGAGGCATCAGCACAGCCCGAGCCACCGAGGCCATGATCCTGGTCGTGCCCCACATCCTGCGCCGACGCGGCTTCAAGCCCTTCGCCGTCTCCCTCTCTCGCTGAATCGGCCCCCGGACCGAGAGAATTGCGCGCCGCGCAAGCGGCCCCGGCTCGTTCGATGAGCTCGTTCATCCGGTTGCGGCCGAGCTTTCCCAGCACGCCGGACATCGCGCCGGTCACAACCACTGTCATCCCGGCCAGCGGGCCGCCCGCCGCCTCCTTCGCCTGCCCCATGCTGTTGACGGCTTCGTCGGCCGCGGTGATGCCTGAGGCACCGTGAAGACAGGGAGACGGCCTCGCCGGGCTAGGCGCAGGACAAGCTCCTCAAGACCGCCCCGACCGTCCACGCCGCCCGGGCCCGCCGCGACGTCGCCGGGCGCTTCATGCAGGAGGCGGGGTTCGCCCTGTCGGAACAGCCCTACGGCTGGAAGCCCGACCAGATCGCGGACCACGCCGACGTCGAGCGGAGCGTGATCTACAAACAACGTGCCGCCGACCGTAAGCGCTGCGGACTAAGACCGTGACCGGCGTCGGTCAAAGCCCGTGTCGTACGGTCAGATGTCGCGGTCGCCCACCTTCCGCAACGGATCTCACCGAACCCGGCGGTGCCGCCGGTACGGCCGAAAGATCTCAACCAATACCGGGAATCAGGCTGCGACGAGCTCCTGCTCGCGGGACGGCGTTTTGACCTTGGGCTTCTTGTTCGGCAGCGAGAGCCGGAAGACCTTGTGCCACGCGGAGAACACCTGCTTGGGCAGCGGTCCGGTGACGTACTCCAGCTCGTACTTTTCGAACAACGCGCGCACCTTCACCGCGACCTCGGCGTACCGGTTGCTCGGCAGGTCCGGGAACAGGTGGTGCTCGATCTGGTGCGACAGGTTGCCTGTCATGAAGTGCATGGCCTTGCTGCCGCTGATGTTCGCCGAGCCCATCATCTGGCGCAGGTACCACTGGCCGCGCGTCTCGCCCTTGATCGACCGGCGCTCGAAGACCTGCACGCCCTCGGGGAAGTGCCCGCACATGATCACCGAGTGGGACCAGATGTTGCGGACCAGGTTCGCGGTGAACGTGGCGGCGAGCGTGGGGAGGAACGACGGGCCCGACAGCAGCGGGTGGATCACGTAGTCCTTGAGCACCTGCTTGCGGATCTTGCGGCCCACGGCCCTGGCCCGCGCGCGGAACTCCGGGTTCTTGCGGCGGTGCTTGGACAGGTTCTTGCCGAGCTCCAGGTCGTACGCTGCGATGCCGTACTCGAAGAAGCAGGCGTTGATGAAGTTCCACAGCGGCTGGCCGAGGTGGATCGGGTGCCACTTCTGGTCCTCGTCGACGCGCATGATGCCGTAGCCGAGGTCGTTGTCCTTGCCGATCACGTTGGTGTACGTGTGGTGCAGCTCGTTGTGCGAGTGCTTCCACTGGTCGGCCGGCGAGACGTGATCCCACTCCCAGGTGGTGGAGTGGATCTTCGGGTCCCGCATCCAGTCCCACTGGCCGTGCAGGATGTTGTGGCCGATCTCCATGTTGTCCATGATCTTCGCCACGGACAGACCGGCGGTGCCGATCAGCCACGCGGGCGGGAAGATCGAGAACAGCAGTACGCCCCTGCTGACCAGCTCGAGCTTGCGCTGCGCCGAGATGACCTTGCGGATGTAGGCGGCGTCCTTCTCGCCGCGGCCGGCGATCACCTCGTCGCGGATCGCGTCCAGCTCGCGGCCGAGCTCCTCGATCTGCTCCGCGGTCAGGTGGGCGGTGGGGTCGATGGCGGTCAAGGTGCTCCTACCGTTCGATGTCGCAGGGGCCCGCCGCGGCGGACACGCAGGTCTGGATCAGGACGCCCGGCTCGGCCTCTGTGATCTCGCCGGTGCGCAGGTCGCGGACGGCGCCTGCCTTGAGCGGCGTGACGCAGCCGAAGCAGATGCCCATGCGGCACCCGGAGGGCATGAGCACGCCGGCCTCCTCGCCGACGTCCAGCAATGGCGTGGCGCCGTCCGCGTCGACGGTCTTGCCGGTGGCGCTGAACGTGACCTCGCCGCCGTCACCGGCGACGACGATGCTGGGGCGGAAGCGTTCGGTGTGCAGGCGCTCTGGGACGCCGTGCTCGCTCCAGTGCTCTTCGGCGGCGTCGAGCAGGCCCGCGGGCCCGCAAGCCCAGGTCTCGCGCTCGGCCCAGTCGGGCACGAGTTCGTCGAGACGGGCGATGTCGAGCATGCCGTCGGTGTTGGTGTGCACCTCGGTGAGCTGCAGCTTCTTGTCCGCAACCAGGTCGTGCAGTTCGTTGCGGAAGATCACGTCTTGCGGCTGTGGCGCGCAGTGGACCATGACGACGTCGTCGAACTCGGTGTCGCGCAGCATGCCCATCACGGGCGTGATGCCGCTGCCGGCCGTCAGGTAGAGCACCTTGTCGGGCTTGGCCTGCGGCAGCACGAAGTCACCGGTCGCCTGGTCGAGCTGGATCAGCGTGCCCGGTTTCGCCCTGCGGACCAAGTGGTTGCTGACCTTGCCGTCCTGGATCGCCTTCACGGTGATCGTGACGCGGCCGTCCTGGCGGTTTGTCGGCGAGGTGATGGAGTAGGCACGCCACAGGCGCACCCCGTCGACGTCGACCCCGATCCGCACGTACTGACCGGCCGTGTGGCCGCGCCAGCCCCGTCCCGGCCTGATCACGATGGTCGCGGCGTCACCCGTCTCGGGGTGCACGGCCTCGATGCGCCCACGCAGGTCAGCGCCCGCACGCAGCGGGCTGACCAGGTCGAGGTAGTCCGACGGCAGCAGCGGTGTCGTGACCATCTCCAGCATTTTCCACGCCCTGCTGCGGAGGGCTGCACTCGTCATGACTCCAGCTTGCTGCGCCTCAAGGCGTAAAGTCCTGACCGTAGGGCGTAAATCTGGTCGGCCGAATTGTTCGTAGGGAACAAAAACGTGAGCCATGCAATCCGGAGGGCCAGCGAACTGGCCCTGGACGAGACGACGGTTACCGCACTGCGGGCCGCACTGAAGACCACCGCCGACGAGGTCGTCCAGGCGATCATCGACGAGGTCCCTCCCTACGCCAACGCCCTATCGGGCCGCATGGGCGGCACCATCCGCCGAGCCGTCCGCACCGCCCTGGGGCACTACCTGGACCTCGCGAGCGGGAACGCCACAGGCGGCGACGCCGGTGACGCAGCCTACGAGCTGGGCCGCGGCGAGGTCCGGGACGGCCGTTCGATGGACGCCCTGCTCAGCGCCTACCGCGTCGGCGCCCGCGTGGCCTGGCGATGCCTGGCAGCGGGTGCCGTACCCGCAGGTCTGCCCGCCGCCGAGGTCGCCAAGTTCGCCGAGCTGACCTTCGCCTACATCGACGAGCTCTCCGCCGCGAGCGCCGCGGGGCACGCCGACGAGCTGGCCGCCCAGGGCAGGGCCCACGAGCGCCACCTGGAACACCTGGCCCGCGACCTCCTCGCCGGCGCGAACCCGGACGTGCTGCTGGCCTCTGCTCAACGGGCCGGGTGGCAGCCGCCGGGTTCGCTGACCGCGGTCCTGCTGCCCGCCGCCCAGGCCCGGCCTGCCTACCGCGCGCTCGACCCGAGCACCCTCGTCCTCGACGATCTGCCGGACACCACCGGTGTGCTGCTCGTCCCCGATGCCGACCGATCACATCTCTTGCGGCAGCTGACCGACCGCACCGCCGTGGTCGGCCCGGCCCGGCCATGGACTCGTGCGTCCGCCTCGTACGCACGAGCCGTACGCGCCCGCTCCCTCTCCTCTGATATCCGCGACACCGAGGACCACCTGCCCGAGCTGGTGCTGAGCGCCGACGCGGACGCGTTCGCAGACCTGCGTGCCCGAGCTCTCGCACCGTTGCAAACCTTGCCTGCCGCGACCGCGCGGCGGCTGGAGGAGACGTTGCGGGAGTGGCTGCTGCACCAGGGCAGGCGGGACGAGGTGGCGGCGGCGTTGTTCGTCCATCCCCAGACCGTCCGGTACCGGATGTCGCAGCTGCGGGAGCTGTTTCCGGATCTCGCATCGCCGCACCGGGTCCTTGAACTGACGCTGGCGCTCGGTCTTCGGGTCAGCTGACGCGTACGTCGACCGTCCACGCCCGCGTCCGCGAGCGGTCCGGGAATCGTGCCTCGGCCTCGGTGCCCCCACGCCGTTACTACCGTGAGGTGCCGTACGCGGAGACGCTGCTCCGGCACGCGACGAAACCCGATGCCGAGTACCTGAAGCACGTCACCGAGCATCACCTGAGCGGCTGGTACCGGGATGTTCACCGGGACATGGCCCAAGGCAATCGGGCCCTGCCGGGTGATGGACCTCGTCGTGGGTGGCATCGCCGACGACTACACGGGCAGGAGCCGCCGGGCTTCAGGCAGCGGGAGGTGTCGGCGAACACGGCGGGCTTGTCCATGTTGATCACGGAATCGGCCACGCGATATGGCCTTGCGACCTGGGTCTACGGGGAGGTCGTCCAGCGGGGTGCTGTCTTGGCCCACGCGGCGTCCCATGCGGCGAGGTTGCGCCGCTGCAGTGCACGCTTGGCGGTGCCGTACGCGAGAGCGCCGGTGGCGTGGACGGCCGTTGCGGCGACGAGTGCCCAGCCGATGCTGCGGTTGCGGATCTGTTCAGCGGTCAGCGGCGGATCGGTGATCTTGCCTTCTGTGCTGGCCCAGATGTAGATGGTGCTGCCGGCCGACAGTTGGGGCTGAACCTCGGTCGTGGCGGTGCGAACTTGTCCGTTGGGGTCGGTGAAGCGGACCTCAACCGGGTAGCGGGTCTTCCTGGCCTCGGCCGATCCGGGTTCGGGATGCCGTGGGGCGTCGTGCAGGAGGACGGCGGTGGTCTCGTGTCGTGTCTGGGCCTGCTGCCGGGCGGTTTGGGTGTAGTGGCGGTGGGCGGTGTCCCTGGTGAGGAACACGGCTGCGGGGGTGGTGGCCAGCACGACGACCAGCAGAGCGAGGCCGATCCATGCCTCCCACAGATCAGTGCGGCGGCGCAGCGGGTTGCGCCGCATGCGCCACAGCATGACGCGGGGGAGTTCTTCTGGTGGCGGTTGTGCTGGAGGTATGCCGCGGGCCATGGTGCCTCCTTTGTCCGCACGGGCGGCGCAGATGGGCACCCGGCTGGTGGTCGGCCAGCCGGGTGCCGGGGGACGGGGCGCGGGGTCTAGAAGCCGCTGTTGGAGGGGTGGGCGTGGGCGGCGTGCAGGAGTTGGGCGGCGCCGCGGACGGCGGCGGTGTGCGGGGCCGGCACGATGCGCAGGGGCGCGCGGAGCCTGCCGGTGAGGTGGTAGATGATCTCGGGGCGCAGTGCGCCTCCGCCTGCCAGGAGGACGTCCGTGTGCAGAGCGTCGACGGTGAGGGTCGTACGGTCCTGCCGCAGCATCGCGGTCACCATGGTCACCACCGCCTCACTGATGTGCGCGCATGGGGTGGTGTCGAGGTCGCTGGTGCCCAGTGCGGTGCGGCGTGCGTCGATGACGGCGCCGTCGGACAGCAGCACCACCTCCGTGACGTGGGCGCCGATGTCGATGACGAGCAGCGGCCGGGACAGGTCGGCGCCGGCGGCCACGGCGACGGCCCGGGCGCTGGGGACGGTGAGCACGCTGCGTGGCCGCAGTGCCTCGATGGCGGTGCGGGCCGCGGTCCGGTAGGCGATGCCGTCCAGGACGGGGGTGGTGACGACGACCAGTGGGCGGATGAGGCGGGGCAGACGGTGGCCGAGCAGGCGCTCCAGCATCCGGGCACATGCGGGCGGGTCGAGGATGGTGCCGCGTTGGATGGGGTACACCGCGCCGGTGCCTGGAAAGGCCACCGTCGGAACGTCGGCGAGCAGTCCCCGGTCGGCCATCCAGACGCGGGTGCGGGCGCTGCCCATGTCCAGGGCGACGCCGCCCCGGCACCGACATGAGGGCCGGTGCCGGACGGCGGAGGTGTCGCGGGGGTGGCGTGTCGTGGTCACCGGCCGGCCTCTCTGACCTGCTGGCAGCGGGCGCAGTAGCGGGCCTGCGGCACGATCATCAGCCGCTCTCGGGCGATGGAGCGACGGCACAGGTGGCAGTCGCCGTAGCGGCCCTCGTCCATGCGCCTAAGGGCGGCTTCGACGTCGGCGAGGACCATCCGGGCGGAGGCGGCGAGCTTGACTTGGACCTCCACCTGCGAGGCAGCCTGCTGCTGCCGCTGGTCGTCTTCGCGGGACGGGGCCGCAGACGCGATCTGCTGGAGCTGTTCCTGGCGGAACAGGCGCTGCTCGCACAGGTTCTGCTGCAGCGCGGCAAGGTCCTCGGCCGTCAGGCGCATGTCGAGTTCGTCGATGGTCTGGTGGTTCACCACTGCACCCCTTGGGCAGAGCGGAAGACGAGGGACGGGTGGGTGCCGGTCAGGCGGCGCTGCGCTGGCAGGCGACGCAGTACCGGGTATACGGGAGGATCTCCAGGCGCTCCGCCGGGACTGGCTTGGCGCAGCCCAGGCAGGTGCCGTAGGTGCCGTCGTCGACGCGCGTGAGGGCTGCGTCGATCTCTTTCAGCACCCGTTCCAACGCCGCCTTCTGCGCCGAGACCAACGGGTCTAGGGTTCGTTCGGCCTCATCGAGGGCCTGCAGTTGGGTCAGCCGGGTGCTGCGGGCGTGCTCCAGGCGCTGGCGCGCCTCATGCGCGGTCACCCGCTCGGGTCGGGGCTCTGTCCGGGGAGCATCGAGCGACACGGTGGCTCTCTCTTCGCTGGGTGGGTGGACACTGCGGGGCTTCGAGCGCGGCGATGGCCGACTTCGGAAACCAGCCCTCGCTGTGGGGCCTGGTGGGGCCTGACCTCACTCTCGCTGTTTCGGTGCCGGATCCCTATCGGGCCCAGGCCCCATTTACGCGGTGGTGAAGGATGCAGTCAGCCTGGTCATGGGTGTTCCGCGCCCGGGGAAATGGGGCTTGGGCCCCATCGACCCGGCGACCGGGCACGGGCAGGCTTGATTGAGGCCACGGGCTCCGCCGGCCCGTCTGGGGTGCGCATGTCCGACAGTCGCGGCAGGCCGCATCCCAGAAGGCGGCGTAACGTCAGGTGTCCCTGTTCTGGCGGATCTTCGGGCTCATTGCGATGGCCCTGGGTACGGCTACGGCTCTGTTGGTACGCACCCGGGACTCACCGACGCCGATGCGGGCACCGTCACACGAACCGTCGCAACCTCGGCGGCGACACCGACAAGATCCGCGACGAGCTCATCGGCCCCAGCCTCGGCAACGAACTGCGCCGCAACGCCTTGAGAGGCTGAGGCCGGAACCGATCCTGCGGGCCGTGACCGCAGAAGGGACCGTGCGCAACCAGACGGTCCGAGCGGTAGGGCTCAGCTTGTGCTCCGTTTCCTGGCGTACAGGCAGGACCATGCGGTTGAGCTCCCCAAATGCGCACAGGTGCTGTTCGTCCCTGATCGGCCCGAGGCGCCGTTCCAGCCCACGGGGAGACTGGCTTCCTCAATTCCGTAGGCAGCAGCACGGCGTGACGGTCACATGCTGCATCGGAGCCGACGCTGCGTGGCGGGATGTCCCGCTGGCATCCGAGTGAAGTCAGGCCTTCGCAACGTGGATCGGCCGTGTCGCCGGTTAGGGGTGCTTCTGAGAAGTCCTCGGTCGAGAAGGCCGTGTGCCCACCGCAGTCGGAAGGTTCAACCAGTGAAGATTTACGTTGCGGGTCCGGGCAGCACGCGGCGGTCCATCGCCGCCCGGTCACTCACCGGGGGGCGTGGCGCCTGCCTCGTCCATCCCGACGCCGATCGCGGCATCCGGGCGGCCGGCGAGTTCGCACGCGGCGAGGGCAGTGGGGCCCCGGCGACGGAGTTGAGCGACGTCGCCGTGCCGGAGCATCCCCATGATGGGTATCTCCAGGTCGCGATTGCGCCGCACTGGCACGGTTGCGTCGGGCCCGGTCTCTGACGACCGGTACCGCTGTGGGCCTACCGCACGAAACAGCCGGAACTGCGGCGGTCGGAAGCCGCGACGACCTCCCCGTGCCCCTCACCTGGCGAGCCGTGCTGCTTTGGCTCTCGGTCATTACGGCGGTCCTGGTCCTCACCGCCGTCGTCGCCGGCCGAGACACGAGGCTTGCTCCCTTTCTTGTCCTCCTTCCCGCGTTGATCGCCGGGAAGGGGACCGTCCGGCAGACCGCGTTCGCCTCCGTCTGGGTGACCCTCGTCGTCGGCGCCTCGCTGATCGACACTCCGTTGGCAACAGTGGGTGGCAATCTGAGCGTGATGGTGTTCGCCGTGCTGTTCAGCGGCCTGAGCATCGCCCGAGCGATGGAGCGCATCCGCCGGGAAGGGGAGATCACCCGGCTGCGTTCGGCCGCGGCCGAACTGCAACGCCAGATCCTCCGCCCCTTTCCCCTGCTCACAGATCAACTTCTAGTCCACGGTCTGTATGAGCCGGTGGAGGAGGACAGCCGGGTCGGAGGTGACATCTATGAGGTCGTGGCCTCTCCCCATGGCAGCCGCGTGCTCATCGCCGATGTCCAGGGCAAGGGCCTGCCGGCCATAGGGACAGCCTATGCCGTGCTGAGCGCCTTCCGGGAGGCCGCGCTGACGGAGCCCACGCTGACCGCGGTCGTGGACAGCATGGAGAACGCGGTGCTGCGGCACAACTCGTTCGCGGCACAGGTGGGAGATCGGGAGCGGTTCGTCACCGCGCTGGTCCTGAACGTGGAGGCGGGTCCGGAGGCGCAAGCGGTCAACTGCGGCCACATCCCTCCCCACCTGCTGCACGGCGAGCGGGTGGGCCCGGTGCTGACACGGACACCGTCCGTGCCGTTGGGCCTGGGCTCGTTCGCCGACGAGCCCCGCATCGTCGAATGGTTCGACTTTCCCCGCGGCTCCACGCTGCTGCTGTGCACCGACGGAGTGACGGAAGCACGTAACCGGTCAGGGGCCTTCTACCCACTTGACGAACGCCTGGCCGCCTGGCGGGACGTCCCGCCCGCGGAACTCACACAAACCGTTCGTACCGAACTGCGACAGCACACGGGCGGTACGGCGCAGGACGACACCGCCGTCCTGGTTGTCCGGCGCAGGGCTGCGGCCATGCCGGGCTGACCTCCCCAACGCCGAAGGCGTCGCGCCGCAGCATCCTGAACACCAGACAGAACGTGAGCACCACGCGGGCTCGTTGAGGGCGGCCATCAGGTCGATCACCTTGCCGCCCACTGCGATGTCGTCGCGGATCTCCCAGCGGATCCGTAGCAGCTCCGTAGCCGTCGGCAGCCGTGGATCCAAGCGTTCGTCCGCTCGACTACCCAGCGACCGAGCCCAGGCTGGAGCCGTGCGGAACTCCGCGTCGGGCGATGACCGGCTTGATGCCGCGCTTCCACAGGAGCCGACGGTACTTGTCGAAGTCGTAGCCCCGGTCGGCGAACAACTGCCGCGGCCGGTGTCGGGGGCGACCGGTCACTCCGCGGATCCGCGGGATCGCGTCGAGCAGGGGCAGCAACTGGGTATGTCGTAGCGGTTGCCACCGGTCAGGGTGATGGCGAGCGAGGTGGCGCCTGCGTCGGTGATGACGTGGTGCTTCGAGCCGGGCCGGGCACGGTCGACCGGGCTCGGCCCGGTTCTGGGCCGCCCCGACGGGCCCGGAGGTGGGAGCCGTCGATCACCGCCCGGGACCAGTCCAGCTTCCCGGCACGGTGCAGCTCGGTCAGTAGCCGGCCGGGATGGCGCGGACGCCGCTGCCTGACCGGCAGCAACGGGTCGATCCGCCCCCATCCCTTTCCCCATGATTCGTTCAACGAGCCAGCCAGGAAGGGGATATGGATACGACCAGGCTTCTACTAGGTGCTCCAACTCCCGCATCTGACGGCCTGGAAAATAGGGTGCGGTCGGCTGAGCTCGGGTGATAGCCAAGCGATGTGACAGAGAGTCTTGAGTATTCCGCCCTGCTGCAACTGATCGACGAGCGGTCGGCCGCGTTCCGGAGTGCGGTTGCCGCCGCGCCCAGCCTTGACGCGCCGGTGCCGTCCTGCCCTGAGTGGACGTTGTTCGATCTGGTGCAGCACCTGGGTACGGGCCAGCGCTGGTGGGCCGCGATCGTATCCGCTGGCCCGGCCGAGGCTCCGCCGGCCAAGGATGCCGCGGGGGTGCCGCGCGAGCTCGAGGCGCTGCTGGCCTGGTACGCCGAGTCGAACGAGCAGCTGCTGAGTGTGCTGCGCGAGGCTGGCCCGGAGCGCGACTGCTGGGCGTGGTGGGGCGTCGGCGTGTCGCCGGCGAATGCCTGGGGCGTTGCCCGGCGTCGGGTGCACGAGGTGCTGGTGCACACCTACGACGCCCAGCTCGCCGCAGGCGCCGTGCAGCCGATGCCGGTGGACGTCGCGATCGACGGCGTGGCCGAGTTTCTCGACACCTGCAACTCCACCCCGGCGGCCTGGCCGCACGAGGCCGCCACCATCCACTACCACGCCACCGAGGGCCGCTCCTGGCTCCTCGCGCTGGACGGCACCGGCGCCTGGCCCGCACCCCTCACGGACGACGCCGCGCCCGCCTCCGCTTCGGCGACGGGCACGGCCGAGCAGCTGCTCCTCTTCGTCTGGGGCCGCCTCACGCTGAGCGACCTGAAGATCGACGGCGACCAGCAGGTGTTCGAGCAGCTGATCGCCTGGGAGCCCGAGGAGTAGCCAGTCAATACCGCCGGCGGACGGCCTCGATGACGTCCGCGTCGGTGAACATCGCGAGCAGCTACGCCTCCGCGCGGCGGACGGCCCAGTAAGGCCTCGTGCAGCTCGGGCTCGAGCGCCTCCTGCAGCACTGCCGACTCAGCCTGGAAGGGGATTTGGCTACGACCAGGCCTTCTGTTAGGTGCTCTTAGCGGTGCCGCGACCGGGTCCACCCTGCCGCTCGCCTGGCCCGCGAGTCACAGCCCGCTGACCGGCCGTGGTCGAGGTCATGTCGAGGTCAGGGTCGAGGTCATGGTCGGGTACCGACACTGTGGTCGCTGATGACATGCAACCCGTAGACCAACGCCACATTCAGCCCTCTTGCGCGACGGGTTCCGCATGAGCCATCGGACGCGGCCAGCCGTCGCAAGGCGCGGCTGTACGCGAACTTCTCCGGTGGACAGTCTGCGAGTGTTCGTGGCGTGGGCAGGCCAGGGGGGCGGAAATGGGCATTGGAGCCCATCGACGGATCCAGCGGCCGCGGGAAGGCTGGCCTCAGGCCGGTCCAGAGCAGTGGCCGCAAGGAGTGCTCGGGGTACGTGGTGACCGACAGTAGAGACAAGGCCGTGTCCCGAAGAGGCAGAGGAAGGCGTCATCCCGGTGTCCCTGTTCTGGCGGATCTTCGCTCTCAACGCCGTGGTGCTCGGGACCGCGACCGCGCTGCTGTTGTGGGCTCCGGTGACAGTTTCCGTACCGGTTCTGTTGACCGAAGCAATCATCCTCGTGGCGGGCTTGGTGGTCATGCTGATCGCCAATGCTGCCCTGCTACGGATCGGATTGGCGCCCCTGGACCGGCTCACGAAGCTGATGACCACCGTCGACCTGCTGCGCCCCGGACAGCGGCTGCCGGAACACGGACACGGCGGGATCGCCGAGCTGATCCGCACCTTCAACGCCATGCTGGAGAGGCTTGAGCATGAGCGGGCCGCGAGCAGCGCCCGTGCGCTGCTCGCGCAGGAGGCCGAGCGGCGCCGCATCGCCCAGGAGCTCCACGACGAGGTCGGCCAGAGCATGACCGCGATCCTGTTGGGGCTGAAACGGGCGGCGGACGAGGCGGACGAGACCCTGCGCGGTGAGCTGCACCAGGCGCAGGAGATCACCCGGGAGAGCCTGGACGAGGTGCGCCGCCTGGTGCGCCGGCTGCGGCCGGGCGTCCTGGAGGATCTCGGCCTGGTCAGTGCCCTGACCTCGCTGACCACAGAGTTTGCAACCCACACGGGGCTGCGTGTGGTGCGCCACTTCGATGCGGCCCTGCCCGATCTCGATGAGCAGAGCGAACTGGTGCTGTACCGCGTCGCCCAGGAGGCTCTGACCAACGTGGCCCGCCATGCCGAGGCCGGTCGGGTGGAGGTGAGCCTGCGCCCCACCGACGGCATGGTGGTGCTGGCCGTCGCGGATGACGGCCGTGGGACAGGAGTCGCGCGCGAAGGCGCGGGGATCCGGGGGATGCGTGAGCGGGCCCTACTGATCGGGGCAACGCTGGAGGTCACCTCCCAGCCGCAGGCCGGCACGCAGGTCCGGCTGGCCGTGCCCGTCGTCAGGGAGCAGCCATGACCGCGACCGATACGCCAGTGATCCGTATCCTCCTCGCCGACGACCATGCGCTGGTGCGTCGCGGCGTGCGGCTCATCCTTGACCGGGAGCCAGACCTTCAGGTCGTCGCCGAGGCCGGCGACGGTGCCGAGGCCATCGCCCTGGCCCGAACTCACGAGGTCGACTTGGCCGTGCTGGACATCGCCATGCCCCGGATGACCGGCCTGCAGGCCGCCCGCGAACTGAGCGCGCTCAGGCCTCAACTGCGTGTGCTGATGCTGACCATGCACGACAACGAGCAGTACTTCTTCCAGGCGCTGAAGGCCGGCGCCAGCGGATACGTGCTGAAGTCCGTGGCCGACCGCGACCTGGTCGCGGCCTGCCGGGCCGCCATGCGCGACGAGCCTTTCCTCTACCCGGGCGCGGTCACCGCCCTCATCCGCAACTACCTCGACCGCGTCCGCCACGGCGAGGAACCCCACGAGCAGGTCCTCACACCCCGAGAAGAAGAGGTGCTCAAGCTCGTCGCCGAAGGCCACTCCTCCAAGGAGATCGCCGAGATGCTCTTCATCAGCATCAAAACCGTCCACCGGCACCGGGCGAACCTGCTGCAAAAACTCGGCCTGCGCGACCGCCTGGAACTCACCCGCTACGCCATCCGCGCCGGCCTCATCGAACCCTGACCGGCCCGGCCCTGCTGACTGCCTCAAGGGTTCGCTTGCCCACTTCCCAGCCGGGACCTTGCGGCCTCCGACAGACCCAGCGCCGCCCAGCCACCAACGACAACAAGAAGGGGACGGCGCATGGCACGCTCCTTGCACGCCGTCCCCCGCGCGGGCGGCATCGGCCCGGCAGCGGTGATCGCTGTCCTGCTCGCTGTCCTCACAATCCTGCTCGGCCCGCCGGCACACGGCAGCACGTACCTCTCCGACGGTGTGGCACCGGCGTCCGGTGCCGTGTGGGCCAGCAGTGGACCGTACGCGGACGACGGGCACGCCGCCGTCTGCAACGCCCTGGTCCGAGCTCCTCGCGACACCCCCGCTGAGCGGTCCGCACCGCCGGTCACCGCCGCCCTCACCTCGGACTGCGGGGCCCACATCCCGCCGTCGCCCGCTCGCTTGAACCCGCTGGCGGCGAGCCCGCCCGCTTCCCCTTATCCGGCAAGCCGTCACCAGGGGCGGGCACCTCCTCCGCGCCCAGGCACCTGAGCGTCTCTCCCCTTCTTTCCCTCGACCGCGGCCGCTGTCCCTGGCCGCGGTGTGCCTGCCGGAGGCCCACTTTGACCCGCGCCCTGCGCATCCGGGGGCTGCTCGCCCTCGCTGCAGTTGCCCTGTCGCTGTACATCACCTTCACGGTGCCCGTCCACCTCGGACTCGATCTGCGCGGCGGCACGCAGATCGTGCTGGAAACCCGCCCCACCGCCACCGCTGACGCCGACAGCGAAGCCACCGACCGCACCCTGGAGGTGCTGCGCGGCCGCATCGACGCACTCGGCGTCGCCGAACCCACCCTCGCCCGCTCCGGCGACAACCGGATCGTCGTCGAACTACCCGGCGTACAGGACCCGTCCAAGGCCGCGGACGTGCTCGGCCGCACCGCCCAGCTCACCTTCCACCAGGTCGTCGGCACCGCCACCGGCGCCGACGACACCGCCAAACCGCTGCCCAAGCGGCCCCGCCAACAGGTTCTGGCCGACGAGTCCGGCCAACTGCTCCGTCTCGAGGCGAGTGCGCTGACCGGCAAGGACGTCAGGGAGGCCGCCGCCCGCTTCGAGCAACAGGGCGGCGCGGGATGGCAGGTCACCGTCGACTTCGCGGGATCCGGCCGCGACGGCTGGGCCCGCCTGACCGGCAAGGCCGCCTGCCACCCGGCGGGAGATCCCTCACGACGGGTCGCCATCTTGCTGGACGAGAAGATCATCTCCTCGCCGCAGGTCGACCCCTCGGTCGGCTGCAGCTCGGGCATCAGCGGCGGCTCCACGCAGATCACCGGCTCCTTCACCGCCGCCGAAGCCAAGGAACTGGCGCTGCTCATCAACGGCGGCGCTCTGCCCGTACCCGTGGAGACCGTCGAGCAGCGCACCGTCGGCCCCACCCTGGGCGCGCAGGCCATCACCGCCAGCGCCTGGGCCGCCGCCGTGGGCACCGCGCTGACCGCGCTGTTCATCATCGCCGTCTACCGGCTCATGGGCGCGTCGGCCACCGTGGCGCTGGCCTGCTACGGCCTGATCTCCTACGCCGCCCTGGCCGCCCTCGGCGCCACCCTCACACTGCCCGGACTCGCCGGGTTCGTTCTGGCGATCGGCATGGCCATCGACGCCAACGTCCTCGTCTTCGAACGCGCCCGCGAGGAGTACGCCGCCCGACTCCGGCCCAGCCCGCGCTCCTCGCTGACCTCCGGGTTCCGCGGCGCCTTCAGCGCGATCGCCGACTCCAACATCACCACCCTCATCGCCGCCGGCCTGCTGTTCATCCTCGCCTCCGGACCCGTGCGCGGCTTCGGCGTCACCTTGGGCATCGGTGTGCTCGCCTCCATGTTCAGCGCTCTGGTCATCACCCGCGCGCTCGCCGACCATGCCGTCTCCCGGCCCTGGCTGCGCCGCCGCCCTCGCCTGACGGGCATCGCCCACACCGGCACCGTCCGGGACCGCCTCACCCGCAAGAACCCCCACCTGATGCGCCGGCCCCGGCGGTGGCTGGCCGCCTCCGCCGCCGTCCTGGTCCTGGCCGCCTCCGGGATCGCCGTGCGCGGCCTGGAGTTCGGTATCGAATTCACCGGGGGCCGCCTCATCGAATACACCACCGCCACTCCCGTCGACCCCGACCGGGCGCGCGCCACCCTCGCCGACGCCGGGTTCCCCCGCGCCGTCGTCCAGACCTCCGGCGACAACCAACTCACCGTCCGCACCGACCAGCTGACGAATGCGCAAGCGGCCACCGTCACCGAAACCATCAGCACTCTGACCAGCCGCGCCGACAAGCTCCGCGACGAAGCCATCGGCCCCAGCCTCGGCAAGGAACTGCGCCACGGCGCCCTGATCGCCCTCGCCGTCGCCCTTGGCGCCCAGCTCCTGTACCTCGCTGCCCGCTTCCGCTGGCTGTTCGGCACCTCCGCGGTCGCCGCCCTCGCCCACGACACGGTGATCCTCGTCGGAGTCTTCGCCTGGCTCGGCAAACCCATCGACGGCGTCTTCCTCGCCGCGCTGCTGACCGTCATCGGCTACTCGGTCAACGACTCCGTCGTCGTATTCGACCGCATCAGAGACCTGAGCCGACGCGACGGCAAGGCACCTTTCGCAATCATCGCCAACCGAGCGCTCCTGCAGACCCTGCCCCGCACCGTCAACACCGGCATGGGCGCCGCCTTCATCCTCACTGCCCTGGCCGTCCTCGGCGGCGACTCCCTCACCGACTTCGCCCTCGCCCTGCTCATCGGCCTCGCCGTGGGTACCTATTCCTCCATGTTCACCGCCACACCCCTCGCCGTCGAACTCCATGAACGCATGTAGGCACGGCTCACTGCCGCCGGCGTTCGCCGAGGTCCTCCTGGGGTGGTTCTCGCGTCTGCTCGGCGGTGGGCCTGCCGCCGCACCCCGCCGTCAGTGCGGCCGGCACTCCGGCGGGGAAACTGGCGGTCGTCCCCGGTCGGTTCGCGGTTGAACTCCGGTCCTGCTCCTGTGCATCCTCCACGCGCCCAGCACCGACGAGGTGCAAGAGGCGGCCGAGTAGCGGCAGATCACCAGCACCGTACCGGTGGCTGTACCAGCGCTGAGTCGGCAGAAGAGTGATGGCGGGACCGCGTGCGCTGCACTAGCCTGCCCGTGTCGCCGGAACGGCTGTCGGAACGATCGTCGCTCATGCCGCATCTCCCTGTGGGGTTGGGGACGGACGGCCTTGCTGATGTCCGTGCGGGATGGCGTAGGCGCCGCTCCGCCGACCTGACCGAACCCTGCCCCAGCGCCCCCACAAACCGGCAGCGCGATCATTGGAGTGGCCCGATTTGCCCTCTTGTTAACGGCAGTAGCAGGACACGGCCGGCGTACGTGGGCCAAGGAGTCGCCTACCGTCGGCTGCGCCCGGCGACATCCGTGACGGTGAGGATGAGAGCGTGCTGTTCGGGCCGACTCCGCCGGCGAACCGGCAGCCGCAATCGGCGGCGTAGGCACGAGTCGATGTGCCGACAAAACGCCTGGGGATGTACCACATTCCCCATACGTCAGCAGCCCGCTCGTGTCGGCAACCAGGTGACAGTGACCGGCCTTCACCCACAGCCGTCGAGCATCGGGATAGGGATGCATCTGCGCCCTTCGGCGTCCTGAACGCTGCCGCGGCCCGTCGCGCCGGGGCCAGCCCTGTCCATTTGCAGGCCGACGGACCCTACGGCGTCGTACGCTCCGCCGACCCGGAAGGCAGCACCAGTGAAGATCAACATTGTGGGTCCCGGAAACATGGGCCGCGCCATCGCCACCCGTGCCCTGGCCGGCGGCCATGGTGTGTGCCTGGTCCACCCCGACGCCGACCGTGCTCGGGCACTGGCCGAGGAACTCAAGCAGCGGTTCCCTGACGGCCAGAGCGACTGGGCCGCTTCGGTGGAGGCGGCCGATGTCACCGTGCTCGCACTGTGGTACGACGCGGCATCGCAGGTCGCGAGATCCTTGGGGTCTGCGCTGGACGGGCAGGTCCTGGTGGACATCTGCAACCCCATCGACGTCTCGACCATGGATGGGCGGGTGACACCCTCGGACAGCTCGGCTGCCGAGGAGATCCAGAAGATCGTCGGCACGGGCGTGAAGGTCGTCAAAGCGTTCAACACCACCTTCGCCGGCCCACTGATGACAGGCGAAGGCCATGACTTCCCGCTCGACGTCCTGATCGCCGGAGACGACTCATCAGCCAAGGACAAGATCGCGGACTTTGTCCGCGCCGGCGCGATGCGCCCGTTCGACGTCGGACCCCTGCGCAGAGCACGGGAGCTGGAGGCGATCGGATTCCTGCACATCTCCCTCCAGCAGCAACTCCAACTGAACTGGCAAAGCTCGATCAAGATCCTTCCCTAGACAAGCTGCGGCGGGACCGTGCTGCGCGAAAAGAAGCGCACTCCGGCTCGACTCACCCGTAGCAGCCAAGGCCCTGGAACTCACCGGGCGGTCCAGCGGAGACGACGCTGCCTCCTGCGGCGGCGGAGGACGACCGTCAGGTCCACCGATGCGACCACAGCGAATGCTGCGCACGCTCCCGCCAACACCGGTCGGGCGCCCCTGTAGGTGAGCCGCTGCCGCAGCCTGCTGGTTCGAGCCGTGCCATCTCGAGTGCTGCAGCTCGGTTGGCCGGTGATGTATGGGCTACGTGCGTGGCGCCAGCCGCGTCCGCGATCGGCATCTGCTGTGATGGCTGGGATTAGGTGAAACCCCAGCAATGTGGGCTGCTTCCGTTGCAGGCCATCCCCCGCCGACCTTCTCGGCGCGAGAGCCAGAAAAACGAGGTGCCGTGATGAGTGGACCAGTCGGCGTGGTCGACGCGCCCCCCGCGTTGGCCGACGTCGGCCACCCCACGGCTGCTTGTGTGGAGGTGAGCGACAGCCGCGAGGAGACGGTCGGGAAGATCCGCGTGCGGCGAGCGCTGCCGCGCCGGGGCCGCCGCACGGTCGGTGCCTGGTGCTTCGCCGACCACATGGGGCCGGCAGACGTCACCGAGAACAGCGGCCTGGACATCGGCCCGCACCCGCACATCGGGCTGCAGACCGTCACTTGGCTCACCGATGGACAGGTGCTTCACCGCGACAGCCTCGGCTCCGAACAGGTGATCAAACCCGGGCAGCTCAACCTGATGACCGCCGGCGGCGGCGTCGCCCACGCGGAGGAGGCCACCGGCCACTACCGGGGCACCCTGGAAGGGATCCAGCTGTGGATCGCCCTGCCGGAGACCACCCGGCAGGGGCCGGCCGCCTTTGAGCACCACTCCGAGCTGCCCCGGGCCGACCTGGACGGCGGCGCGGGTGCGGCCACCGTCCTGATCGGTGACTTCGCCGGTCTGGCCAGCCCAGCCCGGCACGACACACCGCTGGTGGGGACTGACCTGGACCTGCGGGCACCGGCCACCGTGCCACTGCGCACCGACTTCGAGTACGCCCTGATCGTCCTGGAAGGAGCGGTGGCCGTCTCTACGGCAGGCCGCTGCTGCCGGGCAGGCTCGGATACCTTGGCGAAGGCCGTGACGAACTCCACCTTCAAGTGCGCGAACCGGCCCGCGCGATCCTGCTCGGTGGCGAACCGTTCCCAGAACCGATCCTCATGTGGTGGAACTTCGTCGCCCGCACCCGCGCCGAGATCGACGGCGCCCACGCCTCCTGGTCGGCCCAGGACGATCGCTTCGGGCGCGTCCGCTCCGCCCTGCCCCTCATCCCCGCAACGGCCCCTTTCTGGAAACAGGCCGAAGAGAACCGGTAACCGAGCCGCTGGCCGGCAGGAGCAACTGTCTAGCCGGGCCGCGTCCGATCACGCGGCGCCGGCGAGGAGATTCTGCGACAGGTCCCACAGGCGCCGCGCGCCCGCCGGGTCGACGGCATAGCGGGCGACGCCGTGCAGGGTGCCGGAGCGTCGGTCGACGATCTCGGTCTCGTTGCAGTCGACGAAGTAGCGGCCGCCGACGCCTTCGAGCAGCGGCGAGGTGGCGAGGAGCGCCGATGTGGCGGCGCCCTGTTCGACGGTCTTGATCAGCTCGGCGGGGACGCGGCCGCTGCCCCGGCCACCGGTGTGCCGTTGCAGGTTCGTGTAGATGGCGCCCGGCATCAGGGCGTTGGCGGTCTTGGACTGCCCGTAGGCCAGCCACGGGTCATAGGGGCGGAAGGCGAAGTTGACGTCGTCCCACACGATCGGCGACTGCTGATGGCCGGTGGAACTCACCACCACAACACGGGCGTTGCCGTCGGCGGCCAGCGCGCCGTGCAGGCCGGTGGCGAGGGCGAAATGGCCCAGGTGGTCGGTGGCGAACTGCCTCCCGTTGCTCGACGTCCCGTCGGTCCCCACCACGGCGACCTGCGCAACTCCCTCCTGCAAGCGTCCTTGGAACTGGTCGGCGAGCGAGGCCCCCGCGACTTCACGCTGGCCGAGGCAAGCCGTCGGGCCGGAGTGAGCGTCGCGGCGCCGTACAAGCACTTCGCCGACCGGGACACGCTGCTGGCGGAACTCGCCATACAGGGCTACCGCGAGCAGCGGAATCGCTTCGCCGAGGCCATGAGCGGCAGCGAGGGCCCCGTCGAACAACTGGCCTCTTTTGCGGCGGCATACGTCAGATTCGCTACCGAGGAACCTGCTCTGTTCGATGTGACCTTCAACGCGGGACTCGACAAATCCAGGTTCGCCGAACTGGCCTCGGCTGGCGACGAGGTGGCCAGCCTTTTGCTGCCGGTTGCCCAGCAACTCGCGCCATCCCCGGAAGCCGCGTTCGACCTATTGCTCCGGATCGCCGCCGCCGCGCACGGCCTGGCGGTGTTCCTACGGCAGGGGCTGTTCGGCATGGGGAGCGCGGCCCTCTCGGACACCGAGGAGAAGGCCGCCCGGACGGCCCGAGCAATCACGAGACAAGGCGCTGGCTCGTGATCACCTACGAGGCGAGCCCGAGCTCACAACCATAGGCCCAGCAAGCGCCAGGGCCACGTTCGTGAGACTGATCCACGGGGACACGGACTGAGACAAGCCTGAAGCCACGCGTCACAGCGTCGCCGCAGAGTCCGGCCAGTGAGATCCCACATTCAGCCTACGAACGCCACAGGTGCTTAGAGCAGGAAACCGCCCGCCCTCGATGGTTACGGCCAAGCAGCCTGACGGCATCATGGCCTTGTGGGGTCGCTTGTACCTGACTGTGGGAGTCGCTTCATGAGCGGTTCTGTCGATGTCGCTTGTTTTGACGGCACCTGGGCCCTTGCTGCGGGAACCTGTGCCTCGTTGCAGGAGGCCGTACGGGTGCGTCGAAGGGGGAGACCCTGATGGACCGAGATAGTCCCAACGAGCAACCGACCGGACTGCGCCGAGGTCTCAACGGAATCGGCCGCATGCTGATAGCGGCGGCCACAGTTGCCACCCCGTCTCCGGCCGAGAAGGCGAGGCGGGCTGCGGAGAGACAGCAGGAAGCGGGAGAACGTGAGGCACTGCGCGTTGCCCGCGCGGCTCAGAATCCGACTGCCCGTGCCGTCTACACACGTAACGCTCTCCTGTACTGGGTGCATCGGCAGCACCACCATGGTGACCGTACGCCAGCCTGCAATGCTTTCATGAGGTCTCTCGACGCTTCGTTCGAAGGAATTCCACTAGAGCTGGAGGACTTGCGGGAAGCGATGGAATACCTAGCCGAACGAGACCTTGTGGAACTGATCCAAAAGGCGAACTGGACTGACCCCGGGTATCGGGAAATCCATACCGCGCAGCGGCTTTCCCTGACTCGTCTAGGACTCGACTGCGCAGAAAGCGGGATGACTGTGTCAGAGTTTCTCTACCCCAGGCCCACATCAACGGGGGACACCTACAACACGACGGTCCAAGCCGGAGCTCAGGGCACCCAAATCGGACGCCAGAACACCATGAACAACACATGGGGTCTGGAACCGAACGCGCTGCTGCAATTCGCGAAGGATGTGCTGACGAAAATTCCCGAGCTCGGTCTCGATGAAACCGCTGAAGCCGAGCTCGGTGAGGAGGCCACAGCGCTACGCGACGAAGCATCAGCTCAGCAGCCGAACCCAACAGCACTGCGCCGTGCGTACGACGCCGTCATGGGCACGCTAGGGAGGGCTCCAGAGTCAATGGCTAGTCAGTGGCTGCACGAGGCCGGCACGGCCGCTATCAACAGCACGCTCGGCGGATAGAGCTCCGGAACGCGGTGCCTCAAAGGGTCCTGCGGATGCGTCCCGTGGTGACGTCCCACTGCCGTATGGGCGTCGCCGCTCGTCGCGAGTGTCCGGCCGTCGGGCGAGATCGCCACGGCCGAGGGGTAGCCGGTGTGACCTTGGAACTTAGAGTGGAGTCTCGTATACGTTGATGACCTTCACCCCGGTCGATCCCTCGGTCCGCTCCCAGGGGACCCATACCGTTCCCTCTTAGGTGCTTCCGGCATCGACGGTGTGAGTGACCCATTTCGGTTCTATTGTCAGTCCGTCCCCGTCGAGGAACGCAAACGCAATCTTGTACTGGACGGGGGCTCGGGTGGTGTTGCGGATCGTGTAATCGGCGGAGAATACGCGGTGACCGTCGCGTTGTTCGGTGCCGTATCCGGCCCCTTGACCGGCGACGCCGGGGATTCGGCAGCGGGTCTCGGCGTGTGGCTGCAGGCGGTCAGGATGGCGAGGAGAACGGCGGCGGTGCAGGCCATGATTCGTCTGCGCATGACGGCCCTTCAGGGGATCAGGAAGGCTATGAACAGGGCGAGCGGCAGGAAGACGAGTCCGGTGGCCATCAGCCAGCCGACCTTCCAGGACGTCTTGTCGCCGACCTTGAACAGCGTCATCAGCACAAGACAGAAGAACAGAGGCACGGCGATGATGGTGCTGGCTCCTGAGCCCATGGAGGTCCACTTTCTGCGCGGTTGCCCGGGGCCGTGAGGGCGGCCCCCGGGCAGGGTGCCAGGGTTAGGGGGCGATGTGGTCAACGAAGCCGGTGAACGGATCATCGCAGTGGACGACGCCACCCCGACGTTCGCCGGGCCCGTCACCGATGTACGGCACAGGCGGGTCGACTCCCCACGGGTTGCCGCCGCTGCCGCGCTCGACAACGTCGCACTTGCCGTAGGCGTGACCGTTGCCGGCCGGGAGGTTGGAGAAGTTCCTCCAGTCGCCCGGCTTGATCCGGCTGTTGGACGGACGGGCGAGGCTGTCGGTCATCCTGTCGCCGATGTACAGGTACAGGTCGGGCATGTAGTTCTGGAAGACGATGTCGTTGGCCGGGAGCGCATCGCGGTTGTCGGCCTTGTGCGAACCGTCGCCCCACGGCCGCGGCAGTTCCACCCAGACCGAGCCGGGCTTGCGTACGGGCGGAGTGGGGACGTTGAGCGTCTTCGCGAGCTGGGGCACGAGCCGGAAGCGGGCGGTGTGGTACTGGATGGCGACCTTGCCCTTGCCGGTCAGGCAGGGCGATCCGGCCGGGGCGGCGCAGGTGGACATCGAGCACGCGTGCGCCTCGACGAGCCGGCCGGCCTCCCTCGTCGCCGTGGGTGCACTCATGAGGTCCACCAGGGCAGGGTGCCTCGCTCGCGGGCGTCGTCTTTCGCGACGCGTGCCCGGGCGGCGGCCCACTGGTCGGCAGCGCGCTCGCCGTCGCGCAGGTAGTCAGCGCGGGCGCCGGCGTAGGCGGGGCCGGGCTGGCTGAGGCCGCAGGCCCAGCAGCTGACCCGATCCGCGCGGGCGGGGCAGGCGGTGGCGTGCCCGCAGCGCGAGCAGCGGCGCTCCGAGTCGCGGGCCACCGCGTCGGTCTGGCCAGGCGGCCACGTATAACACTCCCCCCGGTCCGGGCTGGTCAACTCGCGTTTGTGGCAACCACCTCGGTGAGATGGGCGGATACAGCTCATGCGGTCCTACCGCTCGAGTCCGCGCTTGAACTCGCGGATACGTGGTCCGTTCGTTTGAGGTCACGATAGGGAGGCCCGGCCCTGGCCTCGGGTCGTCTGCGAGGCGATGGAGAACGGCGGCAAGTATCCAGCTATTCAGACAGGAGGAGCGGGGGCAGGGAGCGCGGTGGGAGCGGGGTGCGCCCCGGCGGCTCTGTCCGGCTCCCGTCAGTGTGCCTCTTCGCCACGCCCACCGTTCACTTTTCGGTGCGCTGGTCGAAACGTTTTTCCGTGCTTGCGTGCACACGGGCTCGCCCTGTGTTTCATTTTTGACGACTCCACGAGTCGCAGCACTTTTCTCCGACCATCTTAGAATTTTACATATGATCCCATTTTCTTTAGTGCCCTTGCCATGGCCTCAGGTTGAGCAGATAGCTAGATACTGCGTCGCTTCTCGTTCCGGGCTCCGGATGGGCCTGGGGCAGGACGGCAGTGAACCGGCTTGCTGGTTCCCGGTCGGCCAGGGGGGCGGTCGTGACACCTGTGTGTGAGGAGTGGTCATGAAGAAGGCTTATGAGGCGCCGACGCTGGTCAGGCTGGGGACGTTCCGCACGAAGACCGGGCTGCTTGGGCGCTCCGGCAACGACCGGCTCATCCTGAGCAAGAACTGACGGCCGACGGTTCCTGACCCGACGTCATGACTGAACTGCACGAGAGTGCGGGGACGGGCCCCGGCGACGCGCACTTCACGGTCTTCACCGACCGGGAGGACGCGGACGCCGTGGCCCGCTCCTTCGCCCGCCCCGGAACGCGAATCCTGCAGCATGCCTCGGGCCGGCCCTGGCTGGTGGGGCAGTGGCACGACGAAGAGATCATCTCCGTCCGCGTCGGCCACGCGGCCCTCGCCGTCATCGGCTGCTGCCCGGTCGAGACCGCAGAGCTCGAGCGCTATGCAGGCCGGTTACGGGATCTCGCCGAACTGGACTCGCTGGCCCGCTCGCTTCCCGGTAGCTTCCACCTGGTGGCCGCGCTCGACGGGCGGCTCAGGGTGCAGGGCACCGCGTCCGGCCTTCGGCTGGTCTTCCATGCCTGCGTTGACGGGGTACAGGTGGCTGCCAGCCGCGCCGATGTGCTCGCCGCCGTGCTCGGCAGGGACCCTGCCGAGGAGCAGCTGGCCGTGCGGCTGTTGTGGCCGGTTCCCCATCCACTCGCCGAGGCACCCATGTGGCGAGGCATCACCGCCGTGTCCCCGCAGGACGCGCTGGTCGTCTCGCCGGACGGCCGGACTGTACGCCACTCGCGCTGGTGGACACCGCCAAAACCGGTGCGCACGCTTGCCGATGGCGCCCCCCTCGTCCGCGAAGCCCTGGCCGCGGCGGTCGATGCACGTACCCGGCAGGGTGGGGTAGTCAGCTGCGACCTATCAGGCGGCCTGGATTCCACCTCCATCTGCTTCCTCGCGGACCGCTCAGCGGCCCGGGTGGTGGCCAGCACCTGGCCGGGGCGCGACCCCGCCGACACCGATCTGTACTGGGCCGAACAGGCTGCCCGGTCGATGCCGGACATTGACCATGTGGTCTGGGATGCCGCTGCCTCGCCGCTGGTCTACACCGACCTACTCGGCATCGATGACCTGCTGGACGAGCCGACCATCGGCGTCATGGACCGCTCCCGGGTCTTGCACCATCTGCCTGCCATGGCGGAGCGGGGCAGCCGGCTGCACCTGACGGGTATCGGCGGCGACCATGTGGTCTGGTGCTCGGAGGCGTACTATCACCGACTGCTGCGCACCCGCCCCTTGTTTGCGCTGCGCCAGCTGCGTGGCTTTCGGGCTCTGTGGCAGTGGCCGCTGGGCGGCACGGCACGCGCGCTGGCCGACTCGCGGCCGTACGGGAAGTGGCTGGCCGACTCCAGCGGCCGCCTGCGAGACCCGCTTCCGGCCACCGTCACCACCAGCCTCGGCTGGGGCATGCCCCCTCGCCTCTTCGGCTGGGTCACCCCCGATGCCGAACGGGCAGCTGAGCGGGCGTTGCACGAGGTCGCCGTGACTGCTGTCCCGCTGCACCCGGACCGCGGTCTGCACGCTGACCTCGAACAGATCCTTTCCTGTACGCGCATCATCCGCCAGTGGGACCGGATGGCCGCCCGGGCCGGCGTACCGATGGCCTCGCCGTTCCTCGACGACCGCGTCATCGAGGCATGCCTCGCCGTACGCCCGAGCGAGCGCGTCACGCCCTGGCAGTACAAACCCCTCCTGACCACTGCCATGAACGGGATCGTGCCCGATGCGTGCCTGCGGCGCACCAACAAGGCCGCCGCTTCCATGGACGCATCCAATGGACTGCGCGAACACCGCGCCGATCTGCTGGCGCTCTGGGAGGACTCCCGGCTGGAACAGATGGGCCTGGTCGACGGCGCAGCCCTGCGCCGGCTCGCCCAGCGCCCGGCCACACCCGAACTGCGCGACGCGATCCTCTACTCGACCATCGCCGCCGAGGTGTGGCTGCGCGGCCTGAACCGAACCACCGGCCCCACGGCTCCCGCCTCCGCATAACCACCGTTGCTCAGCAGAAAGGCATCCGCATGCCATTGAAGTTCGGCGCCAATGTCTCCACTGCCCAGACGGACTACGGCACGATCCTCCTGGACGAACGCGCCGGGGAATACTGGGAGCTGAATCCCACCGCCACCCTGGTGGTCGACACGCTGATGGCGGGCGGCGACGAAGCCGCCGCGGCCGCCGCGCTCTCCGACAAGTTCGACATCGACCTCGTCCAGGCGAAGCAGGACGTCAACGCCCTCGTACAGCAACTGCGGGCCTCGGGGCTGGCCGGATGACGACGCCCAGTGCCCTTGAACGGCCCACTGGCGTGCCCTTCACCGGGCGCCTGGCCGCCCGTCTCGTCCTGATTCCCGCCCTTGTGCTCTCACTCCTGCCGCCCCGCCGGATCCGCGCCGTGCTCCACCTCGCATGTCGCGGAGCTACGCCGGCCACCACCGCACAGGCCAAGAACGCACGGGACGCGATGTGCGCGGTGAGCCTGCGCTGCGCAGGCCCGAAAGGCTGCCTGCCCCGGTCCCTGGGAGCCGCGCTGCTGTGCCGCCTGGGAGGGAGCTGGCCGACCTGGTGCACAGGAGTACGTGTGGTGCCGCCGTTCACGGCGCACGCCTGGATCGAGGCGGACGGCCGCCCCGTGGACGAGGGCGTGCCCGACGATTACTTCACCCGGCTCATCACCGTCGCTCCCGGGAGCCGATCGGGCCGATGACCGACACCGCCGTGGATCAGGCACAACCGGAGGTCGAGGGGGACCGTTCCACCCGGGCCGCGGTCGCCACCATGTTCCGGCTGACCGCCGGCCACCGGACTTCGGCCCTCGTCGCCACCGTGCTCACTCTGATCGGCTCCGCCCTGGGGCTTGCTCAGCCGCTCGTCGCCAAACAGGTCGTGGACGCAAGCGGACGGGGACAGATGTTATGGCCCCTGCTGCTGCTCCTGGCCGCACTGTTCGTCACCGAAGCGGCAACGGGCGCGGTAGGCCGCTTCGTCCTGGAGCGCATGGGCGAAGGCGTCGTACGAGGGCTGCGCCACAGTCTGGTCGGGCGGTTGCTCCGGCTGGAGATGAAGGAGTACGACCGGCACCGCAGCGGCGACCTGATCTCCCGGGTCACCGCCGACACCACCCTGCTCAGAGAAGTCGTCTCCCAGGCACTGGTCGACCTGGTGACGGGCGCCCTCGTCGCCGCGGGGGCGATCGTCCTCATGGTGTGGATCGACCCGCTGCTGCTGTTCCTGGTCGCCCTCACCGTGGCTGCCGCCGCCGTGATCGTCGCCTCGCTGCTGAAAGGCATCCGGGCTGCCTCCGAACGCATGCAGACCTCCGTCGGCGCGATCGCCGCTGACCTCGAACGCGCCCTCGGCGCCCTGCCGATGGTTCGGGTTTACCGAGCCGAGGACCGTGAAGCGGCCCGCATCGGAGAGCGCGTCGAGGCGGCCTACAGTGCCGGCGTACGGACCGCGAAACTCGCCTCCGTGATGAGCCCCGCGGTTGAACTCGCGGTCCAGGGGTCTTTCCTGGTCGTTCTGGTCATCGGCGGCCTGCGGGTAAACGACCACGCCAACTCCCTCGGCGACCTGGTCGCGTTTCTGCTGTACGCCTCCTACTTGGTCCTTCCGCTGTCCTCGGTCTTCCGGGCGGTCGGCCTGATCCAGCGTGGCATGGGGGCATACCAGCGCATCGAGCAGGCCCTGTCCCTGCCGGCGGAGCCCTCCCAACAGATGTCGGCCGTCCGGGCATACACGAGCGAACCGGCCCGGCAGACCGTCTCGTACCAGGAGCCCGCTCTCGCCCTGCGCAATCTCAGCTTCGGCTACGCCCCGGACCGGCCGGTGCTGCGCGGCGTCTCGTTCACCGTCCCTTACCGGCAGCAGACAGCCCTGGTCGGCCTGTCGGGTGCCGGAAAGAGCACGATCTTCGCCCTGCTGGCCAGATTCTACGAACCGGACTCCGGGACCCTGCTCTTCGACGGCCTGCCCGCCACCGCACTGAGCCGCACCGCATGCCGCGAGCGCATCGCCATCGTCGACCAGAACACCCACGTCGTCCACGGCACCCTGTGGGACAACATCACCTACGCCGCACCCGACGCCACCGAGGCCGAGGCACGACGCGTCGTCGAGCTCGCTCAGCTAGAAGGGGTCATGCGGCGGCTACCTGGCGGCTTGTCGGGAATGCTCGGCGAGCGCGGCACCACCCTGTCAGCAGGAGAGCGCCAGCGCGTGGCCCTGGCCCGCGCCCTGCTCGCCCGCCCCTCGATCCTCCTGCTCGACGAGCCCACCTCCCACCTCGACACCATCAACGAGACCGCCCTCACCACAGTGATGAAGGACGCCGCCCGGGAATGCGCCCTGCTGGTCATCGCACACCGGCTCTCAACGGTCCAGCACGCCGACCAGATCGTCGTACTGGACAGCGGCCGCACCGCCGCCCGCGGACGTCACGAGGAACTGCTCACCACCAGCCCCATCTACCGCAAACTCGCCGCCGGACAGATGCTCCGCCCGGCAGCCGCCCGGACCTCCGCCGACACGACCATCCGCCCCCATCCACGCCACCCGCTGTGAACCGGACACGGGCACGACGCCGAGAGCGCCTCAGCTTGGCATGCAAGGTCTGGAATCGGGTTTGGCCCGCCGCCTGGAAGCAGCCCATGGCGAGATCCGCAGGCTCCGCACTGACGCCTCATGACATGAGCGGGACGGGCGTCTCGTTGCGGCTGCGACTACCTGCGCCGTGATGCCCGGGCGGCGCCAGCAGGTTCCGGATCCCGATGACGTCCTGGCCGGTGCGTATCGCGATCCGGGCTACCGGTCAGACCCCCGGTGTTCTTTTCACGAAGCGGCGAAGGTAGTTGGGTCCCTCAGCCTTGTATTCCATGCCGCATCACCCGACGGAGTAGGGCGGACGAACGGCACTACCCACGCCCTTGCTGAGCCTCCAGATGTCCCCAGTCGCCGTCCACCGGCGTCCAGTTCGCCAACAGCTCCTCTGGCGACCACTCTTGCCGCACGCCCGCCCCTTTGACCTCGAGCACTCGATCAGACCAACGACCGTGCCCGAGGCAGGAAACGTGGCTCGTCCTGCTACCCACGCCCTACTTTGCGGCTGGTGTCTGAGCTAGGACACCGGGGCCGTCACGAGGAGTTGACGCCTGCGTCGCGGCCACCCAGATCACTTTGAGACAGTCACGCGGGATTCGTCCTTGCCTTGAGCTGGGCATAGCTACGGTTTGCTTACGGATCGACACGTTGCGTGTCGATCTGTGCGAACCGATACAGGAGCAGCGGGCAGGGCTTGGACCGTCTGCGATGGGGCGGGGCAGATTCGGGCTGTGACTCTGCTGTGACAGCAGGCAGGAGCGCAGGATGGCGACAGAAGAACAAGCAGTGCAGGAAAGCGGTGTCCTCGAGGACGGCAGCCGGGCGACACCCCCGTCACAGGAGGAAGTCTCCAAGGCGGAGGCGGCCCGAAAGGAGCTCGGCGCGCGGGGCTATGACGTCTCGGTCAAGACGTCTGGTGGGGTTTGAGATCCACCTCAACGCTGGGGCGGCCGCGTTGGCGGGCGACATCGCGGAACTTATCGGTGACGTGGCAGGGGAAGCGCTGCCGTCGCCAATAAACAAGATCGTTGAGGCGTACTGCAAAGATCAAGACGTTGTGGATCAAGGAGGTCGGCAACACCTACGGCTGCAAGCTGGTCTCTCCCTGGATCGCTCCAGGCATGCTCATCCCGATCAGTCTGAAGCCCAACGAGGACACCAAGCTGTGGTGGACGGTCTACGAGACCCGGGAGGAATGGAGCAAGGACGAGAAGTTCACCGCCCACCACAGCGCCTCGAACCCGGCGCTGGCCGAACACCAGGGCAAGCTGTACTGCGCCCACCGCGGCTCACCGTCCGGCTCCAGGCTCTGGTGGACGGTCTACGACCCCGACAAGGGATGGAGCGAGGACACTTTGTTCGGGGCACATTCGAGCGAAGGTAGGCCGGCACTGGCCTCCTTCGAGGGGCGGCTCCACTACGTCCACCGGGGCAGCGACTCGGCACACCTGTGGCACACCACCTGGACCCCTTCCACGGGATGGACCCGCGACGTCAAGCTGAACGTCGGTACCTCGGCGAACCCGGCCCTGGCGGTCTACGACGGCAAGCTCCACTGCGTGTACCGCGGCAACAACACCACCGCCCTGCAGCACATCAGCTACAGCACCAGCGCCGGATGGGGCACCGAGCGCCAACTGGACGCCCATCACAGTCTGGAAGGCCCGGGCCTGGCCGTGTTCGACAGCAAGCTGTACTGCATCCACCGCGGCCACGGCGGCAACGACCAGAAACTGTGGTGGGCCACCTACACCACCAACGGCGGCTGGAGCGCCGACAGGGACTTCCCCGCTCACTCCAGCGGAGCCGGCCCCGCGGTGATCGCCTACCGCGACAAGACGGGGACAAAACCAGCTCCACGTCGTCCACCGCGGCTACGGCAACCGCGCCGCCGGCACCGACACCGACACCGCCGAGGACGAAGCACGCCTCGCCGCAGAACAACGCGCATGGGCCGCAGAAACGGCCACATCCTGATCTGAGCCCAGGACGATCCGGCGGAGGCTGCCCCAGGCGAGTGCCGGGCCACGGCCGGATCGCTCCTGCGACTGCACGAGGTAGCCGTGCGAGGGAAGGACACGAACGGCAGTCCGGCCTATGGAACGATCTGCCGTACTTCCCTCTCCCGCACCCCGCAGCAGCCAGGAATGTCCGGCATTGGTGAACTCTGCTCAGCCGTCGAACAGGCTGATCCGTGTTGGACGACTCTCTGCATGAGTACGAAGGCGGGGGCCAGCGACAGTCGCGGTGGACATGAGTGCTGATCTTGGTGGGCAGTCTGACTCTGCTTCGTGCACGACGACACGGTGTGTACGCGGTGGAGGTGCAGGGTGCTCATCGTCGATGTCGATGTCGTGCTCGTGGAACGCCAGTTGCGGGCGGGTGAGCTGACGTGTCCGTCGTGCAGGGCCGCGCTCGCGCCGTGGGGACATGGCCGGCCGCGGGAAGTCCGCGGTGATCTCGGGTCGCGTCTGTTCGTACGTCCTCGCCGTTCGCGCTGTATTGGGTGCGGTGTCACGCACGTGCTGCTGCCGGAGATGCTGTGGCCGCGTCGGATGGATGTGGCTGAGGTGATCGGGGCCGGACTGGAGATAGCCGCCCTGGGTATGGGCCACCGCCGGGTCGCCGCCCATCTGGGGCTGGCGGAGGACACCGTCCGCGGCTGGTTCCGCCGCTTCCGTCGCAGGTCGGAGGACGTGCGCCGGTACTTCACCGTCGCCCTGGTCGCCCTCGCGGACGATCCAGTGATGCCCGCGCCGACTGCCTGTCCGCTGGCGGACGCGGTTTCGGTCATCACGGCCGCCCATCGGGCGGCCGTGATCAAGTGGCCTCAGATGAACACCGTGTCGCGGTGGGCCTTTGCCGGCCGGGTGATAGACGGCCGGGTCCTGACCTGTGCTTCTTCTGCTAGTTGATCAACACGGGCCGCCCCTGGGCGGTGAAGGGAGGCGCCGGGAGTCTTGATCGTGTCCGTCCGAGACAGGGCGGACGCTGATCGAGATGCGAGGAGAGTCCGCGCATGGCATCGAGCGAGGACGAGGACCGCCGCCGGGCGGAGAAGGCCCGGCAGGTCGGTCTGTTCCGCTATTCCCTCATCCAGGACCTGCTGGACGCGAGTCTGACGTCCCGGGAACGTGGCCGTCTGGCACGGGAGTTGTCGCAGAAGGAACACACTGATCCGTTCGGCCGGCAGGTGAAGGTGTCCAGGGGCACGATCGATCGGTGGACGCGGGACTACCGCGGCGGCGGGTTCGCCGCGCTGGTGCCCGAGCCGCGCAAGGCGGTCCCCAGGACGCCGCCGGAGGTGCTGGAGCTGGCGGCCGCGCTGAAGCGGGAGAACCCGGGCCGCACGGCGGCGCAGATCCAGCGGATCCTGCGGACCACGCAGGGCTGGTCGCCGACCGAGCGGACGCTGCAGCGGCACTTCGTCGCGGCCGGGCTGACCGGGGCAGGTGGCGAGGAGAAGAGTGTGTTCGGCCGGTTCGAGGCCACCCGGGGCAATGAGTTGTGGACCGGGGACGCTCTGCACGGGCCGAAGATCGGCGGCAGGAAGACGTACTTGTTCGCCTTCATCGACGACCATTCCCGGGCGATCGTGGGCCACCGGTTCGGGTTCGCCGAGGACACCGTTCGCCTGGCCGCCGCCCTGCGGCCGGCGCTGTCCGCCCGCGGTGTCCCGGAATCGATCTACGTGGACAACGGGAGTGCCTTCGTCGACACGTGGTTGCTGCGGGCCTGCGCGAGCCTCGCGATCCGGCTCACCCACTCCAAGCCCGGACGGCCGCAGGGCCGGGGCAAAATCGAACGGTTCTTCCGCACCGTCCGGGATCAGTTCCTGGTCGAGCTCGACGAGGAACGTGTCGGCCAGATTGAGCATCTCAGCGAGCTGAACAGGCTGTTCACCGCCTGGGTGGAGACGGTCTATCACCGCACGGTGCACTCGGAGACAGGGCAGCCTCCGATCGAACGCTGGCTGGGTTCGATTCCCAAGCCGCTGCCGCTGCCCAGCCCCGCTGATCTTCGGGAGGCATTTCTGTGGTCGGAACTGCGGACGGTGACGAAGACCGCGACGGTCAGCCTGCACGGCAACACCTACGAGGTCGACCCGATGCTGAGCGGGATGAGGGTCGAGCTGGTCTTCGACCCGTTCGACCTGACGGAGATCGAGGTCAGGGCGTCGGGGAAGACGGCAGGGAAGGCGGTTCCGCACCGGGTGGGCCGTCACACACACCCGAAGGCGAGCCCGGAGACGCCGGCGAAGCCGGCGCAGTCGACCGGGATCGACTACCTGAAGATCCTCGACGAGACGCACGCAGGGAACACCGCCAAGGGCATCAACTACTCGTCCCTGCTGGACGACGGGCGGGGACAGCAATGATCGACCGCGTTCAGGGGTACTACGGCTTCACCCGCATCCCCTTCGGCCGGGACCTGGCCCCATCGATGCTGCACCAGCACCACTCGCACCGGGAGGCCGCAGCCCGCATCGCGTGGTGCATCAACAACCGGGCGATCGGCGTGGTCACCGGCGAGGTCGGTTCCGGCAAGACCGTCGCCCTCAAGGGCGCCGTCTCCTCGCTGGATCCGGCCCGGTTCACGGTGATCTACCAGCCCAACCCGGAGGTCGGCATGCGCGGCCTCTATGACCGCATCGTCACCGCGCTGGGCGGCACCCCCAAGTTCCACCTGGCCGCACTGGCAGCCCAGGCGTCCACCGCGCTGGCCGCGGAGGTCGACGAACGGGGCCGAACCCCAGCCGTCGTGATCGACGAGTCGCACCTGCTCGACCACCACGAGCTGGATGCCATCCGCATGCTGACCAACTACGACATGGACTCCACGACGCCGTTCGCGGTGTTGCTGATCGGCCAGCCCACCCTCCGCAAGCGGATGAAGCACGGCGTCCTGGCCGCCCTCGACCAACGGATCGCGATCAGCTACCAGATGCCCACCATGACGAAGGAGGAGACCGCCAGCTACATCAAGCACCACCTCACGATCGCCGGACGGCAGGACACCCTGTTTTCCGACGACGCCGTCGAGCTGATCCACCTCACCAGCCGCGGCCTGCCCCGCTCGGTCAACAACATCGCCTGGCAGTCCCTCATTGCCGCCTTCACCGAGGAGAAGGGCATCGTCGACGAGTCCTCCACACGCCTCGCCATCACCGAGACACACGCGACAGAGTGACGACGAAGCCGACACTGCGTTCACAACGACCCCGGCGGCCTGACGGCCGCCGGGGCTGTTTCACCTCACCCCGTCAACAACCAGACCGTCGCCCTCGTGCACATGCTCAGCGTCGCTCAACACTCGCGGCCATGTCTGGCATGGAGCGCGAGTACATCCGTGACCGCACCCTCGAAGGACACGAGTCCGCCCGCAAGCACGGCAAGACCATCGGTGGCGCGGGCGTGACTGACGAGTCCATGCTGTCCATGGCGCTCCACCTGCGCGACCAGGAGATGAGCCTGCGCGACATCGCCAAGCGGCTCGTCATCACCAGCGGCACGAAGAAGGGCCGGCACCCCTCGCCCGCCACCGTCATCCGCCCACCGATCATGCCGCACCGGCTGAGCGGCGGGTCTGCCGACTTGGCTACCGGCCCTGGGCATGCCGGAACGCGCCGGGGGTCGCACCGGTGTGGCGGGTGAAGAACTTGCCGAAGTTGGTGGGCTCGGGGAAACCGAGGCGGCGCGCGATGGTCGCCACCGGCTCGTCGGTGTGCGCAAGCAGCCGCCTGGCCTCCAAGGCGACGCGGCTGTCGATGACGTGCTTGACGGGTTGTCCGGTCGCGGCCGTGCAGGCTCGGGTGAGGGTCTTGACGGTGTAGCCGAGGCGGTGGGCGTAGTCGGCGGCGCGGCGGGTGGTGGCGTAGGAGCGTTCCAGTTCGGCGCGGAAGAGGGCATACACCCCGCCGCGCCGAGCCCGAGGGCGACGGCCGCTGCACCGCGTGCGCCTCCACGTTCACCGACCACTTGGAAGGAAGGACCTCGTGACACGAACGCACACCACGTTGTCGGCCGCGCACCACCAGCGTCCCTTCACCGGCGAGGCGGGCCGGTGGGAGAAGGAACGCACCCGCGCCCTGCGCACCGGACACCTCTGCGAGGGCACGTGCTCGGCCGCGCGCCGGCTCGTGCTCGTGCACGAACGCACCTCGTGGGGCTGGCTCGCCTGGGCTGTCCCCGGTGACGGCACGTCGCCCGAACTGCCTGCGCAGATCGGGGTCCTCGTCCCGGGGGCGACACGGACGCCGCGGCTGGCGGTGCGCTGGCTGCTCAGGCGTCCCGCACACCGCATCGCCCTGGCCCCCGCAAGCCGTGCATCTCTGCGGTTCTCCACCACGGCCGTGGCGGCCATCACCCTCGTCGCCGCCCCGTACGCCCTGAGCCGCGGCATCCCCGTCGGCCTGGTAATGCCCGCCATGCTGCTCGCCCCACTGCTCACCGAACATGCGCCCGACCGGCTCGACGACCGGGCGGGCGGGCACGTCCGCAGCGTCGACGGCAACGCCGCCTGCTGCTACCTCCAGCGCCTGGCCGCCCTGCAGACGTACCTCGTCGGTGCTGCAGCTGGGAGCGACCGCTATGAGCTGCGCCGCTCGGCCGAGATCGGCCACAACGTGCTGTGGGACGCCGCCGACCTGCTCCACGCCCATGCCCAGGACACCCGCGAGGTATCGGCGCAACTGATCGGCCTCGAACGGCTGATGGTCCGGCTCGCCGACCAAGCCGCCCAGGCCCTCGAGCACATCCGCGCCACTGCGGCATCCGGCTAGGCGGGCCAACCTCACGGCGACGAAGGCCCCCTGGGCCCGCCTCCACCCGGCTACGAGCGAGCAATGCCGCCCACACCCGCGCCCGACCCCGCCACTGCGCCGCTGAAGGGATCGCGAACCATGGCCAAGGCCCGCTCCGACGATTCAGTCCGTACCACCGACGTGTACCTGCTCTTCGCGCACGAGCCGTACTGCCCAGACGACGGCGCCCAGGAGATCAACGCGACCGTGGTCGCCGTAGCCTCGCTGCTCTACCGCCAGGTGCGCCAGCCCGACGGCGCCCGGATCCACGACCGCCTCACCCAGGCACGCGCACCGGGTGAGATCGTCCCGTTGGCCACCCTCACCCACGAACTGGGCGGCGGCACCGGCTGGCCGTACGTCGGCGACTGGGAGAAAGTCACCACCGGCCTCGTCCGGCTCATCCGCGCAGGGGAGTGCGACGCCCTCGGCCTCGGCCTGTCCGAGATCGCCCGTGCCCTCGTCTGCACCGGCCCGAACAGCCACGTGGGCACCCTCGAGACCGCCCCCGGCCAGACCCTCACCTATGGCCCGAAGGAACGCGCCGCCGTCCTAGCCGAGATCGGCACATACCTCGCCTGCCTCGTCGCCGAACAGGACCTCTGGCCAGGCGGCAACCTGCTGACCCCGCTCTTCCCGCAGGCGTGAGGCTGTGTGTGAGCAGTTCGCAGCGACCAGCTCGTCAGGCAGGTCCAGCCATGGGAAGCGGTGAACCGGTCCGGATCGCGGTCCTGCCTCTCGGTCGGGCCGTTGCTCCGGGCCGCCCGTGCCTGTCGTGCGTTTCTCAGCGCGGTGCTCTCCACCGGTGCCTCAGCTACACGGCGCGCATGGAATGGGAGTTGCGTCGTGCAGATCGCTGGGGTCGGTCTGTGTGTGAGTCACCCGGTGATGGCTCTCGGTTCGGCCGAGTGGCTGCCTGCGACGCCGGCTCTCAGTAACGAGCCTGATGCTGCGGTACACACGTCATCGTCCGGGTGCAGGTCCAGGTGGCGCTCGTCAAGGCTCGCTTGTTCACAGCTCGCGTGTGTGCGTTCAGGCGGTGCCGGCCAGGGCTGCGGCGAGGTTGTCCAGGACGTGGGGCCAGCCGTGGCCCATGCCGGCGAGTGCCTGTCGCCCCATCGGGGAGTCGAGGTCGAAGCCCGCGTGGGTCAGGACGAGGCGAGTGCCCCCGTCCTCGGGGTGCAGGGTCCAGGTGATGGTGGTGTCGAGGTTGCCCTCGGCGAACCGGTAGGCCAGCAGGCGCTCGTCGTCCACCTCGGTCACCTCGCAGGACTGGTGGCCGAAGTTGTTGCCCATGTCGAGGGTGAAGCGGTGTCCGACGACGGGCTTGACGTCGCCGGCGGCCCACCAGCGGGCGTGGAGCTCGGGGTCGGTCAGGGCCTTCCACACCGCCGCCGGGGGGTGCGGCAGGAACTTCTCGCAGGTGATCGTGTTGCTCTCGGTCGTCATGATCCGTTTTCCTCGTCCAGGAGATCGGACAGCGCCTCCAGGCGCTGCTTCCAGTAGTGCTCGAAGGGATGCAGCCACTCGCTGACCTCGGCCAGCCGGGCCGGTTCGAGGTGGTAGAAGCGGTGCCGACCGCGCGGCTCCTCCCGCACCAGTCCGGCGGTACGGAGCACCGCCAGGTGCTCGGAGACGGCGGGCCGCCCGAGCTCGAACATCCCGGCGAGCTCGCCGGTCGAGCGAGGCCCTTCACGCAGGCTCTCGAGCAGTCTGCGGCGCACCGGATTGGCCAGCACGCCGAACACATCCGTGGGCATGACCACAGTATGCGTCGGAAAAATCCGACGCGTCAAATATTTCCGACGCATCTGTATGGGATCGGCGCCCGGTCACGATCTCGGTGCGAGCCTTGACTATCCATCTGGCGAAACCGATGCAGCAGAGCGGACGGCCTGATCGCCACCGCCACATCTCGTGAATGAAAGTGACGCCAGGGGCAGTTGAGGGAGAGGAAGCGGCGTTGGTCTGGATGGGTCAGGGCAGGGCTGCGGGGGCGAGGTGGATGGGGACGTGATTCCACCGGGGGATGCGGATGGGCATCAGTCTGGCGGGTTTGGTCTCGGCCGGCTCGACGGTGCGGGGTTGCCGGGGCGGGGAGGTCGGGTGAGGCGGCGGACCATGGTGATCGTGGTCCAGGTGAGGTGGGCTCGCTGTGGAAGATGAGCCGCTCGTAGTCCCGCACGTTTTCTGCGGGCCCTCATGCTCCAAGACATGGCGCGCTCGACTTGCCACTGTTTGGCGAGGACGGCGAAGCCGTTTGGTCCTTGCGGCGGGGGGCGGTGATGAGGGTGATACCGGCATCCACGGCCTGGGGCCTTGTGATCACAAGTCGGTCCACGGGCGAGGCTGGCCCCCAGTCAACGGCACCCACACCTTGCCCGAGCGACCGTGTTGCTCGCTGTCTTCCAGAACGACGGCTCCTAGGGGGGCCTCGCCCGGCTCGCCCGCATGTGCCCCGGCCCGAACAACCACGTACGCACTCCCGGCACCGCAGTCGGCCAGACCTTCACCTACGGTCCGAAGGATCGCGCCGGGACGGCGGCCTGGGGAGCACCCCCGCGGGTGCGGGGAGCAGATGGCTCGGGCGGCCGGCTCCTGCGCGGCGGCCTTCGCGATGGTCTTCAGGCTTGTGGAGTCCGCCCAGGCCTGCTGGAGCGCGGTGAACGCACCTCCCCTCGTCGACCTCCTCCGGGCCGGAGCCCGCTTCGAGCGCGGCCACCTCGAGAACGCTCCGAGGCTCAAGCGGGCCTGAACCACCTCACTGGCCTACAGGAATTGACTACTACTCAACCGAACCGGCCTGCGTGTAGGGCCGGATGGCCACCGTGACGTCCATGTCGAAAGCGTTCGTTCCCGCCGCGGACGGCAGGCCCAGGGCCCGGTCGAGCGCGCGGCCGAGGGGACCGCAGCCGCCGGTGCCGGGGGCGGCGAACTCCGTGGCCTGGGCGCCGAAGGCGACGACCAGAGGGTCCTTGGAAATCACCCGGGTGGGATCGGTGTCCTTGAGTACGAGGTGGATGGCGTCCTCATCGCTGCCCACCGAGCAGTCCGGCAATGTCCAGGCCGGCAGCCCGTGCGCCCGGCCGATGGCGAACCTGATGTCGAACTCGCCGCGTCGGGTGACGTCGGACAGGAAGTCCGAGTAGCCGCCGTACTGCGGAGTCAGGGTCAACGGGGTGCCTGCGACCCGGATTGGCGCAGCGGTCATCTCCCCGAAGACCTGGCGGAATTCACCGTCCACTCGGCCTTCCGCAAAGGTGATCTTCATGGGTTCGGTGAGCGGCTCGTCGACGGCGCCCATGCGCAGATGCCCCGTGGCGTGCATGACCTCGCAGCGCCAGGTCCCAGGGTCCGCACCCGTCGGCAGCTCATCGGCGGTCGGGCAGGCGGAGAAGTCGAACTCGGCCAGATCCGGGGCCCGTTGTGCTCCCTGCGCGGGTGCGGCCCCCAGGGCGAGTCCGGCAAGCAGGGTCCCTGCAGCAGCACTTGTGAGGCGGCGGACGGTGCGATTGAAGGTCACTCGGTTCGGCGTCATGGACCACAGCATTGCAGAGTTTTCTATGCAGTGGAAGCTCTGCAGAGAAAACGCTGCTTTCTGGATAGACTGCCGCCATGACGAAAGAGCACAGAGCGCAAGCCGCAGGACGGCGCACGGTCGACAGCCCCGACGTGCTCAAGGCCCTCTCACACCCTCTGCGCCTGCGCATCCTGCGCCACCTCGGCGCGGCGGGCCCGGCTACCTCAACCACGCTGGCCGCCGCCCTCGGCGAAAACACCGGGACGCTCAGCTACCACCTGCGCATGCTGGAGCGCAGCGGCCTCATCGAGGACATCCCTGAGCGCTCCACCGGGCGTGAGCGCTGGTGGCGCGGGGTGCGCGGCCTCGACATCCGCAGACCGCCGCTGGGTGAGCTGACGGAGGCCGAGCGCGCCATGTCGGCCGAGCTGGACCGGATGAGGATGGAGGAGGATCTCGAGCTCGCCCGGCAGTTCACCGCCGGACAAGCGGAGTCCGAAGGCTGGATGCGGGGTTCACGCAGCCTTATCCACCTCACGAAGGCGGAGCTGGACGCGTTCCATGACGACTATCTGGCCCTGCTCGCGCGCTATGCCCGCGGGCCCGAGGACGCCCCCGACGACGCGCGACCCGTTCTCCTGCGCTGGTTCGGCCTGCCTGCTGACTGACCGGCAGTCGGCCGACGAACTGTCCAGATCGGCCAACTGACCGTACGAGTGAGTCGAAGAGAACAGACCGGGTCGGGCCGACGTCTTCACGGGCAGCCACGGTCGCGGCCAGAGGGATCGATGACGTACCAGGTCAAGTCCAGCTTGCTGACGCGCGAGCGGCCAACCGCGAGCTGACGTAGGGAGCGGGTTCAAGTGACCGCGCTAGGACGTGTGTCGTAAGTGCTCTAGGTTGGCTGACGTGAGTGCGCGGGGGCGGAGTTACCGATATGTCGGACCGATCGAGCTGAAGGCTGCGGTCCGCCCTGGTGACGGCGGGCGTCGGATCAGCACGACCGCTGACTTCCGCAGCTGGATCGCTGAGCAATCGGCGGCGGAGCTGACCGAACCGTTCACCTTCGTGGTCGGTATAGATGGTGTGCTTCGGCTGGCGCCGCGGCGAAGTGAGCACGTGGCCTGTGCCGGCGGAGACATGGTTCTGAGTGCCGGCGAGATCAGCTTCATGCGCGAGGCAGACCGGTGGGCCGTGAGCAAGGTCAGCAACCAGTCCACCGGGTATTGCCCGGACGTCAGCTCCTGGGCAGAGGTCGCCCGTGCTCTGGATGCTGTAGAGCTCGGGCGGTCTTCCGGTTTCACCCACGAGGTGGTGTTCCGGCGGTGCCCCGGCTGCCAGGAGCACAACATCGTGCGCGAGGGCGACTTCGTCTGCGTCTTCTGCGGCAGCGATCTGCCCGCAGCGTGGAACGTGGATCCCACCGCGTGACGGCCGAGGGTCACAGCCACTCGTTGATGGCAGCGACGAGGACGGTCGCCTCGTAGCGGACGGCGAGCTTGTCGTATCGCGTGGCGACCGCGCGGTGTCTTTTGAGGCGGTTGATCCCGCACTCGACCGCATGGCGCTCGCGGTAGTCGGCCGCCGCGGGAGCCGAGCTTCTGGCGGTTGCGCGCCTGATCGGCCTTGTCCGGGATGGTGCATCGGATCCTGCGGCGACGCAGGTAAGCACGGTTTTTGCGGGAGGCGTACGCCTTGTCCGCCCGCACGCGATCGGGGCGGACGCGTGGCTGGCCCGGCCCGAGGCGGGGCACGCGAACCTTTGCCAGCACGGGTTCGAACTGGGGCGAGTCTCCACGCTGTCCTGCCGTCACCACGATCGACATGGGCTTCTGGCCTTGCTCGGCGGCCAGGTGCAGCTTGGTGGTGAACCCGCCGCGCGACCTTCCCAGCCCGTGATCATCGGGTTCGGTGAACACGACACCGGGCGGTTCCTTCTGCAGGTCACCCTGCCTGCGAGCCCCGGCAGCATGCTGATGCGCGCGGCACACCGTGGAGTCGACGCTCAGGTCCCACGTGAGAAGTGTTGTGTTCCTCAACCTCTCCCTGGTCGATGTCCTCCGTCCCCGGACAACGCACCTGCCCTCCTGGTACCGCGTAGCGTCCGGCGCCTCGCACAACATGCTCTGGCTGGTCCAGCAGGGGGTCACGGTGACCGCCGAGGGTACAGCTGCGCTGCGGGCAGGCCCGGACATCGTCACCGCCGCCACCCTGGCTGTGCTGGGAGCGTTCGAGGACGTGACGCACACTTTCGGCACGTACCACGGCCATGAGGTTAGGGCGTCGGCCGTGCGTACCGTGCAACGGCGCACCAAGGCGGTGATCGACCGCAGCAGGACGTGGCGCGAGCTGATGGAAGAGGAGGCGCGGGTACAGGCTGCCGACGGGCTCTGACCAATTGAGTGCCTGCGTGGTCTTCCAAGGCCGGGAGGGGACAAGGGGGAATTGACGCAGTGGACGGGGCGCTTGCCGTGCGGCCGACCAGGGCGCTGTCAGACCCGCGCTGCTGTGGCCCGGTCCGAAAGCGAGTGAACACGTTGCGGATGTGGGCCCACGGGCCCCAACTGCCCAGCGCGTGCCAGGAAGTAGCGTGCTTCACCACGGCGTTAGCCTGTTTTGCTGCATGAGGAGACCTGGGGAGTACTGCTAGTGGTGCAGCCTGACGAATTCGAAGTCTGGTATACGACGGAGGACTTCCCCGATACCTTCTATCCGACCGGCCGCATGGTCTTCAGCGTCGACGCACTGGCGCACGCCCTGTTCGTCACGGGCAGAGCACCGCACGACCAGGCGGCCTACGGCTGGACATCCGTCTACGAATGGCTGCATCGGGTCGCCCTCGTCCCGGCCTACGTCCGCCGTGCACCCACAGGCCGCCTCACCCGCTCCGACCTGGCACGAAGCCTCGATCGCTCGGAGAAGGTGGCACTCTCCTACGCTCTGGGGCAGGCTATGACCGGCGTCTTCAGCCAGCAGGTAGTCTCGGTGCGGTTTCTGATGCATGTGGACCGCTATGCGGCCCGCCACGGCATCCAGTTCGCCCCCAACACCCGGCGACGCGCCGACCTCTTCGGGGAGACAACGGCAGGCGGATGGGTCGTGGCCGAGGCCAAGGGCCGGTCCGGCAGCATCGATGACGAACTCAAAGAGACGATGCGGGCCCAGAAACGGACCATCCGATCGATCGGGGGAACACCCCCCGTCCTGGCCTACGCGTGCGGCGCCCATTTCCCGCAGTACAAGGGAGTGCCTGATCATCTCAAGCTGTACGCCGTGGATCCGGAGGAAGCGGAGCTCGAAGCCTTCGACCTGCCGGCGGACCGCGACCGATTCATCCTGGCCTACTACGAGCCCTTCCTGGCCGCACTGGAGGCAGGCCAGGAAGAACCCACCCGCGACGCGTACGAGTTGGCCTCCTTCGGCCCTTTCCAGGTCAGCATCGGGGTCTTGGCGGCAGTCGCCCAACGGGTAAGACAGGCACGGCTGGGACGCATGAACCGGCTGTACCGGGACGTCACCGAACTTCTGGACACTCATCTGTCCGCGACCAGGCCGGCCAACCGGTTCACGGACGGGACCGCCGTCATGAGCAAGTGGCAGCAAGCCCTCGATCAGGACGACTGGAGCACCGAGAGGGACGAAGGCTTCCCCGACTGGTGGTACTGATTCCGGACCCCGTAGAAGCCATCTGCTGTACCAGCAACCTTGTATCCCCGCGCAGGTGATGGGACATTACCTCGCGTGATTCGGCCACACGGCCGACGCGCACTGCCCAATCACGAGGCCCTCGTGAAGGCGCATCAGGGTGGCCCCGGCACGAGGCCACCGAAGCTGCCGGAGTACGCCGATCAACGGCCCGGATGCCCGCGGGAACGCCTCGGCGATGTGACGGCTTCCGCCGCGTGGGACGGCGGATGACGAGTAGGCAGGCGCCGCACCTGACTTCCGGCCAAGAAACAAGGCGGACAAGAGCGCCCGTGCCCATCTGGCACGCGCCATCATCGGCTTTGCCGACCGCCAGCCTGACGTCGCCCTGCGCAACGCGGAGGGATACGGGTTCCTGGTCGTCGGGGTTGACCCGGAGGGCTACCACGGCGTTGAAGAGATCGACAGCGTTGAGCTGGAGCGGTGGATCACCCCGTATGTCGGGGAGGGCATCGACTGGCGTACCACCTACGTCCACGTCAGCGAGGAAGGGCACGAACGACTTCCGGTCCTCATTGTCACCGTCAGCCCGCCAAACTGGGGCGACCCGATCTTCTGCATCCGCAAGATGGTGGACGCGATGCTGGACTTGGGAGTGATCTGAGCAGGTTTCCGACGGGCGACCGGCGGGATCACTAGGCTGAACGCTGCTGCGGGGGCGATGTGCGGGCAGGTGAAGGGGAGGCGCGGGGTGCTGGACGAGCGGGCGGGGGCCGACGCTTCGGCCGGGGACGAAACGGCAGTGGTTCCCGTGACGGTGGAAGGACATCCGCTGTATCTGTCGGTGCGGCGGCTGGAGTCCGGCCATGCCGGTGCGGGCGAGCGGGAGATCGCGGCTTCGCGGCCGACTCTTGAGGAGGCTCTGGACTCGCTGGTGGGGGTTGCCAGAGCGGTGGGGACGCGCTTGCAGCAGACCGGCAGCCAGAAGGCGACCGTTGAGTTCGCGTGCGAGTTCGCGGTCGAGTCCGGCACGCTCGTGGCGGTCCTCGGCAAGGCCACGGCCCGGTCCACCTTCAAGGTCGCACTGGAGTGGGCCGCGCCGACGCCGTGACCACCCTGAGCAGCGCCACTCGGGAATTGCTCACGGCGGCGACGGTGGCGCTGATGATCCGTTCACCCGACGGCGCGTCGCGGAGATCCGGCACGGGTTTCCTCATTGCGCCAGGCACTGTGGCGACGTGCGCCCACGTGGTCGCGGACAGTGCTGAATCACTCCCGGAAGTGGTCTACGGCCGGGTGGGTGGCACGGACCGCGAACTGCGGCTGCGTCCCGCCCCCGATCTGTACTTCCGCGACCGGACCACGGGCCTTGACCTGGCCCTGCTGCGAGTGGTGGCGGACGCCGGCGGCCTGGCTGCTCTTGCCGACCCCTGGGTGCTGTTCCACGACGACCTGCGGGACGGCGACCGCGTCTGGGTCCGGGGGCATCCGGAGGGAATGTTCCGCAGCGGCCAGTCGGTTGAACTCGAGTACCAGGGCCCTTCGTTGCGCGACCCGGACGGACCCGGCCTGCTGGAACGGTTCTGGGGTCCCCCCATCGGTGGGGGCTATAGCGGCAGCGCGATCCTCAACAAGCGCACCGGCGCCGTCAGCGGAATGCTCTGCACGTCCGACCACTCCGGCAGCGTGCACGCCCTTTCCGCCGCGGCACTGCTCTCGCGCTGCCCGCAACAAGTCAAGGAGCTGCACAAGTCCGCGGCCCGCGCAGTAGGTTCGCGAGTGAGCAGCGGAGTCTGGGACGTCGACCAGCCCTGGCTGCGCACCCTCACCGATGACCAACTCCAGGCGGGTGGCTGGGCGTTCCCCAGCCGCCGGCTGCGCGGCTACCTCGCAGCCGCCGCGCGGGCGGCCGAGTCCCACCCCTATCCCGGAGTGGCACCGGGCAACGTCTCCCCGCCGCTGTCGACCGTCTACGTCAGTCAACACGCCCACTCCATACAGACTCTGACCCGGCCAGGCCAACCGGACACCGAGGAACGGGTGTCGGCCGCGACCATCATTGAGAACCATATGGACGCCCTGGCGATCGGCGGACCGGGCGCGGGCAAGTCCAGCCTTCTGCGCAGCTTCGTGCGGGAGTGCGTGGCGTGGTGGGGTGATGGGTGGGCCGGGGACGAAGGTGACAAGGGCGCGGGCGACGGCGCAGACGAACAGTCCGCGCCGCAGAGTCCCGGCCCTCGCCCCGACCCCACCCCCCGCCCCACGTCCACCCCTCTGCTGGTCCCGGTCTACGTACAAGCCGCCGATCTGGTCCCCGACCGCCCCTTGGCCGAAGCGCTGGAAGCCGGAGTCCGTGCCGATGCCGGGCGGTACGGTCCGTTGGAGGCCTGGTCGGCCGAGTTCTTCCGGAGGCCGCCCACCACGCATGCGTCATGGCTCGTACTCGTGGACGGGCTTGACGAGTTGCTGGCCTCCGAGCAGCGTCAGGTCGTGCTCACCAGGCTGGCGGGTGTACGGGCCGCCGATCCCGAAGGGACGATGTACCGATGCGTCATCGCCACGCGTCCCGTGCCGGAGCTGCCCACGTCGCGCTCCCCGGTCTGGCGGGCCGCCGTCTTCGACCTACTGCCATTCGACACCCGCCAGCTGCGGGACTTCGCCGAGCGCTGGCTCAACGCCCTCGGCCTGCCCGACCCCGAGCGCGCCGCGGAGCAGTTCACGCTTCAGTTCGGCGAGCGACGTCGTGAAGCGCTCGTACGCGTACCGCTCATGGCCACGATGCTGTGCCAACTCTTCGCCGACCAGCCAAAACCCCCGCTGCCGACCACCCGGCACGAGGTGTACCGCTCCTTCATCGGGCTTCTGCAGAGCAGGCAGTACAGCGACGCGGCTTCCGGGATCATCGCCCAGGCCACAGGCGCCGCCGCCAAGTACGGCACCACGGCAGTCCGCACCGTGGAGCGCCTGCCCGCCCAGGTCGTGGGTCTGGCCGGAGAACTCGCCCTGGCCTGGCTGGACGGGGAGCAGCTGTCGGCCGGCGAGCTGTTCGCCGCACGCACCGAGGACCAGCGCCCTCCCGACCTCCCCGAGCGGGTCTGGCGAGAGATCCTGCGCGAAACCTTCCGCCGCAGCGGCCTGTTCACGGAACGCGGCGGCGACCTCGTCTTCATCCACCAGACCCTGCTGGAATTCCTCGCCGCCCAACGCGTCGCCGAAGACCCCCGGCGAGCCGACACCGAGCTGCGCAACGTCTTCGGCCGCTGGGTCAGACGCCCGCCCCAGGAATGGCGACGGCACGACTCCTTCACCCGCTTCCTCATCGCGGCTGTGACGGACCGCCCGCTGCTCGGCCGAGCCCTGTGGCGCTGCGGAAAAGGCTGGGAGGGCGCCCGCTTCATCGCCGAACTGGTCGCCGACGGCATCCCAGTCGCCCCCAAGTCCATGCGCCGCTGTGCCGACACGCTCGCAGCCGCCGCGAAGATGCCAGAGTGCACCGGCTTCTTTCGCCGCGAACTCGCCCAGCACCTGCGCACCCTCGGCGACGACAGAGACACGCGCATCCTCACCGCCGTGGCCACGGACCCCATGGTCAGCGACGACGACCGCATCATGGCCGCACGAACCCTGGGTGCCCTGCGCGGCAGCGGTTACACCGAGTCCCTGCTGAGCATCGCCGCCGACACCGACGTAGGCCTGTTCCCCCGGGTCGAGGCCATGCAGCGCATCCTGGAGGGGCTCGACGACACCTCCCACGGCAGGCAGCTCCTTGCCATCGTCGCCGACCCCGTCTTCCACCACGGGCTGCGTCGGGACGTGCTCAACGCACTGCGCTCGGCCGACCCGAGAGGCTGCACCGAACTGTTCTTCTCCTACGCCCAGGACCCCGAACTGGGCCAGAACGCCCGCGCCCTCGCGCTCCGCGAACTCGCAGCAGCGGGTGACCGGCGCGCCCCCGCACTACTGCTGGCCCTGGCGGGCGAGAGCACAGCCGACAGCACGCTGCGATACGAGCTCATGCGGACCCTGCGCTCCACCGACGCTGACCGCTACGCGGAGCTTCTCGCCTCCTACGGCGCCGACTCCGACCTCGACCCGGGTACCCGCGTCACCGCGCTTGGCGAACTCGCCCACACCGGTGACGAACGGGCCGCCGACCTGCTGGCCTCCCTCGCCGCCGAACTGGACGCCGACCCCGTCGGCGGGGAACGCGTCCAGACGGCCCGCCTGCGGGTCGCCGAGCAACTCGCCCAGCTGCACGACCCGCGCGCGGACGAGCTCTTCACCACCCTGGCCGGCGACATGTCGGTCGCCGCGCCGATCCGGCTGGGCGCCGCACACGAGTTGCAGGCCACGGGGCATGCGTCTGCGGCCGACGTCTTCGCCGCCCTGGCCGCCGACCGTGTGCTGGACGAGCACGCGCGCGTGGCCGCCGCCCGAGCGCTCACCGAGGCCGAGCCGGGCGGGCACAGCCCGCGCCTCACCGCCATCCTGGTGCAGTTGGTCATCGACCCCGAAATGCCCGAGACGGCCCGTGACGAAGCATTTCGTCTGCTCGACCGGTACGTCTCCGCTGTTCACAGGGTCCAGGACCCGCGCGACACCCACCGCCCTCGCACGGCCGAGGGCGTCCTCGAACTCCTCACCCGCGTGGCAAACGACGGAAACTACTCACGCCTTCAGCGAGCCTGGGCGGCCAAGGCGATGCGTAACCTGCCGTATCTGCGCCGCCTGAGGGAAGGGCCTGCATCGTGGGACCCCGTCCCCGATGCACCGGGCGGCACCCACCATACGCGGACACGCCTGCCGGATCCGTGACCCATGATCCGCCGCGTCCGGCCGGTTCTCGATGAACTTCGCTCACTACGGCAGCGAGCAGATTCGGCATCCGTCCCGGCGCCGCACGGGAGGGAACACACGGCAGTGCTCGCGGACATAGTCCCCGGCGATGAACTGCAGATAGTGGGCCGCAGAACCGTGACGACCCACGTCGCAGTAGATCTCGCGCATGTCGTCAAGCGGTCCACCTGCTGTGCGGCTGGGACCGCATCCGGGTGCTGCGGCAGGCGGGACCCGTAGGCGCCCACCGGCGCCGCGATGTCGGGCAGTTCCGCATCCAGGAAGAGACTGAGGAGACTGGCAGGATGAACAGTCACACGGCTCGGGGAGAGCCCTATAGCCAGTTGGGGGCATCATGGGGACGGAACGCGATGTGTCGGAAGAACTGTGCCGGCACTGCGGTGAGCCGATCAATTTTGTCAACGACCGCTGGGCCCATGGCCGTCACGGGTTCGGAGGGTGGGGAACGGTCGGTTGCAGCGCCTACAGTTTCACCGCCCACGGCGACTGGGACCCGCGTCTGACCAAGTCCGAGAAGGCGCATCCGCGTACGCGCGGACAGCGTATGGGACGGGAGGAGTTCCCCGCCTGGCCCGGACTCCAGCAGCAACGGCGCGAGGCTGAACGCAAGGAGCAGGAGGCGGCCGCGCTGGCGGCGACGCGCTTCACACCGGCCCTGGCCCGAGCCGTGAAGGCCGCCGAGGAAATCATCGCGGATCCGAGCAGCACCACGTTCCGGACCCTGGAGCGTCGCCGTCAGGCAGTGTGCCTGGCCATGGAGCAGCAGGCCCGCCGCACGGCCGCCGCCCGCCACAAGTCCGCCGACTCGTGGGGGTACTCCGCTGCCGAAGACGAACTCGGACGGCTCCTGCAACTCACGCAAGAGCTGTTTCAAGCACTACGTGCCGCGGAGGAACTCCTTCCACCCGCAGAGGCCGTAAAGGCCGCGAAGAGCCGCTACGCCGCGCGCATCGACCAGATCGCGACGGAACGCCCCCGCGCCCTTCCCACCAGGGGCGACAGCACCTACACGGAGCGTCGTGCACTGGACGCAGCCCGGCGGCGCGCCGAGCAGTCGTAGCGGCAGGATATGTGCTGGGGAGCACGCCCTGTGCAGCACGCACCCGCGGAGGGGCCAGCGCTACCCGCAGGCCCACCAGGTGCCCACCGTGGCAGCCGGGCTCGCCCCGCGCAGATCCGGCGTGCCGTGCCGTTCGCGTCGGTCTTGTGGCACTGGAACAACCCCGCAGTGACCGAGGGCGCGAAGCGCTCTCCATAGCTTTAATGGGCCCTTGGGTATCCCCTCTGAACGAGAACCGCTTCCTGCCTGTCACCGCACTGGGCGCGTTGAAGGAAGACGTCCGCACGCTGCACCGGCAGCTGGTACCCATATGGCGACGGCGCACAGTCCATGGGCGGGTGCTTCCTGCACGCCGATCCCGGCGGTGGGCTGGCGCTGTACGACCTGGTCGCCCCGACATCGACCTGCTCGCCCACACCCGTAACGGGGTGTTCGAGGACGAACGCCTCAACCGCGTGCTCCGCAGCCTGGACCCGGCCGAACGCGCCGTGGTCTTCGCGTACGCGGAGAGTGGGGGCACTACCTGGACCGAGGCCGCCGCCCATGCCGGCCAACCCGACCCGGCTGCGTTCGGAGAGCGAGCCCGCCGCAAGGCCAAAACGCATCGCTGCCGAACAAACCCGGCGTACCGAATAGCTGCGGCCCTCCGGATCACTGCCGCCTGGCAGGTACTGCTGTTGTAAGGGGCAGACCCCGTAATCAGACCCGATGGAGACTCGACCGCCTTCGCGGGCTCCGCGTGGGCGCTACCTCCGCAAACCCCCGCGTGGGGCCTTGGCACCGTGCACCCGAAAGCAGGAGCTCAGCGATGTCTGCGCGTTCCTGAAGATCTAGCCGCGGCCGCCGACGGGCGCGGAAACCGTCTGCCGCAAGGCCTTACCGAAGCCGGGATCAAGCCGCGGATGAAGGCCATGGCGCGACGGCAGGTGCGGGAGGAGTCCGTGTGCGACGTGAGCGGTGCTCAGGACGCCTGCAGGGCCGTGCGCGAGGACGTGCCCACGGTCGGCGTTTCTCGCCGCGTGTATCAGCCCTTCTGCGGCAGCGTTGGGTGTCTCGCCTGACGAAGGTGATCGCGCAACAGGGGAGCGCAGCTGGGGGAGCGGAGCGGCCGGCGCCCAGGGCGGTGAGGAATTCGGGGACGGGCCAGGTGATCAGGGCGCCCCCGGGGAGAGGCAGATCTGCGCCGCGATGTCTTCGACCACGTACATGGGCACCGCAGCAGGCTTTAGCACCGTCGGCGTCTTCCGCCGCGCCTCAGGGCGGGGGAAGACGCCGATGGTGACCAGTACGAGGCCGGTGGTGCTGGTGACGTCGTACTTCCACTGGACGAGCGGCTCTGCTGCTACAGAGCCGGGCACACCTCTGAGCCGGGGTCGTCCTGAAGTATCTTCCACCACGTCAGCCGAGTTGGCTACCAACTTCACTATGGTTGTCCCCACTCGGTTGGTATTCATAAACAACTTCCAAGCAACTTCCCGGATTTTGCCGGAGCAGTTTCTTTTGGTTGTGACTCGGGAGAACGTCGCCGTCATGTGACAGGAGACTCGTGCCGCTTGGCTCTGGCTCTCCGTTTTCGCGACACCGCTGGCTTGACGATTCGGGCGGGGACCCAGTCTTCCGGCGTGACAGGAGCTGCAGCGGAGCTGCTTGATGGTGCTGCGCCGGCCCCGGAAAGGTACAACCGTTCCGCCCGGTTCTGTGGCGACGCCCGGCAGCTCTGACGCGCATCGCTCGAGCTGCTCGAAGTGGCCAGGCCAACTCACGGCCATCTCACTCAAGTTGGTGGTCAACTCGACGTAAGTCATCTCCGCTTGGGTTCGCCTCATAACCACTTTCCGTGGAACTCCCCGAAGATGGCAGGAAGTAGTAGCGTTCCTTGCTGTACCAGTTCGGGCCTGGTGTTGCCGGACTAGCATCAAGGCTGCCAACTCGCCTTAGCACAATGTCCACTTCGGGCTTGCGGCGAGTTGGCACTCTTGGTTTCCGCCTGGTCCGTAAGGGGCATCGAAACCGGCAAAGGCAAAACGGGTGGCTGCTACCACTCAGCCTTTGATCCACAGCAAGCAGTGCACACCTCTGAGCCGAAGGAACACTCATGTCCGATTCCTCTTCCGATGCGGAACCAAGCGTTCGCGAGAAGTCTCACTGGGTACCGGTGATCGTGGCTCTCGCGCTCGCTGTCACCGCCGTCACCGCGGCTGTTGTCATGACAGTTCTTCTCCCGACGGAGCCGGCTGTCTACACGACGGCCACAGCGATCGCGGCCTCCGGTCTTACGGCAGCCGCGAGTGTGGTTCTGCCACGGCGATGACCTCGTTCCGGGGCGGCGACCACTGAAAAGGCCGCCCCGGGGCGGGTTTCGGGGCAGCTGCGGCTGGCCCTGGACGCGATAGGTCGCCAAGATGATTCAGCGCACCGCCGGCGAAGTCGGCGGCCACGATCGTCAGGGCGCCGCGGCCGCGCTGGAAAAATGCCCGGCGTGGCGAACGCCGGGGCGGCGAAGATGCTCACCATGAGTGAGACCGTGATCGATGGCTGGTCCCCAGCGGATCATCCGTACGCGATTGCCGTGTCGGAGGCGCAATGGTGGCAGCGCACCGCCGTACTGGCGGTCCGCCGCGTCCATGCCGGTGATGCAGGCGGCGGATTCGATACCCGACAGATCGACGCGCGGCAGATGTGCGTCGCCCTGTGCCAACTGCTGGTGGCGGAAAGGCTTGAGCAGATCGCCTTGAACGACCTGGGCATCGATCCGGCGGCCGGGCAGGCCCTCGAGCAGGCCCGCAAGCGCTTCGAGGAAGTGCTGCCCGGCATCCAGCTCATGCGCAACGGCCTGACTCACTTCGAGGATTGGTCCCGAGGGAAGGGACACGGCCCGCAGAGGGAGCGGATCAAGGCCGGTTACGCGCCGCGAGATGCCGCGCGCGCCTTGTGGGGCTTCGGCTACGACCCGACCAATGACACCGTCTCCATGGGCCCCTTCCGCATCAACGTCGGCGCCGTCGAGCAGGCCGCTGGTGAACTGGCCCACGCGATCTACATCGCCGCCCGCGAAGTCGACAGGAGGAACACCGCCCAGCTGCACGCCGCGACTTGTCCAGGCACTCGCCGACTGCGGGATCCTCGGCGTTCCGGATGGTCCAGTGCAGGTCGTGGCGGGCGACGACTGCCGGGTGTGGCTGTCCATCCCTCATGGACCAGGCGGCGAATCCGAGCGCCAGGAGTTGGCCACCCGAGTCGTCGCGGCCCTGGCCGGCGCCGCTGTCCCTCTCACCGCGTCGATCTCGCCCCGGCCCGCAGAGGCGGCACAGCGCCTGGCTGCAGGAGAGTCCCTCCGGATCGAGCCGAGTGCTGAGGTGTAGGACATCAGCCCACCGGCCGGCACAGCAGGAGCGAAGTCTCGGTGCTTGCCTCGGCTTGGGCTCGCAACTTCCGGCTACTGAGGTCAGAGCCTGATCAAGTAACAGCCCGCAGGCCCCGGACCACGCCGCCACGCCCGGGGCTCTGTGCCCGTCCGCCGATCTGGACCGCCGCCGCCTACGGGATATCGGCTTCTTCAGGACGACGAAGCATCTCCGCCAGGCGTCTGCGTGCGTACCGCAGAGTGGAACGTACGGTGGTTTGTGACAGTCCGAGGCGGTGCGCGATCTCGCTCGTGGGTGCATCGTCGATGTAGTAGGCGAGAACGGCCTGCTGCCGTTCCGGCAGCCTGGCAGTCAACTGCAGGATCTCCCACCGCTCCTGGTGGAACTCGGCTGATTCCATGGGGCCGGCGGCCGAGGCGGGGATGTCGTACAGCGCCTCCTCTGGTTCCATGCCAGGCGCGCGCGACGCGGCCGCTCTCGTCTGCTGCCAGGTCCTCCATGCTGCTGTATGGAGATAGGCGCCCGGGTTGTCCATCGAGGAAAAATTGCGCCAGAGGCTGATGAAGGCGCTTTGCATGGCGTCCTCGGCATCCATGGCCGAGGCCCCCCGGATCCTCAGCCAGCGAACCAGAGGACGGGCATACAAAGCGAAAGCCGCCTCGATGCGGACCGGCAAAGACGACTGCTCTGTGGACAACCTCTCGGCGGATGTCACGCTGTACCGACATCGTCGGCGATCTGGGGCGCAGGCCCCTCAACCCACGGCCCTGAGCTCGGCCCGAGGGCCTGCGTGCCGTTCACCTGGTGGGGCCGTTCCGCCTCGGCGCGACAAATCCGCAGCCGGTCGACGCGGTACAGCAGGAAACCCAGGACCGTGTCAAAGCCGCGTGAACACAGTCCCGCCAAAGCCTTCCCGGCTCGCTTCACCGACCACAGGACCTGCGGCCAGAAGATGTTGACCACCATCGAACCCGCCGACTCAGCGGCCAGCGGCTCCATATGGTCAGCCCATGTGTCGGGCACGAACCCGAAGGACGGTGCCGCGATCGCACAAGCCGCCACGAGCAGATGAGTGATCCGGACCTTGGACATGCCGGTGGGGGGAGTGGATGCGCCGACGGGCGACGTCCCTACTCCCATGGGCGAGTTGCCCATGAGTACTCCTTACGACTACCCGAAGTGATCCGTGCTGTCGCCCCCGATCCGGCCAAGGGCTTGGGCTGGGCACGGCAGTAGTGTGCGGCGTCCTCCCGTACCAGGTGACGCGCTGTAGCACGAACCCCCTGAGCGGCCGTGTGGCAGGGGTCACGTCTCGTTTGGCTCCGTCTCGTTGCACGAAATGGCGCGGGTTCCCTACATAGGGAGTAGACGTAGCTCCTACGTCTACCCGGGGGATCCGCCGCCCGATCCGGCCAAGAGACAGCGGCGGATCCCCTCCAACCACCAGGCTGCTCGCGCTCTCACACCAGACGCGGACACGGACCTCCCCCCCACCGGGCAGTGGCCCTCGTTGGGGCCACCGCTCAGCTGGTTCGTTCACAGCCCCGCCCCGGACAGATGACGGTCAGGCGTCCGTCGTCGGCTTGAGCAGGCGAACGTCGCTGGCCCGGCCGTGCCTGATCACGAACTCAACCTCCTCCCCGGGCTTCGGTGCGCGCGAGAAGACCTTGAAATCCTGGCAGTGAACCGGGACTTCGCGGCCTCGGGACACAGCGATGTAGCCCATGCCCTCGCGTGCGTCGAACCACTTGATACGGCCCGTCAGCACCGCATCACCCGGCCAACGGGCATGGCCGGGCTCGGGGCCCAGTCGCTCTTCGTCCGGCCGCTGCTCGCGGCGGGGCATCACCCGTGCCCTCTCGATCACCTGGCTGAGCCCGTCGCCCAGGCTGATCACATTGTGCAGAGAGTCCACTGCGGAGTCGGACACGGACGCGACGTACTTGTCGAATGCCTGGTCCTGCTGCTCATCCTTGTCAAGGTCGTCCCATGGCGTGCTCATTTGTCACCCCCCATGAACCAGTCGAGATTGCCGCTGAGGGTTTCCCTGAGCTTGTTTCGCGCCAGATAGAGGTTCGACCGGACACGGCCAGCGTCGACGCGGAGCAGATCCGAGATCTCCGGAATGCTGAATCCGTCGTAACTCCAGGCCATGACTTCACGCTGCCGTTCAGGCAGGCTTGCGATGGCATCAATGACGTCCTTCTCCTCGTCGAGGAGCTTGAGCTGGTCGAACGACGGAAAATAGCACCAGCCCGCCTCGGCCGCCCGCCGGACGTCCTCAGCCGAACGCTGCCGCTGTGCCCGGTAGTTACGCAGCGCTGCGGCCCCGCACGTACCTGGCCGGGTAGTCGATGCCCTCCCAGCGCTGGTACGCCTCCGCGAACGCGTTCTGCGTCGCGTCCCACGCGTCGTCCCACGTCGCACCGTTCTTGTACACGAACAGGACGATGAGCCTTACTTCTGACGCGTAGAAGTCCGTGAAGCTCGACCGGCTGGACCAGGAGTCCGCGGAGTGTTCCGGGCCGTCGGGCGTTTTCATGACCAAGGCGTGCTCCTTGGGGGTACCGGTCCCTGCGCTTGATCGTGCCACCGGTCAGCAGTCCACACCATGAAGCGTTGCTGTCGGGGGCCGTACGAGGCAATCACACCACCACCGACAAGCTGGGGAATGATCGCCTGAGGGAGGCCCTGGCATGCTTCTGCTTCCCGCCTGCTGATCCAGCCTCTGACGAGGGCGCCTGGGGACGGGTCGAGATATGGCGGAGCCAAGAGCCACACTGCACTAAGGCCCACCACGGCCGGTTCGGCCATCTGATCCTCCTCGCTGCGAGACCGGGCTTTCAGACGCGGTCACTAACTAAGAGCGAGACGATCACCGATTCATCAAGTAGCTGTCCGGCACACCGATTTCGTGCGGGTCGCCTGCTTGCCGGCGCGAGAAGGAAGAGTTCACCGGCCAACTGGCCCGAACATCCTGGCGGGTCAGTACGCAGAGTGAGAAGTGAATCCAGGCCGAACGCGCTCGAACGGGCGATGCGATCAACAGCTCGCAATCCTCGAACCGGTGTATGTCTTGGTGTGTTCCTGCAGGTCATGAGGAGGGAGCTGCTCAGTCGTAGTGGGAAGAGCTTGTTCGGAGCGGGCAAGCCGCGCTGCGCAGGGGCGGACACACAGGTGGATGTCGGGTCCGCCGGCTCGCCTGTTGAGGGGGATCCATGTACGCAGTGCAGCCGCCCTCGACGCCTGCTGCCGACGGTGTGACAGGCACTCGGCGCGGGCCGCTCCACCGCCTGGGACGCCGTGTCGAAGCGACGTCCCGTACAGGGCCTTCAGCGCCGACCGGCTGGCCTGCCGCGTCAGCCCGGGATCGGGACACCCGCGAGCACAAGTGAACCCCCGTGTTCGGCAGCCTGGTTGCGGTCATGGGCTCCCTGCTCTTATTGAGAGTGCGGAGAATGCGGCGCTCCGTCACCGCGGCAATCGGCAGTGCACGACTCGGGCCTGGACATGAGGTGCTCGCGGTACAGCAAGCCGACTCACGCCCGGTGCCGAAGGGATGCTGCGGAGTGGCCGAGTCTGGACAATCTGCCTGCACCTGTCGTGGCCTGCCCCGGCGGCCGGCATACCGATCCGCATCATGCTGGTCGCGCCGGAGAAGCTGACACGACACGGGCTCGAGGCGGTCATCACCTCCGCGGACGGACTGAAGGGCGTTGCCGAGGCCGCCACCCGCAAGGAAGCGCTGCCCCGAGCCCAGGCGACCCGTCCATCCGTGATCGTCATCGAGCTACTTGCGCACGACGACCTGCGGACAATGTCCGCACTGCATACAGCAGTGCCCGGCTGCGCCCTGCTGACGATCATCGCCGCCGACGCCTTGCCGCAGGCCCCCATACGAACCTCCTCGCCAGCGGAGTCACAGCCAGTCTGTCCAAGGACACCGACCCCAGCCGGCTACGTGATGCCGTCCGGCAACGTGCCAACGGCGAGACCTTGTTGACCCCACCCTCACCGCCTCCCTGCGCCGCCTCGCCGAACAGCGCAGCATGCTCACTCCTCGGCAGCGGCAGATCCTCTCCCTCGCAGCGGAAGGCCACTCCAACCACGCCATCGCCGAGGAACTGGTGCTGTCGGCAAGGACCGTGGAACGACACATGTCGTCGATCCTCAACCGGCTCGGCGCCGGCAACAGGACCCCGCCATGCGACGGACGGTGCAACAACAAGATCGAGGTGAGACGGCGGATCACCCGCACAGGCCGGATGGGACACGATGACTCGCCCGCCGCGTAGGTGTCTCATACGGCGGCGTCGCCACTGCCGTGCACCAGCGGCTGGTCGAGACCGGACGTGTTCGCTGCGACGGCCAGCTCATCCGCGGCGAGGTCCGCATCTGGCGCTTGGCGCGGACGGCAGGGCCGGGTCGGCACCCGCGTCCGCACACCGGCTGTCAGTGGTCGGCCCGCGCGGGCTGTGCCTCGCTCTGGGGTGCATCGGCCGGCTTGGGAGCGGTGTAGAAGACGGACCTGCCTTGCTTGGTGCGCTCTGCCTGGCTCTTGGCCACGAGTCCTTCGAGCGTGACCCGCACGACCTTGTCCGCGAACTGGCGCTCGGGGTGGGCCTGGCCGAGCGCGGCGGAGATCTCCGCGGCCGAGCGCGGTTCCTTCAGCTCCAGGAGGTGGCGGCGAATGAGCTCGACCAGGGTGGGCTGGGCCGCCTTTGCGGCATCCGCCGCCTTGGCCGCAGGCTTCTTAGGTGCCGTCTTCTTCGGTGCGGCGACAATCTTCTTGGCCTTCTGTTTCCGGCCGCGCGCGGCGGAAGTCTTCTGCCGGGGGGAGGGCACCGCGGCGCTCTCGGTTTCTGCCGCGGGCTGGGCCTGCGGCTGGGTGATGCCGAGTGCCTGCTGCACGTTCACCAGCACCGTGTGGTCGTGCTGCACCGTGGCGAGCTGCTCTTGCAGGGACGCGATCTCCGCGCTGATACGTTCCTGCTCTTTCACGTTGCGTTCGAGGTCGCCGGTCACCTGGGCGAGGTACTGGGATGTCAGTTCTGTGGCGGGGGCTGCGGTCTCGGGCATGGAGCGGACCTTTCCTCGGCGCATGAATGTCCTGTGCGGCTGTGCCACCTGTGCGTGGCGCGCCTTGTGGGCGAGGTATCGGCGGCCCGGCAGGGCGCCGCAGGTGCCGCAGGATGCCTCGGCGTACCGATGGTACGGACGAACAGCGCTGGTTGTTCGTGCCAGGTGGTGTCTTCTTACTCTTGAGACAGTCTCACAATGCGCATGCCCGGTGTCTGCGAGGCAGTCCCGGCGAACGTGACTCGGCCTGAGGCGGGGGCAGTTGCCGGAACAGTTCGTGGGTCTTTCGGATGTGCTGCCATGTCTCCAGGGTGCGTGCACATCGATATCGAGTCGTGGCCAGGTGACGAGCCTGATGCCGTCGGTGCCCGCCCGTCTTCGTACGTCATGTCCTTCTGCGGCCTCTCGGCTTGGGGTCGGTGCTGGTGAGAGTCGGTGGTGGTGGTCTGGTGGCTGGTGTTTGGTGCTGGTCAGTGGGGTGTTGAAGGTAGGGCTGGCACTGTCATGAGGCGAGAGCCTGATGGGCGGGGCGCTGTCGTGAGGCTTTATCTGATGGTGGGTGATGCTGTCTCAGGTTCGTGAGTTCTGATGCGGTGGGGCGGGCGGGGCCGGTGTGATCGCGGGGTTGATCAAGGGCGAGGGCTGTCACACCGTGCTGCGCCGCGAGCCGATGCTCTCCTCCCGAATCTTCATCTGGCAGCACTTCACTCGCCTCACCTCCAGCGAGGTCCTGGAGGCCATTCCCCTGTTCCACCCGGTCTGGGCAAACGCGGACCCCGACGACATCACCTTCGCCGACAGCCACGCCGCGCACGGCAATTTCCGCGCGCGGGCGCAGTTGAACGCCCACACCCGCACCGCCCTGGCACGCACCGGCCGCCCCCGCGTGGACCAGGAGCTGCTGCGCTGGGCCTTCAGCCGCCTCGCCTGACCACCACGCCGCCATGGCGCCCGCCGCGCCACCGCCGCCCGTCATCGTGGTCATCGACCCGGGCGACGACGCGATCCATACGCACACCGCCCTGGTCGCTCACCATCCGCCGTCCGGCCGGGCCACCCTGCACCCCGGCCCGGGCACCACCAGCGAAACCGGCCTCGCCCACGATCTTCTGGCCGCCCTGGGCAAACCGCCCCTGCTCCCGGGCCGTTTCTCCGCTGGCCGTCAGCCCGCCTGGGAAGCCGCCGCCTCCTGGATCACCGCCCTGCCCGTCACCCGGCTGACCGTCCTGCGCGCCCACCGCCTCACCGCCCGCCGCACGATGCGCCTCCTGGAGTGCGCGCCCTCACCGGCATCCACCTGATCCTGGTCTGCCACCGCCCGCACTTGCCCGCCGCCCTGCACCAGGTGCTGCAGAGGGCCGACTACTGCGTCACCGCCGTTCAGGCCGCCCGGGGCCACTACTACGGCCCGGCCGCTCCCGTACCCCCGCCTGCGGACGAGCCCGCCCTGCGGGCCTGGCGGTGGCTCACTCTGCCCGCGCTGGGGCGCCTGGTCTCCAACGACAGTCCCGCCCCCTGCACCGGCCCGTGCACACCGCCGCCGATCGCCTTCCGGCACAGGCCGCCACCCACGCCCCTCACTGAGCAGACAGCCCAGGATGCTGCCCGGCGCCTGGCCGCTGTGACTGCCCATCCCCGCTTGGCCGCCGCTCTCGCCGCTGCGCTCTGCACCGGGGCCTCTCTTCAGCAGCTCGCTACCGCCCGCCTCGGCGACTACGACGATGCCGCGGCCACCCTGGCCCTGCACGACCGAGCCCGCTACACCGACGGCTGCGCCTCGCACGGGGTGCCGCCGTGGGCGCGGGTCTTCCTGAAGGCCGCCGTGTGCTTCGCCCAGCTCGCGCCTGGCCAGGACCAGCATCTGCTGGCCGGCCCCCACGACCGCGCCCACCTGCTGCGCGTGGCCGAGGGCGCCAGGCTGCGCCCGCCCCAGCCGCCCGCCGACCAGCGCACCGGCCGTATCCAGTGGGACTGGCGTGAACGCAAGGAAGCACAGCACTACGACGGGATGCTGACACGGCACCAGATCCCGCCCTCGCGCTGAGCCCGAACCTGGTGCACGGTCAGCCGATGGAGAAATCGGCGAACTCCACATCGGTGAAGGCGATCCCGAGACCGTGGGCACGCAGGCCTCCGTCCCGGGAAGTGGGCATGCCCCAGGGCTCGGGCGAGGATCACCATCTGCTGCTGCTCACCTCCGCCGGCGTCCCGGGCGGCGAACAGCTCGCGGGCCACTTCTCCTGACAGGTACTGGGCGATCAGCCGTACCCGCGGATCGTCCGATGAGCCTGCCGGAGCGGCGAATCCGAACCGCGCCCTGGTGTGGAGGACAAACCCGTCGGCCTCGGCTCGGGCCCGCTGGCGGGCGCGTACCCGGGGCTGCCACTGTGCCCTGACGGCCTCATCTATCAACTATCAACCCCGCATGCACAGCACTGGGACGGCGGCGCATTCCCGGCCGGGTGGTCACCCACCTCTGTACCGTGCGCTGGGAGATCCCCAGGAGGACCGCCACGTTTTTCGTGGAACCCTTCTCCGCCTTGAGCAAGAAACGCACAGCGGCGTCACCCGTAGGCACGGGACGGGTCAACAATGCTCGTTCGAGCCTACGATCTCACCCATGCCTGCCTCCGAGCGTTCTCCACCGCGGCGGTTGGTGCACGGCGGCCGTCTGCTATCCCAGATCTCGCACACCAAGGCGCTTGCCCTGGCCAGTTCAGGCATAGCCAGGACACCACTGCCGACCCTCGGCTAGGACCTGAAGCAACCCACCCCCTGAGGGTGTCCTTCTGGGGGCAATCTGAATTCCCCACCATCATCTACGGCATCCGTACGCGTTTAGTACGCGAAATGTGCGCTTCACGCTAGGGTTGCGGGACAGGAGGTGCTGCATGTCCGAGCTGTTCGACGCGGTCGACGCGCTCATCGCGTCCCGCTCTGCGTTGCCGCCCCCGGCGGAACGAAAGCGGCTGCGCCAGGCGCACGGCCTGACGCTGGACGAGGTGGCCGCCGCATTGCAGGTACGGCGGGCGACGGTCAGCGGCTGGGAGGCCGGCAAGACCGAGCCGCGGCCGCCGGAGCGCGACGCCTACGCCCGCCTGCTCGAGCAACTCGCCCAGCTCTACCCCGCCAACGCTCCGGTGCCCCACGGGGACACGGCGATCCCCAAGCCACCTGCCGCTCCTGCGCCGTCGGCAGTTGAACCGGCCCAAGCCCGCACCGCACTCACTGGCCCGGCTGCGGAGCCTGCGAACACCGCACTCCGCCCCGCTGCCCCTGCCGCTGTACCGCGCCCGGCGGTCACGACCAGGCCGACGTCGCGCCGTCCAGCCGCGAAGAAGGCCGCACCCGCAGGCACCCTGGCGGGTGGCGCCGATCCGCGTTTCGAGAACGGTCCGCTTGCGGTCGTCGACGTCGACGTAGATGGTCAGGTGCTGGCGTACTGCGTCGGCGGCCTGGTCCTGGACGTACCGGCGAAGTCGATTCCGGCCCTGGTGGAGTGGACGCTGCGCGAAGGGCGGCTCGGCCAGCCTAAGTTGTCCGGGCCGGGCAAGGACGCCGACCCGCTGATCGTGCTGACCGAGGCCGCGTGCGAGCACTACGGCCTGCCCATCACGCTCAGCAAGGAGGAGCGCCTGGCCGGACGGATCCCGGAAGGCCACAAGGCCATCAAGCAGGTGACGCGCGCCAACTGGCAGCTGACCAAACGCGGCTTCGGGCCGTGGGCGCGGATCTACCGTCCCGCGCAGGGTTCGGAGCGATCCTGCGTGCAGTTGTGTATTCCGTCGTGGGACGCGCTCGACACCCGGCACTGGGCCGGTGCGGGGCAGCTGCCGCCGGCGGACCTTGCCCGGCTGCTGGGCACGTATGCGGTTCGTGTGATGACGCCGCGCGGATCGGCCGCCGTGACCGGTCTTGAGCTGATGACCGCCCTGCACCCGCCCACCCGCGCCTCTGAACCGGACGCGACGGGTAAGCGGCACTCCGAGCACAACCCCGGCTCGCTGGGCAAGGATCCGGTGGACTGCGCGCCGTGCGAGGCCCCCGAAGGGCACCCGCTGCTCGCCGACCTGCCGCGCTTCCACCAGCGCGGTCCTGCGGAGATGTTGGTGGAGGAGGCGTACGACTGGGCGCGCCCGCTCACCGACGCCGAATGCCTTCGCCCCCACCTGGTGGGCATCGACGTGAACATGGCCTTCGCCGCCGGCGCGAACGGCCTCACGGTCGGCCTGGGCGCGCCGACGCACGTCAAGAACCTCGTCTTCGACGCGAAACTGCCCGGCTCCTGGCTGGTCGACCTCAGCCACGTCGACCTGTCCCGCGTGAAGCTCGCAAAGGAGTGGACGGACCTGGACGGCGAGCTGCTGCCAAGTCCGTTTACGCCGAAGGGTGACCGCCCGGAGGGGCCGGCCTGGTATGCCACGCCCACCGTCGCCTACGCGGTGGAGCTCGGCTACGACGTCACGCCGGTCGAGGCGTACGTCCGCTACGACAACGGCCGCTATCTGGACGCCTGGTACAACCGGCTGCGCGACGCCTACCTCGCCACGATGGCCGACCTCGGAGTGGGCGCGGACCTGCCTCCGGAGGAGTTCCTGAAGGCGATGGACGGCTACCGGCAGCGTGACCCTCAGCTGGCGATCGTGGTGTCCGCAATCAAGGCGACCGTGAAGGGCGGCATCGGCAAGCTGCGCGAGCGCCCGCGCGGGGAGGGCTGGAAGCCCGGGCAGCCGTGGCGGGCCCTCGCCCGGCCCACCTGGCGCCCGGACATCCGCGCCGCCATCATCTCCCGGACCCGGATCAACATGCACCGCAAGATCGTCAAGCACGCCGCCTTCACCGGGCAGTACCCGGTGGCCATCCTCTCGGACTGCGCCGTCTACGCCTCCGACGGGCCGTCGCCGCTGGACTTCCTGCCCTACCGGGACGGCAAGCCGCTGCCGGGCGGCTTCAAGCTCGGCGTGAACCCTGGGCTGGTGAAGTGGGAGGGCACCCAGAGCGTGCTGTGGGGCGAAGGCGTCCGCGAGCAGTTCAACGCCCCGGAGCTCAACCTCGCCCGGTACATCAAGGACGGCACCGTCACCGACCAGGACACGGGGGAGTAGGTAGAGCGCGATGAGCATGTTCGGCAACGGCCTGGACGCCGCGGTGCAGAAGGCGTTCACCCGCCCGGCGCCCAAGAGCGCGCCCGCGCAGATGCGGTACCTCGTCAGACAGTTCAAGGGCACCAAGGCGGTCGCCCAGATGCTGCGCATCTCCCAGCGCACCGTCGAACGGTACGTCAAGGACCAGATCAAGAAGCCCCGCCCGGACCTCGCCGCCCGCCTGGAGGCCGCGGTGAAGAAGCGGTGGCAGCCGCAGATCCGTGCCAAGGCACGGCAGAAGGCGGCGACCACCGGCGGCATCGTCATCGACACCCGCGCCCGGATCGGCTACACCGCGCCGATCGGGACGACGGACGAGGACCGCCTCCGGCACTTGACCGTGGCGCTGCCGCCGCAGTACGCCGCCCGCCTCTTCGACGCCCAGGAGCAGGGCGCCGCCGACCAGCAGCTCCAGCAGATCGCCGCCGAAGCGCTCAAGGAGGTGTACTTCCAGGACAACGGCCGCCGCGCCGGCCAGCTGGAGGAGGTCCGCTTCACCGATATCGAGCACCTTGAGTTCGACCTGTAGATCCCGAACAGCCCGCGTACTCGCCGGCGGCATGAATCGGGACACCGCTGTCAGTGTCGGGATTCATACTGGCGGATTAAGCCATAACACGCTTTCGCACCTGTCCCGTCTGGCACAGGTTGCACGCCGCGCGGAACAGACAAGGGCAACGTGGCCCTTGGAGGGGAGTGCCATGCTGGTGACGTCAGTGGAGATAGAGACGTTCCGCAACATTACGAACAAGCAGGCCATGGTGGTCGATCCTCAGGTCACGTGCCTGATCGGCAAGAATGAGTCGGGCAAGACGACGATCCTCAAGGCTCTGAATCGGCTGAACCCGGCCAACAACGCGGACGACTTCCATGTCACCACCGACTACCCGCGACGGCACCTGTCCAGGGACCGGCGCTCCAAGAACCTCGACAAGGTCGCTCCCGTGACGGCCATATTCGCGCTGGAAGACGCGGACATCGACGCACTTGAGGAAGTGGTCGGCGTACGCCCGCCGGCGGGCACCTACGTCAAGGCGTCCCGCCTGTACGACGGCAGCCTCCGAGCCGAGGTGTACTGCACCCTCGAGGACGTCCTGAGTCATGTCTTCGAAGAAGCCGGCGTCGACAACACTGACGACCGGGAGGCCATCGCCGGGGGACCACACGAGCATCGAGGCCGTGAGTGCCGCGGCAAAGGCCCGGGCGAGGGAAGTGGGCGCTGGCAAGAAGACGGCCCGGGTCAAGGCGATCGAGAAGGTCCCGGCCGAGCTGGACCGGCACAAGCAGTACGTCGAAGAGGATCTCGACCCCGAGCAGCTGATCGATCTGCTCCCCCGGTTCTTCTACTTCTCCACCTACGAACTGCTCCCCGGCGAGTGCGACCTCCACGCGCTCGCTGAACGCGCGAAGGCCAAGCAGTGGGAGCGGGGAGACGAGACCATGATGTCCCTGCTCCGCCTTGCCGGCGAGGGGCCGGAGGACTTCCTGGACGAGGACTACGACAGCCGCAAGGCCGAAGTCCAGGCCGCCAGCCTGGACCTGAGCGACCAGGTCTTCGAGTACTGGAAGCAGAACGACGCCCTCACCGTCGTCTTCGACACCGACCTGATCGCCATGCCCCCGGACCCCAACGGCCAGCCGCAGCCCCACCACCGGCTTCTCAAGATCGAGCTGCGCGACGACCGCCATGGCGGCGTGGAGACTAACTTCTCCACCCGCTCCACCGGCTTCCAGTGGTTCTTCTCCTTCCTCGCCGCGTTCAGCGCCTACCGCGACACCGATGAGCGAGTCGTGGTCCTGCTCGACGAACCGGGCACCAGCCTGCACGGCGAGGCCCAGGGCGACTTCCTCCGGTACGTCTACGGTCAGCTCGGACCCAAGCAGCAGGTCCTTTACACCACCCACTCCCAGCACATGATCGACCCCACGCGGTACGAGACCATGCGCGCCATCCACGACCAGGCGACCCGCGAAGACCCGAGTCTGGGCGTCGTCATCACTCGGTCAGCCTGTCCGCAGACCCCAAGACGATCCTGCCGGTGGAGGCGGCGCTCGGATACTCCGTGTCGCAGCACCTGTTCCTCGGCGCCGGTCCGCTCCTGGCGGTGGAAGGCAGCAGCGACTTCATCTTCCTCATGCGCATGTCCGACTACCTGATCAGCCAGGGGCGCACCGGCCTCGATCCCCGGCTGGCCATCATCCCGGTCGGCGGCATCGGCAACATGCCGGCCTTCGTCGCCGTCATGGGACGCTGACTGTCCGTCCGTGCGCTCATCGACGGAGCCGAGACGACCAAGGTGACCACCAAGGTCCTCAGCGCCGCTCAGGCCGCCAACGTCGACGCCACCCACATCACCGTCATCGGCCAACTCGAAGGGCTTCCCGAGACGGCCGACATCGAGGACCTCTTCTCCACCAAGGACTATCTCTGGCTCCACAACAGGGCTACCGAGCTCACCATCAACGAGGAAGACCTGATCACCCCCGACAAGCCCCTCCCGATCCTCAAGCGCATCGGGATCGCCAGGGAGAAGCAGCACAAGCCCCGGGACTTCGACCACGTCGGACCCGCACACCAGCTCAGCCGCGACAATGACGCCTTCTTCGAGCAGGCCGATGACGAGACCCTCGACCGCTTCGAGACGGTCTTCAAGAAGCTCATGGCCTGAATCTGCCGACAGCATGAGACCCCGGGAAACTGCCATGACGTCCCGGGGTCTCGCGCATGGAATGGGTGTCCAGCTGGTTCTACGCCCGCGAACGACCGGCGTCACGCCCAGTCCACTCCCAGCTCCACCAGCGCGGCACGCTGTACGCCCGTGAGCTTGTCCCGGCGGGCCCTGAGGTCGAAGACCCATACGCCCAGCTTCACTCTGCGTTGCCCCTGGGGACGCCGTGGTGGCCCCGGCCGAACTTGCCTCTGGCAGCGGACGAGCCGGATGACGGCGCTTGGTTGACGATCAAGTACCGGCGGTCCGGGCAATTCGGTGGAAGAGGGAACCAGCGAACGAAGAGAATGTCCAGGTGCCTCCGATGCTGATCGACATGCCGTCCGACCGTCTGGACGTGCTGATCAAGCACCCCTTCCACCGCGAGACGGGTGAACGGCTGATCGGGTTCATTCGCGATCTGCGCGAATGCCGGACCCCGGAGGACTATGTAGCGTTCCAGCAGGACTTGCTGCACGCGACTCTTGCCGCGAACGACGCGCGGGCGGAGCGATCACGGGTGATCAAGAGGCTTAGGAGAGGGCAGAAGCTTCCGCCTGATGCTCCAGACCTTGTGATCGGCGATCCACACGACCTGGACGACTGGCGGCTGGAACTGGACGTCTTGGAGCGTGTAGGCCGACAGCTGCGCTCGATCGGTGATGCCATGGCCTGGCAGGCCTTCTACTACGACCGCCGCCACATACTCGCCCTGCGTCGCAACGAGTCACCGGGGCCGATAACCCTCAGCAAGGACGGCACTGTCCACGAGATCCAGTTCGCGGAACAGCAGTGGAGCGAGCATCGGCAGTTCGCGATGCTGCACGACCTCACCGACTGCCTGCGCATCGGCGACGTGACCGTGTTCGGCAAGCCCGACCAGAACAACGAGCAAGACATCCTGCTGTACGAGTTGAAGACCAACCCGAACCGGCGGGAGGGAGCGCAATTCCAGCGCACCCGGATGGCAGCCGGAGCACTTCACGAGGGTGGCCGGCTCCCTGGGCACGAGAATGCCCGCCTCATCGACACGGGCGTGCCTTACGCCACCCACCTCTCCGCTCTCGCTGACGTTTTCGCCCACGCCCACCGCGACGGGCTGAAAACGATGCGGGTGCCCGGGCAGCGCGGCCTGCTCGCCCTCGACATCCCCGCCGCTGGCAACAAATGGGGGTCCCAGGAAGCCACACGACAGTTTGAAGCGCAGTACGCAGCGCTGCTGCGCCGCTCCCGGCTGACCGGACAGCGCGTCTGCTACGGCAGCGGGGACAGCGCAGCCCGCAACTACCTCACCGCGCCGTGGGGCATCTATCCGCTGCAGCCCGCGCAGTGCGCCGGACTCATCGCCGATGTGCTCGTCTTCACCGTGACGCTGTCCTCCGACAACCTCGTCGAAGAACTCCGAAGGGCCGGGCTGGACGTCCGGTGGGTCCTGCCCGAAGGCGCCGAGATCGAATCGTCGCATTCCCTCTTGGAGATCAACGGGCACGGCCGTCGGCTGCAAGTGGCGTGTGCCGAGATCGAGCGCTTGCTGCTGGAGCTTACGGACCTGCAGACCTGGGCAGAGGGCATCGACCGGCTGCTGGAGAAGACTGAAAGCCGCTGCCAGCCCTGGCCGTACTTCACCGAGGAACACAAGGTGTGGGCCTGACGGTCTTCCGTGCGTCGACGGGCAACTTGTGCGCGTCAACGATGGCCCGGCTCGTACAACTGGATGCTCTGCGAGCTGTTCGGGCTCAGTGTCCAGGCCGTCACCCGTTACACCGCTACCGGGCCCGAATCGGCGCCGCAGCCGGTGAAGCCGCCTGCGATCTCCTGAACAGGCCTCGGCAGTAGGGGACTTCGGGCACGGTGGTGACATGGACAAGGGGATCTGGCTTTTCACCACGAATGGCGAATGGCAGCAGGCGGAGGATCCGCTCGCTCCGCACGAGCATCTGGACGACTGGGATGAACAGAGGAAGGCGGTCGGCTACTCGTCCTGGACCAGGTTTCCTCAGCAGGACACGACCCCTCTCGCACTGGAGATCTACCGGGGGCCGGACACCGGGCCGGGTCCGCTGTTCCTGGTCAACGTCACCACCGACTCCTTCTACGAGACGGTCTGCGCCGAGAGCGTCCCAGCGCTGATGGAGGTCCTGGCGCGCTGGACACCGGTCGTCCAAGGCGCAGCCATCGGCAAGCTGGCGGGAGAGCTCGACGACAAGGGCGTGATTCCCTCAGTAAGGCGACGTCTGGAGACCAAGTAAGGGCACCGCGCTGAACCCAGGTCGGCGGGGAGTCGCACTCCCCGCCGCACCACATGCCTCACGCCCATTCGGCATGAAGCAACGCCTTCGACTGCAGTCCGTATCCGGCCGTATGACGGCAGAACAGCGGATGCCGTTCCCTGGCGCAGTCCGCCGTACTCTTGCCAGCCCCATACGGCCGAGGGCACGCCGAGCCGGTACAGGCGTGGTGACAGAGTCATCCGTCCTTGAGCCGGCGGATCTCTTCCTGAAGTTCCCTGATGTGCTGCTGGGCGGCTTCATGCCGAGCGCTCAGCAGACTGAGCTGGTCGCCGGGGTAGGGGGAGGAACGCAGAGCATTCTCGTACAGCTCGAACAGGCGCTCATGCGCGTACTCGGAGAGCGGCACACCGTCCTCCCGGACTGTGCGCATCAAGTCCTCGATGAACGACCGCGGGGGGACGCGCTCGCCATTGAGATACCGGGAAAGGGAGCCGGGATCCACATAGGTGCGGGCGGCGTAGCGTCGCATCGACATCTCCAGCGAGGTGAACAGCGAGCGCAGTGCGTCAGCGAGTTCCCGCATCTCGGGCCGGATGCTGCGGTTCGTGAGGGCCTCGCGTCTGTCGATGAGCCCGATGTACTGCTGCTCCTTGACCGTGCTGGACTCTTCCTCTGCCGGCCGGACAGGCAGACGCGTGCGCCTCACGGAGGCTGAAGGGCGGGGCGTTGCGGAGATACCGGTTCCGGACACGTGACGCCGGGCGAGCTCCTGCGAGGCGATCTGGTGCCACATGTGCAGGAAAGCGCGTTGCGCCTGTTCGGCGGTGACGGCGATCGGCACGTCCTGACTGAGCCATGACCGGTTTGCGTAGGCATGGCGCATGCATGCGAGCACCAGACAGGAGGTGACGTCGCGGCTAGGGAGACTGGCGCGCCCGGGGGCCAGCGCGTTGCAGAGAGTGGTGCGGCCCAGTCCTGCCAGGCGGGCGAGCTGGGTGTAGGAGGGCCTGCCGGCCCACAGTCTCAGCTGGCGCAGGGCTTCGACGAAATCTGCCGCAGACGCCGCTGTGCTCGCGGTGGGCGGCACAGCGGCCCAGGCGCCTGCCTGTGACGGCAGAGCATCTCCTTGCGCGAGCAGCCACTGTTCCATCCAGTGCTGCCGGTTGCCGTGGCACGCCGTCGCGTAGGCGAGAGTCACCTCGAGTGAGGGAAGCCGGTCGCCGGCGGCGGCCTTGGCGAGCGTGGTCACCGAGACCATGCCGTTGATCCGCCGGGACATGGCGTCGTAGGTCGGGTTTCCTGCTTGCCGGCGCAAAGCGCGCAGCTGCAGAGCGAAAGCGGCGAACGGAGCATCAAGGGCGATAGGTTTTTCAGGTCGTGCCATGGATGGCCGCACCCCTTTCCCGGTATGCGACAAGCGGCGGTGCCACCACTGGTGGCACCGCCGAAGCGGACATCAGACCGAGACGGGAAGGCTCAGGCGGTGCGCCCGAGTTCCCGGGCCGCGGCTCCCACGGCGATCACCGCGGCGATGGCTGCGCTGATGTCGTAGCCGAGAAGGACGAAGACGACGACGATGACGATCACCGGCAGGTAGCTGGGAAGGTCGACACTGCTGCCTTTGGGCAGGTGAATGCGGCACGTGTGCATGAAGAAAGATCCCTTGGTCCGGACATAGTTGAGGTGGCGTCAGGAGTTGCCGCTCGCGACGCTCGGTCCACTTTTGCAGGTGGACAACCCGGCCGACAGCAGATCGCCCGCCCTCGTTTTCCGGATGCGTACAGCCCCCGGGGCTGGCGTGTCCGCGCTGTGTACCCGGTTGTCCGCCACCGTGACAGCCCAGCCGGACAACCCCGCACATCTGCGCAGATCACAGCCTGTGTTGTCCGCAAACGTCCGCCGGGATTCGGCAGCACGTTGCGACTGTTGCAACACCTGCGCCGAACCGAAGCTATTTCCAGTCGCCGCCTTCTGGCTGAGAAGCCGGGCGACGCGGCCTGTTATCCCTTGGTCCGGACAGCACGCCGCAGCGTCGAGGGGAATTGCATCCGTTGCCGCGGATGCCCCGTGGGCGCCTGGGGACAGGAACCACCGCCTGCCTTCAGGCGCCACGCACCGCTCTCACGTTTCCTACTGGCTTCGGGGAGCCGGCCTCACCCTCACTCGTTATGGGCCACCGGCCACGGCTTGGCGGGGAGGCAAACTCGGCGCTGCTATGCCCATTCGACGCCCAGTTCCCGGAGTGCGTCGAGCTGTTCCTGGGTGAGTTTGTCCCGCCTCGTTTTGGTGTTGGAGACCCACACGCCAAGTTTCACCGCCACGAGATCCGGCTCGCCGTCGACGGTGATCTCTTCAGCGTGGCCGCGCGGGACAGGCCGGTGGGCGCCTTCCCGTTCGACCCACTGTGTGAGGGCCGCCAGGCCGCGCTGGAATGCCTGCTGCGCCTTGCCCGTGCCCTTCGTCGCACGGGTGGCCGCAGGGGCCGGAGATGGCGGCTGGATGGGCTTCAAGCCCAGCTGGGCCAGCCGTTCTTGTTGCTCGGTGGACAGCTGCGCCCAGGTGCTCGCCTCGCGTTGCCGTGCGAGCCATCGTCCGATGTCGTCGCCGTCCATCAGTACGCCCGGCTGGATCTCGGGCAGGACACTGTCGGCGTCGACCAGGTCGGCGAGCACGCGGTAGTGCCGCTGCCAGTCCAGCGGCCAGGGGCAGTCCCAGTCCGGGTCGATCGCCGTCAACTGCGCCGCGCGTACGGCGGCCCGCTCCGGGTCCTTCCCGAGGCCTCCCTTCCGGCGGAGGTTGGCCATGTGCTGCCCGACGGGCATCAGGCCGTCGGCCTCGCTCTCGCCCCACACCTGGTCCTGGCGCGGGGCGAGGTGCCCGGTGGCCCGCCGGTACGAGCGCAGCGCTGCCAGCTTGGTCTCCCAGGCTTCCTCGCCCGGCTCCCAGACCATCCCGGCCTCCGGCGCGTCGAGCAAAGTCTTGCGCCGTTCCTCCAGTTCCCCGGCCCGCAGGGCCTTGCGCTGCTGATGGACCCATCGCCCAAGCGGAAACGCCTTCGTCGCCCCGACTTCGACCTCGACGTCGTAGGGCACGGCGTAGAGGCCGGTGATCTCGTTCTCCTTCCGCCAGCGGATGAGGGCTTGGTAGCCCTCCAGCCACACCAGGGACTCCGGCCGATACACCCGGGTACGCAGGAACGCGGCGATCGTGGTGGCGTCGCGCGGGCTGGAGAAGTGGAGCAGTGCGGACTCAGCAGCGGCATCGGCGCCGTCGTCGTGCTCCTGGTCCTCGCCCACCTCGCCGTCGGCCCCGACGATCCGCCCGTCTTCGTCACGCCGGACGTGGATCTTGCGCTGTCCGTGGGTGAGGGCGCGGGAGGCGAGTTGCTCGACGAGTCGTTCATCATGACTGCGGAGGCCCTGCAAAACGGCTACAAGAGGGCGAAAACTGGCAGAGGCGACCATGTCGGTGGGGTCCTCGCCGGGCTTCAGGAACACGGGCACGATGATGCGGGCGATCTTCGTGCTGCCGTCGCGGTTGAGCCTGAGCGCGCGGCCGATGTTCTGCACGATTTCCACCTGGGAGCCGCGGGTGTCGGCGAAGCAGATGGCCTCGACTCCCCGTTCGCCGGTGATGTCGACGCCTTCTCCGAGCACGCGAACGCTGGCGAGGAAGGCGCGGTGGACCCGGCGGCCGGCCGCGTCGATGCCGTTGGCGAACTGCCGCAGCACCTCGCGTCGTTCGGATACGAGGTGGTCGCCGCACAGCCACGCCGACCACACCCGGTCCGGCGGCACGTGGCGGCCGGCCTCCAGCTCGTAGAACTCCGCGTCGATCGACGATGGGGGGAGTCGGCCCGCGGCCGCCAGGTCGTCGTCGGAGGCGTCGTTGATGTACAGCTCCGCGGCCGTCTCTGGCATCTTCTCCGCGAACGCCGCCGCCTCCTCCACCTTCTGATGGAAAGTCATCACAGTGCGCAAGTTGTGCGCGGCAGCGTGTTCCAGGAGCGCCGTCTGCAGCAGGGCCAGGCGCCGGCCCCGCTGCGCCTCCTCCGATTCCCCGAGGACCGGTGAGGGGTCGCGGATCTCCAGCACGTCGATCTCGAATCCGGCGAGGATCGCGCGTTCGATCGCCTCCGAGAGTCCCAGCTCAGCCAGCCACGGCCCGTAGGTCTGCGAGTCCTGGCCCATTGACGCGATCTCGAGTTCCTCGCTGTCCGCGTCTTTCTGCGGCCGGGGGGAAGCCAGGATGCGTGGGGTGGCAGTGAGGTAGAGCCGGAAGTCGGCGGGGATGCGGGCGTTGTCGTGGATCGCCGCCCATGGCCTGCCCAGATCGCCTGCGGTTGAGTGGGCCTCATCGATGATGGCGAGCGAAAAACTGTCCATCCGCTGCCCGTACAGGCGCTCTCCACCCGCCAGAGCGGCCTCCAGCGGTCCGCGAACGCGCCCCTGACCCATCGGGTCATCGAAGTCCTCGCGGTCCACGAGAGAGGCGTACGTGGCGAACACGATGACGGGCCCGTGCCCGGCCCACAGGGCGAGCTGGATCGGGTTCGTGGTGGTGCGCACCCTCAGCTTGTTCAGCACCGGATCGTTCTCCAGCGAGCACACGGCGACTATGGGGGAGCGGTGGCCCACCGCCCGCCACGCCTGGGCGGTCTGCACGAGCAGGTCCAGGGTCGGCACGGTCACGAGGATCCGGCCCTCGGGGAAGCACTCCAGCGCGCTCGCGGCAGCCATGATCGTTTTGCCGGACCCGGTCGCTGACACGATCGTGCCACGGGCACCCTGAGGGGGCACAGATGACCTTGCAGGGAATCCGACCCACTTACGGAAACTCGACTTCTGGTCGACCTGGTGTTTCTTGAGCGGAATCCTGCTCATCGCCCGTCCTCCTCACTCGTGTCGTAGAGCCAGCTGTTGTGAAGCCTTTCCAACGCGGTTTCCTCTTGGCCTTCCCGCGTCCAGATCCCTTCGAGCCAGGTCGGGGTGTTGTCGATCCTCTCGCACAGCACGAAGCAGGCGGGCAGGTCGATCAGTACGAGCTCGCCCGCGAACATGCTGCCGGGCCCGTAGCGGCGCCACAGCCGCTCCAGCCGCGCCCGGTGCGTTTGCAGGTAGGTCTCCAGCGCCCGTGGGTAGTAGATGTCCCGCTCCATCAACTGCACGGTGCACAGGGCGATGCGCACGACCTCCCGGGCCGACTCCTGGTCCCACTGCTCGGAGCTGGTGCCGGTCACGGCCGCGTAGTGCTGTCCGCAGATGTCCAGGACACGCTCGACAAGTTCCGGCGACGCCTCGTTCTCTTCCGCGGCACGGGCCGAAGGCCGGCCGACGTCCGTGAGCTCATCGGGCAGGGCACCGGTGCGGACGGCCGCCTCCAGGTCCAGACCGTGGTGGTCCAGGTAGGCCAGGAGGAACAGGGCCAGGGCCTGGCCGGGGTCGCTGGCGTGCTCAATCCCGGGCGGCTCGCTGGTCCAGCCGAAGGCGGCTTGGTGGGGCCGGGGGTGTACGCCGCTGGTGTGCGGGTCGGGGAAGGTGACGGCGCGGGTGAAGAAGTCGTCCAGGCGGCTGAGGAGTTCCGCATCCGGGTTGTCCGGCTCGCGGCCGCGCACGGTGGTGGCGTTTTCCAGGATGGTGGTGAGGTACCGCCGGCGGGCTTCCTCCTGCTGCCGGAGCTCGCTGGACGGGCTCTCCTCGACCACCTCCACCACGCGGTACATGCCCTGGTCCCCGTACAGGCCGTCCGGCTTCTCCAGCGCCTTGCGGGCCTTGGTGACGGCCTCCTCGACCGACCGCGCGTAGGCGTAGTTCGTCAACACCGACGCGCCCGGGTGCTCCGGATCGGTGCGCTGCGCCACGATCCGATAGCGGATCAGCTCCGGGTCCATCCCTGAATTAACCTCACGATCGTTTTCATTTCGCGCTTCCAGGCGCTTTTCGAAGCCCGACGGATTCAAAGTGTCCTCGCTTCCCGCGGCCCCGCCCGGGTGGTTGGTGGGTGTCCCGTGTTTCTGCCAATGGTACATGCTGCATCAACATGATGCACACGCTACACTGGAACCCGACATGAACGAGCGACCCCCTCCCTCGTAGTCAGCCCGGCCCGCGATAGCGGGCCCCAACGGTTCTGGAGGCGCAGCCGGAAGGACCGTCAGGCGGGGGAGCGCAGCGGACCCGCCGACCAGGCTGGAGCGAAGCGAAAGCCTGGTAGCGGGACGAAGTCCCGCCGGT
>NZ_JBIBBC010000013.1:0-258879 GCF_042900345.1 Streptomyces sp. NPDC012935
ACGCCCGGTTACATTCCGAACCCGGAAGCTAAGCCTTACAGCGCCGATGGTACTGCAGGGGGGACCCTGTGGGAGAGTAGGACGCCGCCGAACAATCTTTGGGAAGGACCCCTGGTCACCAGCGTTCAGCTGGGACCAGGGGTCCTTTCGTTTTTACAATGCTTGCGGTACCGAAGACAGGAGTCACCGATGTCCACCAACTCTCCCGACGACCGACCGGAGCGCGAACCGCGGCGACGGGACAGTGGTGACCGCGGCGACCGGGGTGATCGAGGCGGTTACCGGGGCGGCGACCGTAGCGGTCCCCGTCGCGACAACGACCGTGGTGGCTACGGGCGTCGTGACGATCGCCGTAGTGACGACCGGGGTGGCGACCGCGGTGGCTTCCGCCGCGATGACCGGCGTGACGACCGACGTGGCGATGACCGTCGTGACGACCGACGTGGCGATGACCGTGGTGGCTTCCGCCGGGACGACAACCGTGGCGGTGGCGGTTACGGCCGGCGCGATGACCGTGGCGGCGACCGGCGTGAGGGCGATCGGGGTCCCCGTCCGCCGTTCCGGAGGGACGACCGTTCCGGTGGGCCGCGTCGGGACGACCGTGACCGTGGCTTCCGTCGCGAGGGCGATCGTCCGTCGTTCCGTCGTGACGACCGGGGGGAGCGTCGCGACGACGAGCGAGGCGGGTTCGGCCGGCGCGATGACCGTCGTGGCGATGACCGTGGTGGCTTCCGCCGGGACGACAACCGGAGCGGTGGCGGTTACGGCCGTGGCGGCGACCGTCGTAGCGATGACCGTCGTGATGGTGACCGCGGCGGCTTCCGGCGCGATGACCGTGGCGGCGACCGTCGTGGCGATGACCGTCGTGATGGTGACCGCGGCGGCTTCCGGCGCGATGACAGGGACCGCGGGTTCCGTGGCGACGACCGGGACCGTGGCTTCCGGCGTGACGATCGCCGTGACGACCGTCGGGGTGACGACCGCGGTGGCGACCGACGCGATTTCAGGCGCGATGACCGCCGTGACGACCGACGTGGCGACGACCGCGGTGGGTTCCGCCGCGATGACCGCCGGGATGACCGGCGGGACGATCGTCGCGATGACCGGCGTGACGACCGTCGTGGTGATGATCGTGGCGGCTTCCGGCGGGACGACAGCCGGGGCGACCGTGGTGGGTTCCGTGGGCGTGACGACCGTGGCGGTCGTGGGCCCCGTCGGGACGACCGTGGTGGGCGTCCCGGAGGGTTCCGTGGGCGCGACGACCGGCGGGATGACAGGCGTGACGACCGGCGTGGCGGTGGCCGGTTCCGTGATGAGCGGGACCGGGACCGCGAGCCGATCAAGCGGCTGCCGATCCCGGAGGACGTCACGGGCGACGAGATCGACAAGGACGTACGGCAGGAGTTGCAGAGCCTGCCGAAGACGCTCGCGGAAGACGTCGCCAAGAACCTGGTGATGGTCGCGCGGCTCATCGACGAGGACCCCGAGGGCGCGTACGGCTACTCCAGGGTGGCCCTTCGGCTGGCGTCGCGGGTCGCGGCCGTGCGAGAGGCGGCCGGGTTCGCGGCGTACGCGAACCAGAAGTACGCCGAGGCGCTTGCCGAGTTCAGGGCTGCGCGGCGGATGACCGGTGGCGTGGAGCTGTGGCCGCTGATGGCCGACTGTGAGCGTGGGCTCGGGCGGCCGGAGAAGGCGCTGGACATGGCCGGGGCGTCCGAGGTGCACAAGCTGGACAAGGCCGGGCAGGTCGAGATGCGGCTCGTCGCGGCCGGCGCTCGGCGTGACATGGGGCAGCTGGACGCGGCCATCGTGACGCTGCAGAGCCCCGAGCTGGCCTCCAACGCCGTGCAGCCGTGGACCGCGCGGCTGCGGTACGCCTACGCGGACGCGCTGCTGGCGGCCGGGCGGCAGGGTGAGGCGCGTGAGTGGTTCGCCAAGGCCCTCGAGGCCGACAAGGAGGGCAGCACGGACGCCTCCGACCGGCTCGCCGAGTTGGACGGTGTCGAGTTCGTCGACGCCTTCGACGAGAGCGAGAGCGAGAGCGACGACAGTCGTGATGGGCAGGCTCAGGCCGATCCCGAAGAGGGCGGCAAGGAGTGAGCTGGGTGTGATGTGAAGGGCGGGATCCCGGGCTGGGGTCCCGCCCTTTTTGCGTTCACCCTTCCAGGGTGCGCAGCACCAGGCCCGATGCCGGCTTCGGGCCGAACGACGTGGACTTGCGGGGCATCGTGACGCCCTGGCGGGCCAGGTCGCGTACGACGTCCTCGCGGACCGGGTGCATCAGGACGGCCGTACCGCCGTCGCGTTCCGCCTTTTTGACGGTGGCGGTTGTGTCGTGGATGTAGGCGATGCGAGTGGGGTCGTCCTCCGGGATGTGCCAGACATGGGCGAGGAGTGTGGCGTGCAGGACGGTGGCGTCCAGGGTGCGCCAGGCTGCGGGGCGGTCGGTGGGGACCGTGCTGTCGAGGAGGGCCGGGTCCGGGTCGTCGACGAGGTGGAAGGCGCCGTCTCCGGCCAGGAGGTAGGCGTTGCCCGCGCAAGCCGCGTCGGCCAGTGCTTCGAGGGCCTCGGCAAGCGGGACTTCGAGGCGGCGTACGCGGAAGCGGCCGTCGAGGGCGGCCAGGGCGTCCGGCACCGGCAGGTCGTGCAGGAGGCGGTGGATGGCGCGGACGCGGAGGGGGTAGCGGGCCGTGTCGACGAGGAGGACCAGGCCGTAGTCCCAGGGGCTGGGCGAGCCGTGCTCCGCGCGTAGACGTCGATAGGTCGCCCAGCGGTGATGGCCGTCGGCGATCAGGGCCTGGCGGAGGGTCAGGTCGGACTGGACGCGGTTCAGGTCGGCCGGGTCGGTGATCGACCACAGGCGGTGGCTGAAGCCGTCCTCCGTGGTAGTCGCGAAGAGCGGCGGGCGTTCGACCGTACGCTCGATGACGGCGGTCGTGTCGGTCGCCGTGCCGTTGCCGCGGTAGGTCAGCAGCAGCGGTTCGAGGTTCGCGGAGGTGGCGCGCATCAGAGCCGCTCTGTCGGCTACCACGTGCGGCATGACGTCCTCGTGCGGCAGGACGAGGCCCTCCGAGGGTTCCGTCACGCGCAGGGCGCCGATGACGCCACGCTGCAGCATGCCCTCGCCGTCACGCTGTTCGTAGACGTAGAGGCCTGGCTCGGGGTCGGTGGTCAGTACGCCTTCGGACAACCAGCGGTGCAGGGTCGTCGCGGCCTGGTTGTTACGGGCGTCCGCGGTGTCGGCCTGAGGGAGGATCAGCCGCACGATGTTGTACGGGTCCGCGTCCTGGAGCTGGTGCAGGCCGTCGGGGCGGACGACGACGTCGTACGGAGGCGATGTCACGGCGGCCAGGCTGCCGACCCGGTCGGGGTCGTAGCGAAGCCCTCGGAACGGGGTGAGTTCGAGGCCTCGGCGCGCCGTTGCTTCCTGGTGACCTGCTGTGTTCATCCCGGCATCGTACGGGTGTCAGTGGCATGGGGGATGATCGGAGGAAAGCCGTCGAACGAGGAGCGATGTGGAATGAGCCAGAGCGTCAGGAGGAGGCCGGAGGGCAGTGGCCAGGCCCTGAGCGAGGCGTACGACACCGCGCTGCTCGACCTCGACGGTGTGGTGTACGCCGGGGGCAACGCGATCGTGCATGCCGTGGAGTCGCTGGCCACGGCCCGTGCGGGCGGGATGCATCTCGCGTACGTCACGAACAACGCTTTGCGGACTCCGGACGTGGTGGCCGCGCATCTGACCGCGCTGGGGACGCCCGCGGGGGCTGACGACGTCATCACCTCGGCGCAGGCGGTCGCGCGGCTGATCAGTGAGCAGGTGCCGGCGGGCGCCCGCGTGCTGGTGATCGGCGGGGAGGGGCTGAGGGTCGCGCTGCGCGAGCGCGGGCTGGAGCCGGTGGAGTCGGCGGACGACGATCCGGCGGCGGTCGTGCAGGGGTACGGCGGGCCGGAGCTGGCGTGGGGGCGGTTCGCGGAGGCGTGCTACGCCATCGCGCGCGGGGTGCCGTGGTTCGCGTCCAACACCGACCTGACGATTCCGAGCGCGCGCGGGATCGCGCCGGGCAACGGCGCGGCGGTGGAGGTCGTGCGCATAGCCACCGGCGCCGAGCCGCAGGTGGCGGGCAAGCCGTTGCCCCCCATGCACCGGGAGACGATCCTGCGCACCGGCGCCGAGCGGCCGCTGGTCGTCGGAGACCGGCTGGACACGGACATCGAGGGAGCGTTCTACGGGGACGTCGACTCGCTGCTCGTGCTGACCGGGGTGACCGATGGCGCACAGCTGCTTGCCGCGCCGCCGCAGCATCGGCCGACTTATGTCGACGCCGATCTGCGCGGGTTGCTCACCGGGCAGCCGGAGGTCGCCGAGGACGGAGACGGCTTCCGGTGCGGTGGCTGGACGGCGACCGCCCGGGTGGACCGGCTGGAACTCGTCGGTGACGGTGAGGCCTTGGACGGGTTGCGGGCGCTGTGTGCGGCGGCCTGGACCGCGGCCGGGGACGGCTCGTGCGCGCTGGACGCGGGCAAGGAGCTGGCGCGGCTGGGGTTGTGACCTCGTCGGGACAGCGTGGCCCGGATGTGATGCCGCTGGGAGGGATTGAGGCCGGGGTGGTGACGCCCGTACGGCGTCATCGTGACCTTGTACGGCGGGATCGTGGCCGAATGGGAGGGTAGGCTAACCTAACTGCGTGTTGGTCGACAGTCCTCCTGAACAGCGCGCGGAGTCCCAGTCCGCGCCCCCAACCCGACGGGCGATACGTGCCGTTGGGTTGCTCGTCTCTGTCCTGATTCTGGTGGTCGTCGTTCTGGCGAGCATCGCCATCGGGGCGAAACAGCTGTCCCTGGGGGAGGTCTGGCACGGACTGTTCGAGAGTTCCGGGACCTACGGCGACGTCGTGGTCGACGACCGGATCTCGCGCACCGTCCTCGGACTGCTGGCCGGCGCCGCGCTCGGTCTCGCCGGGGCGGTGCTGCAGGCCCTCACCCGCAATCCGCTCGCCGATCCCGGGCTGCTCGGAATCAACGCGGGCGCGTCCGCCGCTGTCGTCACCGCCATCACGTTCTTCGGTGTCACCAGCCTCAGTGGCTACGTCTGGTTCGCCTTCCTCGGCGCGGCCGCGGTCGGGGCGATGGTGTGGTTCCTCGGCGGCAGCCGGGGCGCCACCCCGGTACGGCTCGCGCTCGCCGGTACGGCGATCAGTGCCGCGCTCTACGGCTATCTCCAGGCCGTGATGATCACGGACGACGCGGCGCTGAACAAGATGCGCTTCTGGACGGTCGGTTCGCTCAGCTCGGCGACGGACTCGACCATCAGGCAGGTGCTGCCGTTCCTCGTCGTCGGTGTGGTCCTCGCGCTCGCCCTCGCCCGGCCGCTCAACGCCATGGAGATGGGCGACGACACCGCCAAGGCGCTCGGCGCCAACCTGAACCGGACCCGGGTGCTGTCGATGCTCGCCGCGACCGTGCTGTGCGGCGCCGCGACCGCGGCCTGCGGGCCGATCGTGTTCGTCGGCCTGATGGTGCCGCATGTCGTGCGGTCCTTCACCGGCCCCGACCTGCGCTGGATCCTGCCGTATGCGGCCGTCCTGTCGCCCGTGCTGCTGCTCGGCGCCGATGTGCTCGGCCGGACCGTCACCCGGCCCGCCGAGCTCCAGGTCGGTATCGTCACCGCGATCCTCGGCGGACCGGTCTTCATCTTTCTCGTACGACGGCGGAGGACGGCCCAGCTGTGAGGACCGCAGTGAAGAACGAAGCCAAGACCGCGGCGCCGGTGGCGAACACCCGCGCCACCCGCGCCACCCGGGCCGTGCGGACGCCGGGCGGGATCTCCGTCCGGCTGGACGTCCGGGCGCTGACCGCCGTCCTGCTGCTGCTGCTCGCCGCGCTCGCCGCGAGCGTCCTGCTGATCGGCACTGGCGACTTCCCGATCTCGGCGGGCGACGTGCTCAAGACGCTGGCCGGCAACGGCAACGCGGGTCAGGAGTTCATCGTCAACGATCTGCGGCTGCCGCGGGTCCTGGTCGCCCTACTGGTCGGTGCCGCGCTCGGTCTCGGCGGGGCGCTGTTCCAGGCGCTGTCCCGCAACCCGCTGGGCAGCCCGGACATCCTCGGTCTCGGGCAGGGGGCCACGGCCGGGGCGCTCGTGGTGATCGTGCTGTTCTCCGGGGACTCCACCCAGGTGACCGTCGGAGCGCTCGTGGGCGGACTCGCCACCGGGCTCGCCATCTATCTCCTCGCCTGGAAGCGGGGCGTGCACGGTTACCGACTTGTCCTGGTCGGTATCGGCATGTCCGCGATCATGACGGCGGTCAACGGCTATCTGCTGACCAAGGCCGACCTGGTCGACGCGACCCGCGCGGTCGTGTGGATGACCGGCTCCCTCAGCGGCCGTGACTGGGCCCAGGTCTGGCCGCTGCTCGCGCTGTGTGTCGCCCTCGTGCCGCTCGTCCTCGGCAACGCGCGCGGGCTGCGGATGATGGAGATGGGCGACGACGTCTCGTACGCCCTCGGAGTGCGTGTCGAACGCGTACGGCTGCTGCTGATGCTGTCCGCCGTGCTGCTCACCGCGGCTGCCACCGCCGCCGCGGGCCCCGTCAGCTTCGTGGCCCTGACCGCGCCGCAGCTCGCCCGGCGCCTGACCCGCTCGCCCGGGCCGAACCTGCTGCCCTCGCTGTGTATGGGTGCCGCCCTCCTCGTCACCGCCGACTGGACCTCCCAGCGGGTCTTCGGCGCCGACCAGATGCCCGTGGGCGTGGTCACGGGCGTACTCGGCGGCGTATACCTGCTCTGGCTGCTCGTCACCGAGCGCAAGGCGGGCCGGATATGAGCGCCGGCAGCAATGGCAACGAGAGCCTCGGCCACGAGAGCCTCGGCCACGAGAGCCTCAGCCACGAGAGCCTGAGCGACGACAGCCTCAGCAGCGGGTCGAACAACGGGCTGAACAACCGAAGGAGCACTGTGAACCGCCTGTCCGCCGACAACGTCACCCTCGCCTACGACCAGCGGGTCATCGCCGAGCAGCTGTCGGTGGAGATACCCGACAACTCCTTCACCGTGATCGTCGGCCCCAACGCGTGCGGCAAGTCCACGCTGCTGCGGGCGCTCTCGCGGATGCTCAAGCCCAGCCAGGGCCGGGTCCTGCTGGACGGGTCGGTCATCCAGTCGATGCCGGCGAAGAAGGTCGCGCGCACGCTGGGGCTGCTGCCGCAGTCGTCGATCGCACCGGACGGGATCACCGTCGCCGACCTGGTGGGCCGCGGCCGGTACCCGCACCAGGGCATCCTGCGCCAGTGGTCGACCGAGGACGAGCGGGTCGTGCAGGAGTCGATGGAGCAGACCGGGGTCGCCGAGCTCGCGGATCGCTATGTCGACGAACTGTCCGGCGGCCAGCGTCAGCGCGTGTGGATCGCCATGGCGCTCGCCCAGCAGACGCCGCTGCTGCTGCTCGACGAGCCGACGACCTACCTCGACATCCAGCACCAGATCGACGTCCTCGACCTGTGCGCCCAGCTGCACGAGGAGCAGGGGCGGACGCTGGTCGCCGTGCTGCACGACCTCAACCACGCCGCCCGGTACGCCACGCACCTCATCGCGCTGCGCGGCGGGGAGATCATCGCTCAGGGCGCGCCGAACGACATCGTGACGGCCGAACTGGTCGAGGACGTCTTCGGGCTGCGCTGCCAGGTCATCGACGACCCCGAGACGGGCACGCCGCTCGTGGTTCCGGCGGCGCGCAAGGCGCGGGCCGGGGGCAAGGCGGACGTCACGAAGGTGGCCGCCGCGGAAGCCTCCTGAGGTGCCCCGGAGAAGCCTCCTGAGGTGACGTAGACCTGAGGGGTTTCAAAGAAGCTTCCTGAGCAGCAGCAGGTCGCGCAGGCCCGCGTGCAGCTTCACGCGGCCCGAGCCCCACGCCTTGGCGAAGTGCAGGTCGCCGTCGACCATCGCGACCAGGTCGTCGCCGGTCATGCTCAGTCTGATCTGGGCCTTCTCGCGGGGCGGGCCCTGGAGGGTGTCGTGGACCTGGATGCGGCCGCCCGCCATGCGGCCGGCGAAGGTGACGTCCAGGTCGGTGATGTGGCAGCTCACCGAGCGGTCCAGGGCGGCGGCCGAGCGGACGTCCCCTTCGGCGCGCTGCATGTTGTCCGAGAGCTTTTCGAGTGCGGCGCGGCACTCCTCAGTCGTGGCCATCGCGATCGACCGTACCCCAGCGGTTCGGGGTAGCGTCTGGGCATGAGCGACACAGTTCCGCGGACGGAGGTCCCGGAGGCGACCGAGGCGGAGGCCGGGCAGGTGACCGACCCCGGGCCCGCGGCCGAACCCGAGTACGACCCCGCCGCCCCCGCCCCGCTGAACGTCCCCCGCACCCCCACCGGCCACGCCGACGTCGACGCGCAGCTGGAGCGGCTCGGCGATGCCGACCACCTCGCCACGGACGGGCACCTCGAGGTGTACGAGGATGTACACCGGGGGCTGCGCGACGCGCTCACCGCGCTCGACGCCCGCCCGGGACCTCCGGCGCCCCCGTCGACGTATGGGACTAGGAGCTGAACCGAACGTGGCAGGAGTCGCACGCCGCCGTCTTGACGCGGAGCTGGTCCGCCGGAAGCTCGCGCGCTCGCGCGAGCACGCCAGCCAGCTGATCGCCGCAGGGCGGGTCACCGTCGGCAAGACCGTCGCGACCAAGCCGGCCACGCAGGTGGAGACCGCGGCGGCGATCGTCGTCGTCGCCGACGGCAGCGATCCCGAGTACGTGTCCCGGGGAGGGCACAAGCTCGCGGGCGCTCTGGAGGTCTTCGTACCTCAGGGGCTGGCGGTCGAAGGGCGGCGGGCGCTCGATGCCGGGGCGTCCACCGGCGGGTTCACCGATGTGCTGCTGCGGGCCGGAGCCGCCCGTGTGGTCGCGGTCGACGTCGGGTACGGACAACTCGCCTGGACTCTCCGGAGTGATGAACGCGTGACCGTCAAAGACCGTACGAACGTACGCGAGTTGACGCTCGAAGCGATCGATGGGGAACCAGTGGATCTTGTCGTGGGGGATCTGTCCTTCATCCCGCTCGGACTGGTGCTGCCCGCCCTGGTGCGGTGCGTGAAGCCGGACGCCGATCTGGTGATGATGGTCAAGCCACAGTTCGAGGTGGGGAAGGAGCGGCTGGGCAGCGGCGGGGTCGTCCGCAGTCCCCAGCTGCGGGCCGAGGCCGTGCGCGGCGTGGCCGAGAAGGCGTGGGAACTCGGGCTCGGGGTGAAGGGGGTCACGGCGAGTCCGTTGCCCGGACCCTCCGGGAATGTCGAGTACTTTCTGTGGCTGCGTACCGGGGCGCCCGCCCTGGACCCGGCCGACGTTGACCGTGCAGTTGCGGAGGGGCCGCGTTGACACAGAACCGAGCTCGTACTGTTTTCCTGCTCGCCCACACGGGGCGTCCCGCGGCCATTCGCAGCGCCGAGCTGGTGGTCAAGGGGCTGTTGCGGGAGGGCATCGGGGTGCGCGTCCTGGAGTACGAGGCCGCCGACCTGCCGTTGCCGGACGAGGTGGAGCTCGTCAAGGAGGCGACTGCGCAGTGCCTCGACGGGTGCGAGCTGCTGATAGTGCTGGGCGGCGACGGGACGCTGCTGCGGGGCGCCGAGTTCGCCCGGGCGTCCGGGGTGCCGATGCTGGGTGTGAACCTCGGGCGGGTCGGGTTCCTCGCGGAGGCCGAGCGCGACGACCTCGACAAGGTCGTCGACCGGGTCGTGACCAAGGCGTACGAGGTCGAGGAGCGGATGACCGTCGACGTCGTCGTGCATCAGAACGGCGACATCGTGCACACGGACTGGGCGCTGAACGAGGCGGCCGTGCAGAAGGCCGGCGCCGAGAAGCTGCTCGAGGTCGTGCTGGAGATCGACGGGCGGCCGGTCACGGGGTTCGGGTGCGACGGGATCGTGCTGTCCACGCCGACCGGGTCCACGGCGTACGCCTTCTCGGCGGGCGGGCCTGTGGTGTGGCCCGAGGTCGAGGCGTTGCTGATGGTGCCGATCAGTGCGCATGCGTTGTTCGCGAAGCCATTGGTCACTTCGCCGGATTCCGTGTTGGCGGTGGAGGTTCTGCCTCATATTCCGCCCGGGGTGTTGTGGTGTGACGGGCGGCGGACTGTTGAGTTGCCGCCGGGGGCCAGGGTCGAGGTGCGGCGGGGGGCTGTGCCGGTGCGGTTGGCTCGGCTGCATCACGCGTCGTTCACGGATCGGCTTGTGGCGAAGTTCGCGTTGCCGGTTTCTGGATGGCGAGGGGCACCTCACTAGCGCTTTGCAGGGGGTGGTGGGGGACTCGTGGCGGCTGCGGGTTGTTCGTGGTTGCCCGCGCAGTTCCCCGCGCCCCTGGGCGGCGTTGCACTCGGCCGGGTGACTTGTGCGGTCGATGCACATTCGTCACCTGCACCTTCACATCATCGGGCCGGGGGCCGTCGCACTTCCCCGTGCTGACCTCGTAAGGTCGTGTCCGTGTTGGAGGAGATGCGGATACGGTCGCTCGGAGTCATCGACGACGCTGTCGTCGAGCTGTCGCCGGGGTTCACAGCCGTCACCGGTGAGACGGGTGCGGGCAAGACCATGGTGGTCACCAGCCTCGGGCTGCTGCTGGGTGGGCGTGCCGACCCGGCGCTCGTGCGGATCGGGGCCGACAAGGCGGTCGTGGAGGGGCGGATCACCGTCGCCGCGGGTGCGTCGGCCTTCGTACGGGCCGAGGAGGCCGGGGCCGAGCTCGACGACGGGGCTCTGCTGATCAGCCGTACCGTTTCCGCCGAGGGGCGGTCACGGGCGCATGTGGGCGGGCGCAGCGTGCCCGTGGGGCTGCTCGCCGACCTCGCCGACGACCTGGTGGCGGTGCACGGGCAGACGGACCAGCAGGGGTTGCTGAAGCTGACCCGGCAGCGGCAGGCGCTCGACCGCTACGCCGGTGATGCCGTCGCGGTGCCGCTCGCCAAGTACGGCGAGGCGTACCGGCGGCTGCGCGCGGTCTCCGTCGAGCTCGACGAGATCACCACGCGCGCGCGTGAGCGGGCCCAGGAAGCCGACATGCTGCGGTTCGGGCTCGACGAGATCGCCGGTGTCGAGCCGCGCGCCGGGGAGGACGTGGAGCTCGCGGAGGAGGCGGAGCGGCTCGGGCACGCGGAGGCGCTGTCGTCGGCCGCCACGGCCGGGCACGCCGCGCTCGCCGGCAACCCGGAGGACCCCGAGGGCATCGACGCCGCGACGCTCGTCGCGGGCGCGCAGCGGGCCCTGGACGCAGTGCGGTCGCACGATCCGGCGCTGGCCGCACTGGCCGACCGGATCGGCGAGATCGGGATCCTGCTGGGCGATGTCGCCGGGGAGTTGGCGGGGTACGCCGACGACCTGGACGCCGATCCCCTGAGGCTCGCGGCCGTCGAGGAACGGCGGGCCGCGCTGACCGCGCTCACGCGGAAGTACGGCGAGGACGTCGCCGCCGTGCTCACCTGGGCCGAGGAGAGCAGCCGGCGGCTCACCGAACTGGACAGCGACGACGAGCGCATCGACGAGCTGACGGCCGAGCGGGACGCGCTGCGGAGCGAGCTGGGCGGGCTGGCGCAGGCGTTGACAGATGCGCGGGCGGAGGCAGCCGAGCGGTTCGCCGCCGCCGTGACGGCGGAGCTGGCCTCGCTCGCGATGCCGCACGCGCGCGTGTCCTTCGACATCCGGCAGACCGACGATCCGCAGGGCGTGGAGGTCGGTGGACGCCCGGTCGCCTACGGGCCCTCGGGTGTGGATGAGGTCGAGCTGCTGCTCGCCCCGCACCCGGGAGCGCCGCCCCGGCCGATCGCCAAGGGCGCGTCCGGTGGTGAGTTGTCGCGCGTGATGCTCGCCGTCGAGGTCGTCTTCGCGGGGACCGATCCCGTGCCGACGTACCTGTTCGACGAGGTCGACGCCGGCGTCGGCGGCAAGGCGGCCGTGGAGATCGGCCGCCGGCTGGCCCGGCTGGCCAAGACCGCGCAGGTGGTCGTGGTGACCCACCTGCCGCAGGTCGCCGCCTTCGCCGACCGGCAGCTGCTCGTCGAGAAGACCAACGACGGGTCGGTCACCCGTTCCGGCGTGAAGGTCCTGGAGGGCGAGGAGCGCATCCGTGAACTGTCCCGGATGCTCGCCGGGCAGGAGGACTCGGAGACGGCTCGCGCGCACGCGGAGGAGCTGCTGGAGACGGCTCGGGCGGACGGGTAGCCGGACGGCGGCCCGTAGGGTGGCCGGATGATCAAGCAAGCCGTCTCCCTCGGCCTCTCCGCCGCCCTCACGCGCGCCGCCGTCGCCGCCCTGCGCGCCAAGGCCCCCGGCGGCCGTGAGCGCTGGGAGCGGAAGAACTACGCGGGCCGGACCGTGGAGTTGTACGCCGGGCCCGCCGTCGCCCTGGCGGCTGCGGTGGCCGTCGGGCGGGTGGCGCCGGCCGCCGGGGTCGCTGTGGCGGCTGCCGGAGCCTGCGGGGCGTATGACGACGTCGCGGGGGCCGGGGACCCCCGGCGTGGGTTCCGGGCGCATCTCTTCGCGCTCCGGGACGGCGAAGTGACCAGCGGGGCCGTGAAGTTGTTCGGCGTCTCCGCCGCCGGGCTCGTCGCGGGGGCGGTCCTCAAGGAGCGGCCCCTGGACAAGATGCTCGCGGGTGTCGTGATCGCCGGCGCCGCGCACTTCGTCAACCTCGTGGACGTGCGGCCGGGTCGAGCCGCTGCCGCGGTGCTCGCGCTCGGTGCGCCTGGGCTGCTGCGCCCGGGGCCCGGCGCGGAGTCGGCCGCCGGTGCCATGGGAGCCGCGGCGGCCGTACTGCCCGACGACCTCGGGGAGCGGGCGATGATCGGTGACACCGGAGCGCATGCGCTCGGCGCGGCCCTCGGCGCGGCGGTCGTGGCCGGGAACGGGCGCGCCGGGCTGATTGCCCACGCCGCCGCGGTCGTCGCCGCCGCGGTGTACGGCGACAAGGTGAGTGAGGTTGCCCGTAGGGCGGTCGGGTGACGCGTCGCAGGTCGTCGGGCCTGCCCAGCGCGCGCATGTTCGGCCACAACCTCCACCCCGCCTCACTCGTGCAGGTGACTCGGCGCGGCGCGTTGCCCCGCAGCTGAGCCGTCCACGCCCTGTCGCCGTTCCCGGAACGGCCGTACGTCCTGGCATCCTTGGCGTAAACACGTCGTACGCGTAGGGATTCTCGCGGTACACCCCCTCCGCCCGATCCTTCTGTACGTTCTTCGTGACCGCCCGACCCGAAGCAGGAGCCCCGGCCACGTGACCCCCGTGAGCAGCCACTCACCGCACGGCCAGTCGTCGCTGCGCACCGTGCAGGTGCTGGGCGGCGGCAACGCCGGCAGTAGCGCGCATGTGCGATCGCTGGCCTCGGGGCTGGTCGCACGGGGCGTGCGGGTCACCGTGTGCGCCCCTGTCGAGGCCGATCACCTCTACGACTTCACGGGGGCCGGCGCCCAACATGTGCATGTGCCGCGCAGCAGCGATCCGGCTTCCGTGGCCACGCTCAGGGCCGCCTGCGTGGACGCCGACCTGGTGCACGCGCACGGGCTGCACGCGTCCTTCCGTGCCGTGCTCGCGCTGAGCGGGCGGCGCACTCCGCTCGTCGTCACCTGGCACGACCGTGCGCACGCCGAGGGCGCCCGCGCCCACCTCCTGCGGCTGTTGGAGCGGCGGGTCGTCAAGGCCGCCTCCGTCGTCCTCGGGACCACCTCGGCGCTGGTGGACCGGGCCCGCCGGACCGGCGCCCGCGACGCGCGCCTCGCGGCCGTCGCGCTGCCCGCGCCGAGCCGCGCCGTCGAGCACGACGACCCCGACCGGCTGCGGCCCAAGGTCCGGGCCGAACTCGGCGCCACCGGACGCCCGTTGCTGATCGCCGTCGGCTCGCTGGAGCGGCATCGCGGCTACGACGTGCTGCTGGACGCCTCGCGCGCGTGGCTGCGGCTCGATGCCGTGCCGTTGGTCGTGATCGCGGGGGAGGGGGCGCTGCGGGCCGATCTGCAGCGCCGGATCGAGGACGAGGGGCTGCCCGTGCGGCTCATCGGGCGGCGTGACGACGTCTCCGAGCTGCTCGCGGCGGCCGACGTGGCGCTTCTGCCGAGCAGTTGGGAGTCACGGTCGGTCCTCGCCCAGGAGGCCCTCCACGCGCGCGTGCCGCTCGTCGCCACCGACGTCGGCGGTGTGCCGGAACTCGTCGGCGACGCGGCCGAACTCGTCCCGTACGGCGACCCGGAGGCCCTCGCCGACGCCGTCGTACGGCTGCTCGGCGATCCCGAGCGGCAGGAGTTCCTCAGGGAGCGGGGAGCACGGCAGGCGGCCACCTGGCCGACCGAGGACGAGACAGTCGCCCAAGTGCTCAGCGTGTACGACGAGTTGACGCAGCCTCGGCCCATGATCTAGACGCCGGAACGTCCGTGGCGCACGTGCCGTTCTATCCCGCATGCCTGCGTGCCCGAAGCGCCAGGCTCAACGCCAGCACCGTCTGCGGGTCGTCGAGGTCCGTGCCGAGCAACTCGCCGATACGGGCGAGGCGGTTGTAGAGCGTCTGCCGGTTGAGGTGCAGCTCGCGGGCCGTCTCCGCCTTGCGGCCCGCGTGCGCCAAGTACGTCTCCAGGGTGGGCAGCAGGGGCGGCTTGGAGCGGTTGTCGTGGTCGCGGAGCGGGCCGATCGCGCGGTCCACGAAGGCCGCGAGGTCCGGGTGGTCGCGCAGTCGCCACAGCAGCAGGTCGATGTCCAGGCGCCGGGCGTCGTACCAGGGGCGGTCGGACAGGCCCTGCGCCGCCGTCGCCGTCTCCGCCGCGTGCCTGAGGCCCGCCGAGGCCGCCGCCCAGCCGCCGGCCACGCCGACCACCACGACCGGTGGCGGCGCCCCGGGGCGCTGGACCCCGGCCCGCTCCACGCCCGCCCGCAGCGCCACCGCGACCCGGTCCGCGACGGCCGACCGCTCCGATTCCGAACGCAGGCCCAGCAGAAGCGGCACCCGCCCCTCCACGGGCCGTACGCCCAAGAGCACCGGCGCCCCCACCGAGGCCAGCTCCTCGCCGACCGCGCGCGCCAGCACCGCCCAGCCCCCGCCCGGCGACAACGCGTCGCCCAGTCGCATCACGACCGGCAGCAGCGGGCCGTCACCCGGCTTGAAGCCCAGCACGCGCGCCTGTGCCGGGGCGTCCTCGGCGGCGATACGGCCCTCCGCGAGGTCGGTCAGGAAGTCGCCGCGCCCGCGCGCCGCCAGCTCCTCCTCCTGGCGCGCCTGCATCAGCACCACGGCCAGGCTGCCCGCGGCCCGCTCGGCGGCGATGCGGTGCACGGGCGCGAGCGGGCCCCGTACGGGGAGCAGCACGAGGCGGGCCCGGACGGAGCCCGTCCCCGGGCCGCCACCCGGCACATCGACCAGCACCGACCCACCCGGCGGCGGCGCGTCCTTGTGCTGGCCCCGCAGTCCCTCCCACACCTGCAACGGATCCGCACCCTCGGGGCCCGCCCCTGCGGCGTACAGCAGTTGGCCGTCCGTCGTCTCCAGGAACACCGGGTTGCCGCTGAAGTCGGCCAGGATGCCCAGCACTTGGGGCACACCGCCGCCGCCGAGCAGCGCGTCCGTGCACCGCCGGTGCACCTCCTCGGCCCGTTGCAGCAGCGCGTAGTGGCCATTGACGATCTCGGTGTGGATCTCCTCGGTGACCGTCACGAAGGCCACCTCACGGTGCAGCTGGACGAGCGGCAGACCGGCCGTACGCGCCGTGTCGACGAGCGCGGCGGGCAGCCGCGTGAAGCGCGGGCCCAGCTCGACGACCAGGGCCGCGATGCCCCGCTCCGCCAGGGTGCGCACGAACGCGCGCTGGTCGGCCGGGCGGGTGCCGAGGCCGTAGCCCGTGGTCAGCAGCAGTTCCCCGCCCTTCAGCAGCGAGGCGATGTTGGGTACCTCGCCGGCGTGCACCCAGCGCACGGTCCGTCCCAGCCGGTCGCCGCCCGCGAGGACCTCCGGCAGACCACTGCGCAGCCCGGGCAGCTCCAGCGCCCGCCGCACGGTGATCCCGGCGCTGTGGGTCCCGTAGCCGCTGTCCGTACCGCCCGTGCCGCTGTCCATGTGCCGGACGCTACCCGTGCGCGGGCTCCCCTGACATCTCCGGAGCCGATCATGCGTTGCGGTGCGTGAGCGGGGTAGCCGCGTCGGCATGGACTTCAGCGTGGTTGCCGTGGCCCGGGAGGACGAGAGTCCGGTCGAGGAGCCGCTGCGGGTGGCCGTGGCCGCCGACCGGCTCGGGTACCGCGAGGTGTGGGCGGGGGAGGGGCCGACCTGGGACTCCTTCGTCCTCGCCACGGCCATCGGGCGGGCCACCGAGCGGGTCGCGCTGACGGCCGGTCCCGTGGCGGTGTCGGTGCGCGAGCCGTTCGGGATCGCGCGGGGCGCCGCCTCGGTCGCCGCCGTCACCGGGCGGCCGGTCGGGGTGGCCCTGGGGACGTCCAGCAAGCGGGTGGTCGAGGGCGTGCACGGGGTGCCGCGGGTACGGCCCGCCGCCGCGATGGAGGCCTCGGCGGCGGCCCTGCGCGTCTTCCTGCACGGCAGGCCCGGGGAACCGGTCGTCCCCGGCAGCGCCTTCCCGCGACGCCTCCAGCCGCCCGGCGGCCCGCTCACCGTGGCGGCGTTCGGGGACCGCGCGATCGCCACGGCGGCGGTGCACGCCGACCGGATGCTGCTCGACCTCGTCTCGCCCGAACAGGTGCGGACGCTGCGGGGGAAGCTGGAAGCGGCAGCCACGCGCGCGGGCCGTACGTCGCCGCCCACCCTGGCCGCCTGGCTGCCCGCCGCCGTAGAGCCGGACCCGGACTCCCTCGCGCAGGTCCTGCGGAGCATCGCCGGGTATCTGACGGTGCCGGGCTACAGCGACACGTTCGAGGCGGCCGGCTTCGGTGAGGCGGTCGAGCTGGCCCGTACCGGTGCCGATCCCGGCACGCTGGTCCAAGCGCTGCCTGCCGCGGCGGCGGGCATGGTCGGCCTGGTGGGTGACCTGGACGCCGTACGCGCGCGCGTCGAGGCGTACGCCGAGGCCGGACTGGACGAGATCGCCCTCGTGCCGGCGACGGCGGGCGACCCGGGCGGGGAGCGGACGCTGACGGCGTTCAAGCAAGTCGGCTGACGGCGTCCGAGCAACTCGGCTGACGGCGTTCAATCAAGCCGACCCTTCCGGCGCTCGGGCGGACCGTGCCCGGGTCGGCTCACCGCTCAGGCCGGCCTGATGTTGTGGTTGAACCGGAAGACGTTGTCCGGGTCGTAGCGCCGCTTCAGCTCGGCCAGCCGCCGCGTGTTCTCGGGGCCCACTCCGGCCACGACCCGCTCGGCACCCTCGTCCCCGATGAAGTTGAGGTAGACCGCGCCGGTGCTCCACGGCCGCGCGTCGGCGCGGACGTCCCGGACCCACTGGACGCACCGCTCGTCGTCCGCGGGGTCCTCCCAGATCGCGAAGGGGTGGACGGCCCAGGGCGCGTCACGGTAGGGCACTGGATACTCGGGCGGGCCCGCGGCGATCGCCCCGCCCAGCGGGAACAGCACATGGATGGTCCCGGTCGCGGGCATGGCCTCGCCCCGGGCGCAGAAGGCGTCGAGGTAGGTGTCGGGCGCACTCGCCAGGTACTCCGCCGACCAGTAATTCCGCATCCCCGGCGGATCGTCGAGCATGCACTGGACATCGGCGTACGGCATCGCCCCGACGATCTCCGACTCGTGCGGCAGCGCCAGCAGGGGTTCGGCCAGCTTGCGCATGTCCTCCTCGGGCCCCGCGTACGTCAGCAGCGCACCGCACAGGATCTTGCCGACCAGGTGCGGCGGTACGAACCCCTCGGGCGGGCCGGTGAGATACAGCACACCGCCGCTCGCCTCGTCCGGGGCCAGGGTGATCAGCTCGCGGTAGGTGCGGACGACCTCGGGGCCCGACTCCGGCAGGTACAGGACCAGCGCGATGGAGAACTCGGGCAGCTCATGGAGCCCCAGGGTGAGCGCGGTCGCGACTCCGAAGTTGCCGCCACCGCCGTGCAGGCCCCAGAACAGCTCGGGGTTCTCGTCGGCGTTCGCGTGGACCCGTTCGCCGTCCGCGGTGACGAGCTCGACACCGAGCAGATTGTCGACGGCCAGTCCGCACCAGCGGTCCAGCCAGCCGGAGCCGCCGCCGAGGACGAAACCGCCGACACCGGTCGTGGAGGCCCGGCCACCGGTCGTGGCGAGCCCGTGCGGCTGGCAGGCGCGGTCCAGGTCGCTCATCGTCGCCCCGCCCGCGATCCGTACCGCCTCGGCCGCCGGGTCGACGGTGACCCCACGCATATGGCGCAGGTCGATCACCAGGCCGTTGTCGTTGACCGCCATGCCCGCGACGCTGTGCCCGCCGCCGCGCACCGCGATGTTGAGGTCCAGGTCCCGTGCGAACCGCACGGCCCGCACGACGTCGTCCTCGTCCACGCACTGCGCGATCACCGCGGGCCGCCGGTCGATCATGGCGTTGAAGACGACCCGCGCGTCGTCGTAACCGAAGTCCCCCGGCGCGAACACATCACCGGCGAGATCCTCGCGCAGCGCGGTGAGGGCCGCGCCCGCCTTCGAGAGGGAAGCCATGGCTGCCCCCTTCCGTTGCCGGGGCAGTCGCTGCTTCCCAGCCTAGGCGGGCGCGTTGCGGCAGTCCTGTTCAGCCGCCGTACGCTCCGGACGCCGTCAGCCGCAGCGCCGTGTCGATCAGCGGGACGTGGCTGAAGGCCTGCGGGAAGTTGCCGACCTGACGCTGCAGGTGCGGGTCCCACTCCTCGGCCAGCAGACCGAGGTCGTTGCGCAGCGACAGCAGCTTCTCGAACAGCTTGCGAGCCTCGTCGACGCGGCCGATCATCGCCAGGTCGTCCGCCATCCAGAACGAGCAGGCGAGGAAGGCGCCCTCGTCACCGGGGAGGCCGTCGACGCCCTCGTGCTTGCCCTGCGTCGGGTAGCGCAGGATGAAGCCGTCCGACGTGGACAGCTCGCGCTGGATCGCCTCGATGGTGCCGATGACGCGCTTGTCGTCCGGCGGCAGGAAGCCCATCTGCGGGATCAGCAGCAGGGAGGCGTCCAGCTCCTTGGATCCGTACGACTGCGTGAAGGTGTTGCGTTCCTTGTCGTAACCCTTCTCACAGACGTCCCGGTGGATGTCGTCGCGCAGCTCGCGCCAGCGCTCCAGCGGGCCGTCGGCGTCGCCGGACTCGATGAGCTTGATGGTGCGGTCGACGGCGACCCAGGCCATCACCTTGGAGTGCACGAAGTGGCGCCGCGGACCGCGCACCTCCCAGATGCCCTCGTCCGGCTCGTCCCAGTGGTCCTCCAGGTAGCGGATCAGCTTCAGCTGGAGCAGCGAGGCGTAGTCGTTGCGGGCCAGGCCCGTCATGTGGGCCAGGTGCAGGGCCTCTGTGACCTCGCCGTACACGTCCAGCTGGAGCTGGTGCGCGGCGCCGTTGCCGACCCGGACCGGCGCGGAGTGCTCGTAGCCGGGCAGCCAGTCCAGCTCGGCCTCGCCGAGCTCGCGCTCGCCGGCGATGCCGTACATGATCTGCAGGTTCTCCGGGTCGCCCGCGACCGCCCGCAGCAGCCACTCCCGCCAGGCGCGGGCCTCCTCGCGGTAGCCGGTGCGCAGCAGCGAGGACAGGGTGATCGCCGCGTCGCGCAGCCAGGTGTAGCGGTAGTCCCAGTTGCGGACGCCGCCGATGTCCTCGGGCAGGGAGGTCGTCGGGGCGGCGACGATGCCGCCTGTCGGGGCGTAGGTCAGCGCCTTCAGCGTGATCAGCGAACGGACCACCGCCTCGCGGTACGGGCCGTGGTACGTGCAGTGCTCGACCCACTCCCGCCAGAAGTCCTCGGTCGCCTCCAGCGCCTGCTCGGGCTCCGGCAGGGCCGGCGGCTGCTTGTGCGAGGGCTCCCAGGAGATGGTGAACGCGATCCGCTCACCCGGGGCGACCGTGAAGTCCGAGTACGTCGTCAGCGACTTGCCGTACGTCTCGGCCTCCGTGTCGAACCACACAGAGTCCGGGCCGGCGACGGCCACCGTACGGCCCTCGTGCTTGTGCACCCAGGGCACGACCCGGCCGTACGAGAAACGCATCCGCAGCGCCGAGCGCATCGGCACCCGGCCCGAGACGCCCTCCACGATCCGGATCAGCTGGGGCGCCCCGTCACGCGGGGGCATGAAATCGATCACCCTGACCGTGCCGCGTGGCGTGTCCCACTCGGACTCCAGGATCAGCGAGTCGCCGCGGTAGCTGCGCCGGGCCGCGGTGGGCGGCTCGGCGTCGGACGCGTGTGCCGGACCGAGCCGCCAGAAACCGTGTTCCTCGGTGCCCAGCAGGCCGGCGAAGATGGCATGCGAGTCGAAGCGGGGCAGGCACAGCCAGTCGACTGTGCCGTCCCGGCAGACCAGTGCCGCGGTCTGCATGTCTCCGATGAGTGCGTAGTCTTCGATGCGCCCGGCCACGTGCAACTCCAGTCGAACGGCCACGTCACCCCCTTCTCTGCCAAGGGGGCTTTCGCTTAGTGCGGTCAAGGGGTGGTTGTAATGCGTCGAGCGGTGAAGCAAAGCAGTCGTCTCCGCCGTGAGGCAAAACGACGTTCGCTTCTCGACAATCTCTGCTCAACGAACTGACGAGCTCTCGTTGTTCCGGTGGTTACGGGCGAGGGGTGGTGCCGTATTGCCGGCCGGGCTCGGCAGCGAATGTCCGAGCAGGATACGACGCACGTAGATGATCTGCGTGCCGCTCCGGGCAACCCGGGTCGGCCGAACGGGTGACCAACGGGTGAGAAACCGCGATACCTGTGCAGGTTCGTGGTGGCTCGTGTGCGGAGCGTGGCCGGAAGCCTTCGGTCTCGGTCGCTGATACCCTGGTAGCCCGTGGACCGGTGGGCGTCAGAGACCCCCGAACCGCACTTCAAGATCGCGACCACGGGAGCCCCCTCTTGGCCATGCCGCCCGCTGCTTTTCGACACCACGCAGCCACGACGACCAAGCACATCTTCGTCACCGGGGGTGTCGCCTCCTCGCTCGGCAAGGGCCTGACGGCCTCCAGCCTCGGCATGCTGCTCAAGGCACGGGGCCTGCGGGTGGTCATGCAGAAGCTGGACCCGTACCTCAATGTCGACCCTGGCACGATGAACCCCTTCCAGCACGGCGAGGTGTTCGTCACCAACGACGGCGCCGAGACCGACCTGGACATCGGCCACTACGAGCGGTTCCTCGACCGTGACCTGGACGGTTCCGCGAACGTCACCACCGGCCAGGTGTACTCGACCGTGATCGCCAAGGAGCGGCGCGGCGAGTACCTCGGCGACACCGTGCAGGTCATCCCGCACATCACCAACGAGATCAAGCACCGCATCCGCCGCATGGCGACGGACGAGGTCGACGTCGTGATCACGGAGGTCGGCGGCACGGTCGGCGACATCGAGTCGCTGCCGTTCCTGGAGACCGTCCGCCAGGTCCGTCACGAGGTCGGTCGTGACAACGTCTTCGTCGTCCACATCTCGCTCCTGCCGTACATCGGCCCCTCGGGAGAGCTGAAGACGAAGCCGACCCAGCACTCGGTTGCGGCTCTGCGGAACATCGGTATTCAGCCGGATGCGATCGTGTTGCGCTGCGACCGTGAGGTGCCGACCGCGATCAAGCGCAAGATCTCGCTGATGTGCGACGTCGACGAGGCGGCCGTGGTCGCCTGCCCCGACGCCCGCTCCATCTACGACATCCCCAAGACCGTGCACGGCGAGGGCCTGGACGCCTATGTCGTCCGAAAGCTGGACCTGCCGTTCCGTGACGTGGACTGGACGACCTGGGACGACCTGCTCGACCGCGTGCACAACCCCGACCACGAGATCACCCTCGCGCTGGTCGGCAAGTACATCGACCTGCCCGACGCCTACCTGTCGGTGACCGAGGCGCTGCGGGCCGGCGGCTTCGCCAACAAGGCCCGCGTGAAGATCAAGTGGGTCACTTCCGACGACTGCAAGACCCCGGCCGGCGCCAAGCAGCAGCTCGCCGACGTCGACGGCATCTGCATCCCCGGCGGCTTCGGCGACCGCGGTGTGCTCGGCAAGGTCGGCGCGATCAAGTACGCCCGCGAGAACAAGATCCCGCTGCTCGGCCTGTGCCTGGGTCTGCAGTGCATCGTGGTCGAGGCGGCCCGCAACCTCGCCGACATCGGCGACGCCAACTCCACCGAGTTCGACCCGGCCACCTCCCACCCCGTCATCTCGACGATGGCCGAGCAGCTCGACATCGTCGCCGGTGAGGGTGACATGGGCGGCACCATGCGCCTCGGCATGTACCCGGCGAAGCTGGCCGAGGGCTCGATCGTGCGCGAGGTGTACGACGGCAAGGAGTACGTCGAGGAGCGCCACCGTCACCGGTACGAGGTGAACAACGCCTACCGGGCGGAGCTGGAGAAGAAGGCGGGCATCCTGTTCTCCGGCACGTCGCCGGACGGCAAGCTCGTCGAGTACGTGGAGTACCCGCGCGAGGTCCACCCCTACCTGGTGGCCACGCAGGCCCACCCGGAGCTGCGCTCGCGCCCGACGCGACCGCACCCGCTGTTCGCCGGGCTCGTCAAGGCCGCTGTCGAGCGTAAGAATTCGAAGTAACACGAGAGTTGTACGGTGGCCGGGGTGCAAACCTTCAAAGGTGGGCACCCCGGTTTTCTTTGCCGGGTTCTTTTTTGAAGCGTGTGGAAGGTCAGGGCATGACGATCAAGGACACCCCGCAGGAGTGGGAGATCCGGGCGACGGACACCCCCTTCGTGGGCAACAAGACCTCCGTCCGCACGGACGACGTGGTCATGCCCGACGGCTCGGTCGTCCGCCGCGACTACCAGGTCCACCCGGGCTCCGTGGCCGTGCTCGCCCTGGACCCCGAGGACCGTGTCCTGCTCATCAAGCAGTACCGCCACCCGGTACGGCAGAAGCTGTGGGAGATCCCGGCCGGCCTGCTCGACATCCCCGGTGAGAACCCGCTGCACGCCGCCCAGCGCGAGCTGTACGAGGAGGCCCACGTCAAGGCCGGGGACTGGCGGGTGCTGACCGACGTCTACACCACCCCCGGCGGCTGCGACGAGGCCGTACGCATCTTCCTCGCCCGTGATCTGTCCGAGGCCGACGGCGATCGCTTCGAGGTGGAGGACGAGGAGGCCGACATGGAGCACGCGCGCGTGCCGGTCGACGAACTGGTCCGGGGTGTGCTCGCGGGCTACGTGCACAACAACTGCCTCGTCGTGGGTGTGCTGTCGCTGGTCGCCGCGCGCAACGGCGACGGGCTCGACGCGCTGCGCACGGCGGAGGCGCCCTGGCCGGCGCGACCCTTCGAGGCCTGAACGAAGACCGCGCGTCCCGAACGAAACCGACCCGCCTTCGGTGTGAAGATCGGCTGATCCGATCGAGGGACGTCCTCGCCGTGCCCGCCACGCTCCGCCCGGAACGTAGCAGAGCGTGAACTAGGCTCTGATTACGCCCGAACCGGAGTCCCGGCGGGCTTGCGTGTGCGTGGGACGGGAGTGTGGCCCGTGACGGATCAGGTCGTGGACACAGGCGGCGTGCAGGCGTCGCGGCAGGCCCCCGCAGGGCGCCAATTCCTGGGCCGTACACGCGAGTTGAAGGAACTCCTCGCCGACATCGAGCGTGCGGGCCTGGACACCCTCTCCGGCCGCAAGGCGCCACGCGCGCGCGTACTGCTCATCGCGGGCCGCCCCGGCTCGGGGCGCACGGCGCTCGCCGGGGAACTCGTACGGCAGGTGGCGGACCGTTACGGCGACGGAGTCCTGCGGGCCCGCCTCAGCGACCCCGACGGCACTCCCGTCCCCGTCGAGCGCACCGCCCGCGAGCTGCTCACCGCCCTGGACCGGCCGGCACCGGCCGGCGCCGCCGCGGACGACCTCACGGCGGTGCTCCGCGAGACCCTGGCCGACCGCCGGGTCCTGCTTCTGCTCGACGACGCGGCCCGCGCCGAGCAGGTCGACGCGCTGCTGCCGGACACTCCGGAGTGCCTGGCCGTCGCCGTCTCCAGCGGCCCGCTCACCGGGATCTCGGACGTGCGGCCCTGCACGCTCGGCGGCCTCGACACCAAGTCGGCCGTGGAGCTGCTGTCCCGGCACGCCGGCTCGGTGCGTATCACCGTCGACCCACGGGCCGCCGAGGACCTCGTGGAGGTGTGCCAGGGCCAGCCGGCCGCGCTGATGCTGGCCGGCGGCTGGCTCGCGGCCCGGCCCAAGGCGGCCGTCGCCGACCTCGCCAAGCAGCTGCACGCCGAGGGCGAGGACGGCACACCGCTCGGCAGGGTCTTCCGACTCGCCTACGCGGGCCTGCCGACCCCGGCCGCCCGGATGCTGCGGCTGCTCTCGCTGGCCCCCGGCGGCCTCGTCGACCCGCACACCGCCTCAGCGCTCGCCGGCTCCTCGGTGGACGGGGCCCACGCCATCCTGGACGACCTCGTCGCCCTCGGCCTGCTGCAGGTCGTCGACTCGCCGCTGCCGCAGTACGAGGTGCCGGCCTGTCTGCACCGGCTTCTGAGGGCCCTCACCGAGACCCAGGACCGGCCCGCCGAGCTTCAGCTCGCCCGCGCCCGGATGCTGGAGCGGACCGTACGGCTGCTGCAGTCCTGCCGCGCGATCACCGAGACCGACAACCCCGAGACCCGGCAGAAGCTCCTCGGCACGCCCCGCGCCCTGCGCTTCCCCAACCCCCGGGCAGCCGCCGAGTGGCTCAGTATCCGCAGGCCCGCCCTGCTGGCCTCGGCACGGGCCGCGGTCGCCGACGGGGAGCTGGACACGCTCGCCAGGCGCCTGATGTCCCAGCTGGTCAGGGCGATGGCCGCGCACTTCGGCACCCAGGCGGCCGCCGGTGACCTGTACGACATCCACGGACTGGTCCTCGACGTGGCCGAGCGCCGGCAGCTGCCCCGCGAGAAGGCCGCGGCCCTGCTGAACCTCGGCGATCTCGACGCCCGGACGGGACGTACCCGCAAGGCGCTGGTGCGGTTCCGGGCCGCGCTGGACGCCGGGTGGGAAGCAAATGACCCGTATGCGACCGGCCGCGCGATGGAATCCGTAGGCGGCGCCCACCTGGAGCTCGGGGACTACGACAGGGCCGCCGACTGGTTCGGCCGCGCGCTGGCCGAGCGGCTGGCCCGGGGCGAGCGGGCCGACGCCGCCCGGCTGTACGGCCGCATCGCCGAGGCGCACACCTATGCGGGCCGGTACGGCGACGCGCTGCGCAACTGGCGGTCCGCGGTCACCGGGCACCGCAAGAACGGCGATGTCGCCGGTCACGCCCGGGCGTTGAGCGAGCTGGCGCGGGTGCAGGAGTACGCCGGCCGTCCCGAGGAATCACTGCGCACCTGCCAGGAGGCGGTGGAGTGGGCGCGGCGCGCCGAGGACGTACGGCTGCAGGGTGCGCTGCACCTGCGGCTCGCCGACACGCTGGAGCACCTCGGCGATCCCACGGCGGCGCAGCTGCACCGAGGCGCCGCCGAGCGGATGCTGGGAGAGCAGCCCGAGGACTGCGATGCGGCCGAGTCTGAGCCCGGACAAGAGGGTTTCGAGCCGGAACAGGACACCAATGCCTGCGAAATCCGTAGTGCATCCGCAGAAGATTGATGCAATGAAAGGCTAGACAGGGAGAACGCCTTCATTAGACTGGCTCTGCCGCGCCTTCGCTGCGGTGTCTCCCGGTGTGCCCCCGCATGCCTGGGTATGTCTTGTAATGCCCCACACCCTCTGAGCCAAGGACCGTGATCGACGTGAAGGTCGGCATCCCCCGCGAGGTCAAGAACAACGAGTTCCGGGTGGCCATCACCCCCGCAGGCGTGCACGAGCTGGTGCGCCACGGCCACCAGGTCGTCATCGAGCAGGGCGCCGGTGTCGGCTCGTCGATCCCGGACAGCGAGTACGTCTCCGCAGGCGCCCAGATCCTTCCGACCGCCGACGAGGTGTGGGCCGCCGCCGACCTGCTGCTGAAGGTCAAGGAGCCCATCGCCGAGGAGTACCACCGCCTCCGCAAGGACCAGACGCTCTTCACCTACCTGCACCTGGCCGCCTCCAAGGAGTGCACGGACGCGCTCATCGAGTCCGGCACCACCGCGATCGCCTACGAGACGGTCGAGCTGCCCACCCGGGCCCTGCCGCTGCTCGCGCCCATGTCCGAGGTCGCGGGCCGCCTCGCCCCGCAGGTCGGCGCCTACCACCTGATGGCCGCGAACGGCGGCCGGGGTGTTCTGCCCGGCGGTGTCCCCGGCGTGCTGGCCGGCAAGGCCGTCGTCATCGGCGGCGGTGTCTCCGGCTGGAACGCCGCGCAGATCGCCATCGGCATGGGCTTCCACGTGACCCTGCTCGACAGGGACATCAACAAGCTCAAGGAGGCGGACAAGGTCTTCGGTACGAAGATCCAGACCGTCGTCTCCAACGCCTTCGAGCTGGAGAAGGCCTGCCTCGAGGCCGACCTCGTCATCGGTGCCGTCCTCATCCCGGGCGCCAAGGCCCCGAAGCTGGTCACAAATGAGCTGGTCTCCCGGATGAAGCCGGGAAGTGTTCTTGTCGACATCGCGATCGACCAGGGCGGCTGCTTCGAGGACTCGCGTCCCACCACGCACGCCGAGCCGACCTTCCCGGTCCACAACTCGGTCTTCTACTGCGTCGCCAACATGCCCGGCGCGGTGCCCAACACGTCCACCTACGCGCTGACCAACGCCACGCTGCCGTACATCATCGAACTGGCCAACCACGGCTGGGTCGAGGCGCTGCGCCGTGACCCCGCGCTGGCCAGGGGCCTCAACACGCATGACGGCAAGGTGGTTTACCGGCAGGTCGCGGAGGCGCACGGCCTGGAGCACGTGGAGCTCGCCTCGCTGCTCGGCTGAGCCGATCGGCTAAGTCACTTTCTGGTAAAGGCGATACGTCAACATCTGTCGTCAACCGCACGCACCCGGCCGGACCTTGCCCGAAAAGGTCCGGCCGGATGTGTGTATGGTCACTTTGCGACTCTCGGTCAACTCGCCTCGAACGCAACCCTTCGACCGATTCGCACACCGGTGAAACCTGCTGTGCGACGGCCGTACGCCCTTGACAGCGAGATGTTTCATTGTCGACACATCTGCTCGGTACGGCGGATTGTGTTGCTGCGGACCACCGACACGCCATAGAGTCGCCGACTGTCAGCATGGTGCAACGCTGACCTGTCTAGAAGTTTCCTGGTCACCAAGGAGGTAAGACGACTTGTGAATGAGTCGACATTTTCTCCCGGGGGTGGTCAACCAGGAATGCCGGTACGGGGCCAGGGTCCCGCGGGATTCGAGGCTGTCGGCTCCGTTGCGGTGCGCACCTTCGCAGCCCATCAGGGTCACCGGAGCACAGGGGTGACTCAGACAGCACACCAGAGCATGGATGGCCATCACGTGAACGCCATGGCCGGCGACGGAAGTGGCGCGCCCCACAACCAACTCGCCGCCTACGACGAACTGCCCGACGGGCACTTCTACGACCCCGACGCGGAGTACGAGCCCGACCCCGAGTACGCGGCCACGCTCGCGCCCGACGCTGCCCGCCAGCGCCGTGAGCGCGTCGGCCCGACCGGGCGTCCGCTGCCGTACTTCCCGATCCCGGGTCCGCTGACCGACCACGGCCCCGCGAAGATCATCGCGATGTGCAACCAGAAGGGCGGCGTCGGCAAGACGACGTCGACCATCAACCTGGGTGCCGCGCTCGCGGAATACGGACGCCGGGTCCTGCTCGTCGACTTCGACCCTCAGGGCGCGCTCTCGGTCGGCCTCGGCGTCAATCCGATGGAGCTCGACCTCACGGTCTACAACCTGCTCATGGAGCGGGGGATGTCGGCCGACGAGGTGCTCCTGAAGACAGCGGTCCCGAACATGGACCTGCTCCCGAGCAACATCGACCTGTCGGCCGCCGAGGTCCAGCTGGTGAGCGAGGTCGCGCGCGAGTCGACACTGCAGCGCGCCCTGAAGCCACTGCTGCCGGACTACGACTTCATCGTGATCGACTGCCAGCCCTCGCTGGGCCTGCTCACGGTGAACGCGCTGACGGCCGCTCACAAGGTGATCGTGCCCCTGGAGTGCGAGTTCTTCGCCCTGCGCGGTGTCGCACTGCTGACGGAGACCATCGAGAAGGTCCAGGAGCGGCTCAACCCCGAGCTGGAGCTCGACGGGATCCTCGCCACGATGTACGACTCGCGCACGGTGCACAGCCGCGAGGTCCTGGCCCGAGTGGTCGAGGCGTTCGACGATCACGTCTACCACACGGTCATCGGGCGCACGGTCCGCTTCCCGGAGACCACGGTCGCCGGTGAACCGATCACCACGTACGCCTCCAACTCCGTCGGCGCCGCCGCCTATCGTCAGCTCGCCAGGGAGGTGCTCGCCCGGTGTCACGCCGAGTGAGTCTGCCGGGGGCCGACGAACTGTTCCGCACGACAGGGGGTATGGCGCTCCAGCCGTCCACTCCCCGGCGCCCGGCCAACGGCGAGGCCCGGGTGCCGGCCCCCGCGGGGGAGAGCGACAACGCCGCCGCCGAGGACGCGCCGCAGTCGGTGCCCGCGCAGGGCGGAGACGGTGACGGCGCGGAGCATGTGGCGGCCGATGCCGAGTCCGTCGACGCCGGTGAGTCGCGCAGCCGGGCCGCCGCCGCGGAGCGCTCGGCTCGGCAGCAGGGGGCGCAGGAAGGTTCTGCCGGGGCGTCCGCGAATGCCGGCGGCGGTACTGCCCCGTCCGGTGCGGCTGCTTCTGCCGCCGCCTCCGCCGCGCCGCGCAAGCGCGGACGGCAGGCCTCGCGCCGGCCCAGTGGTCGCGAGCGGCACGACGAGAAGATCACCGTGTACGTCTCCGCCGAGGAGCTCATGGACCTGGAGCACGCGCGTCTGGTGCTCCGCGGTGAGCACGGGCTGGCCGTGGACCGCGGGCGGATCGTCCGCGAGGCGGTGGCCGTGGTGCTCGCGGATCTGGAGAGCCGGGGAGACGCCAGCATCCTGGTACGACGGCTTCGCGGGCGGTAGCGGTAGCCTGCGAGGGCTATGACCTCGAACGACGTTCCCGCCGCCAGTGCCGGTGCATCCGGTGGTCGTCGTCGTGCGCTGGGGCGGGGGCCGGGCGCTCCGCGGGTCGAGCCGGTCCTGTCGCCTCCTGCGGAGGCGGTGCCTGCTCCGCCTGCGGCGGAGAGCGAGTCTTCGGCTGAGGCCGAGTCCTGGGCTCCGGCCGGTGGGCACAACGGGGGCGGTGACGGCGGCGCGCCGCCTGCTACCGAACCCGCGGAAGCAGCCCCCGAGCGCCCGGAGCCCGAGCGCCCGGAGCCCGAGCGCCCGGAGCCCGAGCGCCAAGAGCCCGAGCGCCAAGAACCCGACCGCCAAGAACCCGACGACGGCGTCTTCAAGGTCCGTCTCTCCAACTTCGAGGGCCCGTTCGACCTCCTCCTCCAGCTGATCTCCAAGCACAAGCTCGATGTCACCGAAGTGGCGCTGTCCAAGGTGACCGACGAGTTCATGGGGCACATCAAGGCGATGGGGCCGGACTGGGACCTCGACGAGACGACCGAGTTCCTTGTCGTCGCGGCGACTTTGCTCGACCTCAAGGCCGCGCGGCTGCTGCCCGCCGCCGAGGTGGAGGACGAGGCCGATCTCGCGTTGCTGGAGGCGAGGGATCTGCTGTTCGCGCGGCTGCTGCAGTACCGGGCGTACAAGCAGATCGCCGACATCTTCAACCGGCGGCTGGACGACGAGGCCCGGCGCTATCCGCGGACCGTCGGGCTGGAGCCGCAGCACGCCGAGCTGTTGCCCGAGGTCGTCATCAGCATCGGGGCGGAAGGTTTCGCCAGGCTCGCGGTCAAGGCGATGCAGCCCAAGCCCAAGCCGCAGGTGTACGTCGATCACATCCACGCGCCGCTCGTCAGCGTGCAGGAGCAGGCGGGGATCGTCGTCGCGCGGCTGAAGGAGCTCGGCGAGGCCAGCTTCCGTTCCCTGGTCGAGGACACCGACGACACCCTCACCGTGGTGGCGCGGTTCCTGGCTCTGCTGGAGCTCTACCGCGAGAAGGCGGTAGCCCTGGACCAGGAGATCGCTCTCGGCGAGCTCATCGTGCGCTGGACCGGTGGGGAAGGGGACGAGGCGCCCCTGGTGACCGACGAGTTCGACCGGCCGCCCGAGCCGCCCAAGGAGGAGAAGAAGGCGTGAGTGAGGAGACCACCGAGCTTCCGGCCGGCCTGCGCGGCGTCGCGGACCTCGACCTGAAGCCCGCCCTGGAGGCGATGCTCATGGTCGTGGACGAGCCCGCGACCGAGGAGCGCCTGGCGAAGCTCCTGGAGCGGCCCCGCCGGCAGATCGCGGATGCCCTGCGGGAGCTGGCCGACGAGTACGCCGTGCAGGGGCGAGGCTTCGAGCTGCGGTTCGTGGCCGGCGGCTGGCGTTTCTACACCCGCGCCGAGTACGCGGCCGCCGTTGAACGGCTGGTGCTCGACGGCCAGACGGCCCGGCTCACGCAGGCCGCCCTGGAGACGCTCGCGGTGGTCGCGTACCGCCAGCCGGTCAGCCGTAGCCGGGTCTCGGCCGTGCGCGGAGTGAACTGTGACGGTGTGATGCGCACCCTCCTGCAGCGCGGGCTGGTCGAGGAGGCGGGCACGGAACCCGAAACAGGTGCGATCCTGTACAGGACGACGAACTACTTCCTGGAGCGGATGGGCCTGCGCGGTCTGGACGAGCTCCCGGAGCTCGCGCCCTTCCTCCCGGAGGCGGAGGCGATCGAGGCCGAGACCCAGGAAGGTGTTCCGTCGTTCGACCCGGACGCTCCCGATGACGGTCCGGGGGTCCCGGCACCCCGGGGCACCGACGACGTAGACGACCAGACGGAATTTTGATGCGAAGCAGCAGCGGCAGGAACAGCAGCGGAAACAACGGCGGGAGCCGTGGTGGCAACAGCGGCGGCCGCGGCGGAAGCAGCGGTGGCCGCGGTAACCCCCGTGGCGCCGGTGGCAACCGCGACGACAAGCAGGGCGGCCGGCCGAAGAGGCCGCGCCCCGAGGAGCGGCGCTACGACGTGGGCCCCGGCGCCACCCAGGACGGCCCGAAGTCGGGGCGTGGCCCCGCGGCGCGCGGCGGCGCCAAGGGCGGCCCCAAGCAGGCCCAGGGCACCGGCCGGGGCCGTTCGGTTCCGGCGACGTCCCGCGAGTACGACGCGCGGGCCGAGGAGCGCAACCGCGAGCGCTACGCCGGCAAGAAGGACGTCAAGCTGCCCAAGACCTTCCCGGGCGCCGAGCAGGAGGGCGAGCGGTTGCAGAAGGTCCTCGCGCGCGCGGGTTACGGCTCGCGGCGGGCCTGCGAGGAGCTGATCGAGCAGGCCCGGGTCGAGGTCAACGGCGAGATCGTCCTCGAGCAGGGCAAGCGCGTCGACACGGAGAAGGACGAGGTCAAGGTCGACGGCCTGACGGTCGCGACGCAGTCGTACCAGTTCTTCTCGCTGAACAAGCCTGCCGGTGTCGTCTCGACGATGGAGGACAACGAGGGCCGGCAGTGCCTCGGTGACTACGTCACCAACCGGGAGACGCGGCTCTTCCACGTCGGGCGGCTCGACACCGAGACCGAGGGCGTCATCCTGCTCACCAACCACGGCGAGCTGGCGCACCGGCTGACCCACCCCCGGTACGGCGTGAAGAAGGTCTACCTCGCGCACATCGTGGGCCCGATCCCGCGCGACCTGGGCAAGCAGCTCAAGGACGGCATCCAGCTGGAGGACGGGTACGCACGCGCCGACCACTTCCGGGTCGTCGAGCAGACCGGCAAGAACTACCTGGTCGAGGTCACCCTGCACGAGGGCCGCAAGCACATCGTGCGCCGCATGCTGGCGGAGGCGGGCTTCCCGGTCGACAAGCTGGTGCGCGTCGCATTCGGGCCGATCACGCTGGGCGACCAGAAGTCGGGCTGGCTGCGGCGGCTGTCGAACACCGAGGTCGGCATGCTGATGAAGGAAGTCGATCTGTAGGCCGGGCCTCGGTCCCATGCGCGCGAATCGGCCGGTTCCGGATGTGCTCCGGGGCCGGCCGATTCGTTTTCGCCGCTCCACCGGTCTGTATCGGTGACGGAGGGAGCGGGGATGAGTACGACCACTGCGGACCGTGACGAGTTCGTCCGGCTGACCGACCCGTACCGGCGGGAGCTGCTCGCACACTGCTACCGCATGCTGGGGTCGGTCGACGAGGCCGAGGACCTGGTGCAGGAGACGTATCTGCGGGCCTGGCGGTCCTACGACGGCTTCGAGGGCCGGGCGTCCCTGCGGACGTGGCTGCACCGGATCGCCACCAACACGTGCCTGACGGCGCTGGAGGGCCGTGCGCGCCGTCCGCTGCCCTCGGGGCTCGGCGGGCCCGCCGAGGCGCCTGAGGAGCCGCTGAGGGCCCCTGTGACGGACGTTCCGTGGCTCCAGCCGCTGCCTGACGCGCTGGTCGACCCGGCGGGCGTCGTCGCCGCGCGGGGAAGTCTGCGCCTCGCTCTGGTCGCGGCCCTTCAGCAGCTGCCCGCGCGGCAGCGGGCCGTCCTCATCCTGCGGGACGTGCTGGCCTGGCGGGCGCCCGAGGTGGCCGCCCTGCTCGGCACTTCGACGGCGGCGGTGAAGAGCAGCCTCCAGCGCGCGCGTGCCCGTCTCGACGAGGTGGCTCCCGACGAGGACCTCGTCCAGGAACCACAGGGCGCCGCCGACCGCGAGGTTCTCGACCGGTACGTGGCCGCCTTCGAGAACGCCGACCTGGGCACCCTGATCGAGCTCCTTCAGGACGGCGTCGAGCTGGAGATGCCGCCCTTCCTGGAGTGGTACAGCGGCAAGGAGGACGTGCTGCGGTTCCTGCACGCCCGTGTCCACGAGAAGGGCACCCTGCGGATGCTGCGCACGCGCGCGAACGGGCAGCCGGCGGTGGCGATGTACGTCCGCGGGGAGGACGACGTCCTGCGAGCGCACTCCCTGCAGGTGCTCACGGTGCGGGAAGGGCTCCTCGCCCGGATCACGGCCTTCCTCGAGCCGGCGGACCTGCTCGACCGGTTCGGGATGCCCAAGGAGCTGTCATGAACTCCGGGGAACTGCTGGAGCGTTCGCTCGCCTACGCACTGGGCAGCGTCGCCGGGTCCGGGTCCGCGAGCCTGACGCGCGGGACTCCCTGCGCCGAGTGGGACCTCGGGGAGCTGCTCGGGCATCTCGACGACTCGTTGGACGCGCTGTACGAGGGCCTGACCGGCGGGCGGATCGGGCTGCTCCCGCGCGCCGACCGGGCCTGCGGCTTCCGTACGCGCGCGTGCGCGGTGCTCGGCGCCTGGTCGGCCGGACCCGCCGAGGAACGTGTCCTGGTCGGTGAACGGCCGCTGGACGTACGCGTGATGGCCGCCGTGGGCGCCGTCGAGATCGCCGTGCACGGGTGGGACGTGGCGCAGGCCTGCGGTCGGCCCCATCCCATCCCGCTCCCGCTCGCGGCCGAGCTGCTGAGCATCGCCCGCTGCGTGGTCGCCGAGGAGGACCGGGGCGTGCGGTTCGGCCCGCGGGTCGAGGTGCCGCCACGCGCGCGTGCCGACGTCCGGCTGCTGGCCTTCCTGGGCCGCCGCGATTCCTTTCCGCAGTGAGCCCGGTCTGCCTTCCGTGAGTGACCCCTCGTGATCTCACGGAAGGCATCGTCATGACCGAGACGCTGAAAGCCCCTCTCCTGCCGGCATCCGCCGTACCGGCGCCCACGCGCCGCGGGTGGACGGTCGCCCTCGCCGGGCTCGGCGCGTTGCTGTGCTCCCTCGACGTCGTGGTCGTCGCCACCGCGCTGCCCGCGCTGCGGGCCGACTTCGGGGCGAGCCTGTCCGAGCTGGAGTGGACGATCAACGCCTACAACCTCGTCTTCGCCTGCCTGACTCTGACCGGTGCCGCGCTGGGCGACCGGTTCGGGCGGCGGCGGATGTATGTCGTGGGCCTCGCCGTCTTCACGCTCGCCTCGGCCGCGGCGGCCCTCGCCACGGGCCCGGGTCAGCTCATCGGTGCGCGCCTGCTGCAGGGCGCAGGAGCCGCCGTGCTGCTGCCGCTCACGCTGACCCTGATCAGCGAGGCGTTCCCGGCCGAGAAGCGGGGCGTCGCCATCGGCCTGTGGGGCGGCGTGACCGGACTCGGGGTGGCCGCCGGGCCGGTGCTGGGCGGGGCCGTCACCGAGGGCCTGTCCTGGCAGTGGATCTTCTGGCTGAACGTGCCCATCGGGCTGGCCATGATCCCCCTCGCCGCCCGCAGGCTGCGCGAGAGCCACGGCACCCGCCCCCAGCTCGACCTCGTCGGGCTGGTGCTGGCGGCCGTGGGCCTGACGGGCCTGGCCTGGGCGCCGGTGCGGGCGCCCGAGGCGGGCTGGGGGAGCGCGGAGGTACTGACCGCGCTGGCCGCCGGGATCGTGTTCGCTGCGGCCTTCCTGGGCTGGGAGAAGAACGGGGCCCGCTATCCGATGCTGCCGTTGTCCCATTTCCGGCGGCGCGGCTTCTCGACCGCCAACGCCTGCGCGTTCCTCCTCTTCGCCTCGCTGCTCGGCGCCCTGTTCATGATCACGCAGCTCTTCCAGCTCGGCCTCGGCTACTCCCCGCTGGAGGCGGGCGTGCGGATTCTGGTCTGGAACGCCACGCCCCTGCTGATCGCGCCGGTCGCCGGAGCGCTCGCCGACCGGTTCGGGACCCGGCCGTTCATGTTCGGCGGCCTGGTGCTCCAGGCGACGGGCCTCGCGCTGCTGGCCTGGCTGGTCGAACCCGGCGTGGGATACGGCAGCCTCGTCGTCCCGCTGATCGTCGCGGGCGTCGGCATCTCCATGGTGTTCCCGAGCGTGGCCAACGCCGTGACCTCGTCCGTCCCGCTGGGCGACGCGGGCGTCGCGGCCGGCGTCAACAACGCGCTGCGCGAGCTGGGCGGCGTCTTCGGGATCGCCGTCGCCGCGGCCGTGTTCACCACGTACGGCGGCTACGGCTCGCCGGAGGCGTTCATCGACGGAGCCGGGGCGGCGCTGTGGGTGACGGCGTCCGCGGCGGCCGTGGGAGCGGGGGTGGCGGCGTTCGCGCCCTCCCGCGCGCGGGCCTAGTCGTCACCGGGCCGGGGCTTGCGGCACCACCCCACCCCCCTTTATAGTCGTACTGACTATAAAGGGGGGTGGGTTCGCATGGACTACGACAAGTACGCCCACGAACCTTTCGCCGTCACCGCCGACCTCGCCGTCCTCACCATCCGCGACGGCGTCCTGCACGTCCTGCTCGTCGAGCGCGGGCAGGAGCCGTACCAGGGCCACTGGGCGCTCCCCGGCGGGTTCGTGCAGCCGGACGAGTCGGCGGAGACCGCCGCCCGGCGTGAACTCGCCGAGGAGACCGGACTGTCGGACGTCTCCGGACTGCACCTGGAGCAGCTGCGGACCTACAGCGAACCCGACCGCGACCCCCGCATGCGGGTGGTGACGGTCGCCTTCACCGCCCTGCTGCCCCACCCGCCCGAACCGCACGGCGGCAGCGACGCGGCACAGGCACGCTGGGTGCCGTACGACACGGCACGTCCGCTCGCCTTCGACCACGACCGGATCCTGGCCGACGCCCATGAACGCGTCGGCGGCAAACTCGAGTACTCCAGCCTCGCCACCGCCTTCTGCCCGCCCGAGTTCACGCTCGGCGAGCTGCAACAGGTCTACGAGACGGTGTGGGGCACCGCCCTCGACCGGCCCAACTTCCGCCGCAAGGTGCTCGCCACGCCGGGCTTCGTCGAACCCGTGCCCGGCGCGGCCCGGCTCACCGGCGGCCGCGGCAAACCGGCCGCGCTGTACCGCGCCGGTACCGCCGCCACGCTCCACCCGCCCCTGCTGCGGCCCACCCCGGAAGGACGCCCCGCATGACCACGACCACCGTCCGCAAGCGCGCCGCCACGGGCTCCCTGCTCGGCCTCGCCCTCGGGGACGCCCTCGGCTTCCCGACCGAGTTCAACGACGTCCCGTCGATCCTCGCCAAGTGCGGGCCGTGGCGCGAGATGGAGCTGCCGACGCCAGCGATCGTCACCGACGACACGCAGATGACGCTGGCGTTGGGGAAGGGGCTGCGGACGGCGATGGACCGCGGGGTGCTCGGGCCGAAGCGGCTGGAGCGGCCGGTGCGCGAGGAGTTCGTGGACTGGTACCAGTCACCGGAGAACAACCGCGCGCCCGGCCGCACCTGCCTGGTCGCCTGCGATCTGCTGAAGGACGAGAGCAGGCCCTGGCAGGACGCCAGTCAGATCGGTTCCAAGGGCTGCGGCGCCAACATGCGTGTCGCGCCGGTCGGGCTCGTCCCCGGCCTGAGCGACGAACAACGCGCGGGCGCCGCCCAGTTGCAGTGCGCGCTCACCCACGGGCACCCGACAGCCCTCGCCGCCTCCGACCTGACCGCGCACGCGGTACGACTGCTCGCCCAGGGCGCCGAGCCGACCGGACTGGTGGGGCTGCTGCGTTCGTACGCCTACGAGAACCGCACCCGCTACCACGAGCGCTGGCTCGGCGACCTGTGGACCCGCAGCCAGGACCCCACCCCGGAGCACTTCATCACGCGAGGCTGGGACGAGTGCCTGGGGATCCTGGACCGCGTCCAGGACGCCGTACGGACCGTGTCGCCCGAGACCGATCCTTGCCTGGCCACCGGCGAGGGCTGGATCGCCGAAGAGGCCATGGCCTGCGGCCTGTTGTGCTTCCTGTGGTTCGTCGACGAGCCGCTGGCGGCGCTGCGCCGGGCCGCCTGTACGTCGGGCGACTCGGACTCGATCGCCTGCCTGACGGGGGCCTTCGCGGGCGCGTATCTGGGCGCCGACGCCTGGCCGACCCGGTGGGCGGACCGGATCGAGTACCGGGGCGATCTGCTGACTCTCGGAGCGCTCTGGGACGCTTGACGGATGATCGACGCCCTGGACATCGACCTCGCGCCCGTCGTCGCCGAGCAGCCCGACCCGGTGCTGTTCGCGACCGTCTCCGGCGCGCATCTGTACGGCTTTCCGTCGCGCGACTCGGACGTGGACCTGCGGGGCGTGCACCTGCTGCCGGTGGCCGACCTCGTCGGGCTGCGGGAGCCGGACGAGACGCGGTCACGGATGTGGGTCCGGGACGGCGTCGAGATGGACCTGGTCACGCACGACCTGCGCAAGTTCGTACGGCTGATGCTGCGCCGCAACGGCTACGTGCTGGAGCAACTGCTCTCACCGCTCGTCGTGCACACCACGGACGCCCACCGGGAGCTGGTCGCCCTCGCGCCCGGGGTGCTGACCAGCCATCACGCGCATCACTACCGGGGATTCGCGGGCACCCAGTGGCGGCTGTTCGAGAAGACCGGCGAGCTCAAGCCGCTGCTCTACACCTTCCGGGCGCTGCTCACGGGCGTGCATCTGATGCGCAGCGGTGAGGTGCAGGCGCATCTGCCCACGCTGACCGGTGAGGTCGACGCACCCGGCTATCTGCCGGAACTGATCGCGGCCAAGGCGGCGCTGGAGCACGGGGCCGCCGACGTCGACCAGGCGCGCGTGGCGGCCGACGTGGAGCGGCTGCACGGTGTGCTGGACGAGGCGCAGGCGGCCTCAGCGCTGCCCGACGCTCCCGGCGTCCACGACGCCCTGCACGCCTTCGTCGTACGGACCCGGCTGGAGAGCTGACGCGCGGCGGACGCGGATCAGGAAGTCCTCGACCCGGCGGCGGTCCGGCTCGGCCGGGAGCGGGCTGTGCTGCGCGGCTTCCTCCGCCTCCCTCGCCAGGCGGCTCATCCTGCACTCGACCTCCGGCCAGGGGACCTCGCCGCGCTTGACCTCCAGCAGCGGCTCGCGCTCGTCACCGACGTCGATCGTCAGACGGCCGGTGCTCAGCAGGTCGCGGGCGCTCGTCAGGAGGCGGAGGAGGTGCATCGCGTGCTTCCAGCGCGGGGCGCCGTGGGAGCGGACGTCCGCCTCCAGCTTCTTGCGCTGGCCCAGTGCGTAGCGCGTGAACGTCTCGAGGGCCCGGCGGGACAGGAACGCCTCGCGCAGGTCGAGCAGCTCGCGGCCCGTGTCGTCGACGTGTTCCACGAGCGGGGAGTGCAGACACTCCAGGATGTTCGGGTTGGCGCGCAGGGCGAGCTCGCAGAAGCGCTCCAGTTCCCAGCTGAACTGCTCCTCCAGCGGGCCGTCGATGTGCGTCGGCGGCTTGTCGAAGCGCCAGAAGAGCGGCGTGGGGGCGAGGAACACACCCCTGCGGTCGGTGTCGCTGCCGTCCGTCGCCAGACCGAAGGCGCGCGAGCCCATCACACAGGCGTAGATCGTGTGGTCGCGGACCAGGGACTCGGGGTGCATGCCCCGGAGCGTACGGGGAGGATCACACCAGCCGGATCGAATTTCCCTCCACGACGATGCTCTTCGCCGGGAGCGGCCTCGTGGCCGGAGGGTTGGCCACCGCGCCGTCCGTGATCTTGAACTTGCTGCCGTGGCAAGGGCAGTTGATCGTCCCGTCCGAGACGCTGCCGACCAGGCACTGCTGGTGGGTGCAGATGGCGGAGAAGGCCTTGAACTCGCCCTGCTGGGGCTGGGTCACCACGACCTTCTCGTCCTTGAAGATCGTGCCGCCGCCCACCGGGATGTCGGATGTGCTGGCCAGCTCGTCGCCGTCCTGGCCGGGGGAGACGGTGGTCGAGGTCGGCGTCGTGTCGCCGTTGCCGTCGGAATCGCCGCAGCCGGAGACGAGCGCCGTCGCACCCGTCACGCCGGTCGCGATGAGGATCGTGCGCCGCGTCGGACGGTAGGTCATGTCGTCACTCCGAAAGTGCGGAAGAACCAGAGGGCGGAAGCGCTTCGAGCGGATCAACAGCATCTTTGCACTGAAATCCTCCAAGAAGAAGCAACACGGGACGGAGTGGCAGAGAAGGTGCATTTGGTATGCCTGGTAGCTCACGGATGACAGGGGCCCAGATCGACTCCGGTGCCCTTCGGTGTCTCAGCCGGCGGGCGACATGCCTGGGCCGCACCCGGGCTGACTAGGCTGGACAGCCGAAGAGTCGATCCGTACGTCAGCAAGGAGCAGCGCCGTGGCGGTACGAGCGGTCCGGGGGGCCGTCCAACTGGAGCGGGACGAGGCCGGCCACATGGACGAGCAGGTCGGGGCCCTGCTCACCGCGATCCTGGAGCGGAACGACCTCACCGCGGACGATCTGATCAGCATCTGGTTCACGGCCACGCCCGACCTGCACAGCGACTTCCCGGCAGCCGCCGCCCGCAAGCTCGGCAACGGCTTCGCCGACGTACCGCTGATCTGCGCACAGGAACTGGACATCGACGGCGCCATGCCCCGGGTCGTACGGGTCCTCGCGCACATCGAGTCCGACAAGCCCCGCGCCGGCATCGCGCACGTCTACCTCGGTGCCGCGGCCGCCCTGCGCAAGGACATCGCCCAGTGAGAACCGCACTCGTCATCGGCACCGGCCTCATCGGCACGTCCGCCGCCCTCGCGCTGGCGGCCCGGGGCGTCGTCGTCCACCTCGCCGACCACGACCCCGAGCAGGCCCGTACGGCGGCCGCGCTCGGCGCCGGCACGGACGAGACGCCCGAGGGCCCCGTCGACCTCGCGATCATCGCCGCCCCGCCCGCGCACGTGGCCGGAGTGCTCGCCGACGCCATGCGCCGGGGCGTGGCCCGCGGCTACCTCGACGTGGCCAGCGTCAAGGGTGGGCCACGCCGTGAGCTGGAGGCGCTCGGGCTCGACCTGTCGTCGTACATCGGTACGCATCCCATGTCGGGGCGTGAGAAGTCCGGCCCCCTGGCCGCGAGCGCCGACCTCTTCGAGGGCCGCCCCTGGGTGCTGACTCCGACCCGCGACACCGACACCGAGGTGCTGAACCTCGCTTTGGAGCTGGTCTCGCACTGCCGGGCCGTGCCGGTGGTGATGGACGCCGACGCCCACGACCGTGCGGTGGCCCTCGTGTCCCACATGCCGCACCTGATGTCCAGCATGGTCGCCGCACGTCTGGAGAACGCCGAGGAGACGGCCGTACGGCTGTGCGGTCAGGGCATCCGTGACGTGACGCGGATCGCGGCCTCCGATCCCGGGATGTGGATCGACATCCTGTCCGCGAACCCGGGGCCCGTCGCCGACCTGCTCACCGATGTCGCGACCGACCTGGAGGAGACGGTGCGGGCCCTGCGGGCGCTGCAGTCGTCCGACGAGGACAAGCGGCTGGAGGGCACGTCCGGAATCGAGGGCGTGCTGCGGCGGGGGAACGCCGGGCAGGTGCGCGTACCCGGCAAGCACGGGGCCGCTCCCCGGACCTACGAGGTCGTCGCCGTGCTCATCGACGACCAGCCGGGACAGCTGGCGCGGATCTTCGCGGACGCGGGGCTGGCCGGGGTCAACATCGAGGACGTACGGATCGAGCATGCGACCGGGCAGCAGGCGGGTCTGGTCCAGCTGATGGTGGAGCCGAAGGCGGCGCCGGTGCTGTCGGCGGCGTTGCGGGAGCGGGGCTGGGCGATCCGTCAGTAGGGGTCCCGCCCGCACCGCCGTGCCCCGTGGCCGTCCGGACGAGCCACGGGCGGCCGGACGAGTGACGCGCACCCAGTATCCTTGTGCGGGGCGCCCTCGCGTCCCCACACTCCCGTCACACCGCATCTGGAAGGTGTCCTCCCGTGGAAAACGGTGCCGCCAAGCCCGTGATTGTCGCCATCGACGGCCCCTCCGGCACGGGCAAGTCGAGCACGTCGAAGGCCGTTGCCGCGCAGCTCGGGCTGAGCTACCTCGACACCGGCGCCCAGTACCGGGCGATCACCTGGTGGATGGTGGCCAACGGGATCGACATCGAGGACCCGACCGCGATCGCCGCCGTGGCCGGCAAGCCGGAGATCGTCTCCGGCACCGAGCCGGGCAACCCGACGATCACCGTGGACGGCACCGACGTGTCCGGCCCGATCCGCACCCAGGAGGTCACCTCCAAGGTCAGCGCCGTCAGCGCGGTGCCGGACGTGCGGGCCCGGATCACTGAGCTGCAGCGCTCCCTGGCGACCTCCGCGGAGGGCGGCATCGTCGTCGAGGGCCGTGACATCGGTACGACCGTGCTGCCCGACGCCGACCTGAAGATCTTCCTCACCGCGTCCCCGGAGGCCCGCGCGGCCCGCCGCAGCGGTGAGCTGAAGGGTGCCGACGTCAACGCCACCCGTGAGGCGCTGGTCAAGCGTGACGCGGCGGACTCCAGCCGCAAGACCTCGCCGCTCGCCAAGGCGGACGACGCGGTCGAGGTGGACACCACCGAGCTGACGCTGCAGCAGGTCATCGAGTGCGTCGTCACGCTCGTCGAGGAGAAGCGGGCCGGAAAGTGATCCCACCTTCCGAGAGAGGTGCCGACGTCGGGCGGCGCATCGGCGTCGGCCTGATGTACGGGCTGTGGCGGCCCCGGGTCCTGGGTGCCTGGAAGGTGCCGCCGACCGGGCCGGTGATCTTCGCGGTCAACCACAGCCACAACATCGACGGGCCGATGGTGATGGGCGTGTCGCCCCGGCCCGTGCACTTCCTGATCAAGAAGGAAGCCTTTATCGGCCCGCTCGACCCCTTCCTGACCGGCATCGGTCAGCTGAAGGTGGACCGCCACTCCGCCGACCGCACGGCGATAACGCAGGCCCTCGACGTGCTGTCCAACGGCGGCGTCCTCGGCATCTTCCCCGAGGGCACCCGCGGTGAGGGCGACTTCGCCTCGCTGCGTGCCGGGCTCGCCTACTTCGCCGTGCGCGCCGGGGCACCCGTCGTCCCGGTCGCCGTGCTGGGAAGTTCCGAGAAGCGGGGACGGTTGATAAAGGGGCTGCCGCCGCTGCGCCACCGCGTCGACGTCGTGTACGGCGACCCCTTCGAGGCGGGCGACGGCAGCGGACGGCGTACGCGCAAGGCGCTCGACGAGGCGACCGAGCGCATCCAGAAGCAGCTCACCGCGCACCTGGAAAACGCAAGGCGACTGACCGGTCGCTAGGCGACACTGAGTAGTGGATCAGCAGGCGACAGCCGCGCGGTCCACCGATCACCACGATGAACGACGAGGTACGGACTTCATGAACGACCACATCCACTCCGAGGGCTCGCCCGACGGGCACGACCACGGAGAGCTTGGCGACGCCGAGTACGCGGAGTTCATGGAGCTCGCCGCGGAAGAGGGCTTCGACCTCGAGGACGTCGAGGGTGCCATCGAGGCGGCCGGTCACGGACCGCTGCCCGTCCTCGCCGTCGTCGGCCGGCCGAATGTCGGCAAGTCGACTCTCGTCAACCGCATCATCGGCCGTCGCGAGGCCGTCGTCGAGGACAAGCCCGGCGTCACCCGCGACCGCGTGACCTACGAGGCCGAGTGGGCCGGCCGCCGCTTCAAGGTCGTCGACACCGGCGGCTGGGAGCAGGACGTCCTCGGCATCGACGCCTCCGTGGCCGCCCAGGCCGAGTACGCGATCGAGGCCGCCGACGCCGTCGTCTTCGTCGTCGACGCCAAGGTGGGCGCCACCGACACCGACGAAGCCGTCGTACGACTGCTGCGCAAGGCCGGCAAGCCCGTGGTGCTCTGCGCCAACAAGGTGGACGGCCCCAGCGGTGAGGCCGACGCGACCTACCTGTGGTCCCTGGGCCTCGGCGAGCCGCACCCCGTCTCCGCACTGCACGGCCGCGGCACCGGTGACATGCTGGACTCCGTCCTGGAGGCCCTGCCGGACGCGCCCGAGCAGACCTTCGGCGGCGCCGGGATCGGCGGCCCCCGCCGTATCGCGCTCATCGGCCGCCCGAACGTCGGCAAGTCCTCCCTGCTGAACAAGGTGGCGGGCGAGGAGCGCGTCGTCGTCAACGAGCTGGCCGGCACCACCCGCGACCCGGTCGACGAGCTCATCGAACTCGGTGGCATCACCTGGAAGTTCGTCGACACGGCGGGCATCCGCAAGCGAGTCCACCTCCAGCAGGGCGCCGACTACTACGCCTCGCTGCGCACCGCTGCCGCCGTCGAGAAGGCCGAGGTGGCGGTCATCCTGATCGACGCCTCCGAGTCCATCTCGGTCCAGGACCAGCGCATCGTGACGATGGCCGTCGAGGCGGGCCGCGCGATGGTCATCGCCTACAACAAGTGGGACACCCTCGACGAGGAGCGCCGCTACTACCTGGAGCGGGAGATCGAGACCGAGTTCGGCCAGGTCGCCTGGGCGCCCCGGGTCAACGTCTCCGCGTCCACCGGCCGCCACATGGACAAGCTGGTCCCTGCGATCGAGACGGCCCTCGCGGGCTGGGAGACGCGGGTCCCCACCGGGCGGCTCAACGCCTTCCTCGGCGAGCTCGTCGCCGCCCACCCCCACCCGATCCGCGGCGGCAAGCAGCCCCGCATCCTGTTCGGCACGCAGGCCGGCACCAAGCCCCCGCGGTTCGTGCTCTTCGCCTCCGGCTTCATCGAGGCGGGCTATCGCCGCTTCATCGAGCGCCGGCTGCGCGAGGAGTTCGGCTTCGAGGGCACGCCGATCCACATCTCGGTGCGGGTGCGCGAGAAGCGCGGCAAGAAGAAGTAGCGGCAAGAGGTAAGCGAGCACACGTCAAAGGGGCGGCCCGTGAGGGCCGCCCCTTTGACGTGTGCTCAGCCTCTGCGCGCCGGCGGCAGCGCGGCCGGCACGTGATGCATCCCCGCGCCCTGCGGGCCGATGTGCCCGACCCGCTGCCACTGCGGCTGCTGGCCGTTGCTGCCGTGCCGGGCGCTGTGGGCCCCCGCGCTGTAGGCGCTGTACGAGCTGCTGAACGACCCCGGGCGGTGGCCGCCGTACGAGCCACTGCCGCGCTGCATGTTCCCGAACGCGACGAACCCCATGTCCTCCTCCCCGCTGCGATCACCCGGCAGCGAACGGAAGGACTTGACGTACTCGGCGTACAGCGCGTCGTAGATCGGCGTGGGCGATGAGCCGCCCTGGAGGCGGGGAACGTCGTATGCATGCACGTATGTCCAAACGACCCCGCGCTCGAAGGGATGCGGCCGGTGTGAAGGGTCGCGTGCTCATCGAAGGCGCGGGCGGCGCACTACCCGTACAGCCCGCTGCCGTCCGGCGTTCTCAGGTCCCGGCCAGCGGCAGGGCGGCCCCGACCAACTTCCCGTTGGCCGCCGCCTTGTCCAGCGCCCCCCGAAGCAGGTCCTCCCGAGGCTGGCGTCCGATGGAACCCACCGGCGCCGCGAACATCAGCACCTGCTGATGCTTGTTCGCCGCGGCCCGCCAACCGTCGGTCACCTGAAGAGGCTGATGCGCCTGCCACCACGCGACCGGCTGCCCGCCGGTCGGCCCCGGCTGCAGAACCGCGTGCAGCTGCCCCATGGCCAGCAGTACGGACCACCCGTGCAGCACCGGCGGCACATCGGCCAGCTCCGCCAGCGGCATGAACCCCTGCTCGATGAGCAGCGGCAGGAAGTCGTCGCCGGTGTCGAGCGCCCCGGGCCGCACGATGGGCCCGGTCGGCTCCACCACCAGGGCGGGGTGCAACTCCCCGGCGATCAGCACCAGTCCGCTGGTGACCCCGAGCACGGCCTGCTCCGGCACGATCGACTCCGGCTCCAGGTCGACCCGGTCGCCGGTGATGGACTTCACGGCGCCCTGCAACTGCTCCTCGGTGACCTGGACGACCTGGGAGGGCAGACAGGTGGCGTGGGCGAAGGCGAGGACGGCGGTCTCGTCCCCGATGAACAGGACGGTGCTGGTGCGCTCCTGTTCGGAGTCGCCCGGGGTGCGGCAGGAGGTGCAGTCGTAACTGCCCGGGGCGTTCTCTCCGGCGAGCAGCCGGTCGGCCTCTTCGTCGCCGATCTCGGCACGTACCTCGTCGCTGACGTCGAGCATGCGCGGCACGGGTGGCTCCCTCGGGATGTGGTGCGTGGCGGGGCCGGGTGGCTCCCGGCCCGTGAACCGGGCGGGTCCCGGGCTCATGAAGAAGACAACGGACGATCTGTGGCGGGAGTCACGCACAAGGGCGAACGGAATCGAACCATCCATCGCGCACCGTCACCCCCGGTGCGGAATTGCGCACTCACGGTCAACTGGAGGGAAATGCACAGTAGTTGGTTGCGTGGGGTGCGTCACAGATCGCAGGGGTGGTTGGTCGACAAATCCTGAAATCAGCGAATGAAGTGGGTGGCTGAAATTCGCCGATACCGGGGGTAACTGCGAACTGGCCTGGAGTGACGAGGAGTTGGTTGATGCCGACTGCTCGCTGTCCATAGATTCCTCGGCCGTGTGCAACGAGCACCGCTCGGGTACGTCCGCCGACCGCACCAACCAGCTTTGCAGCACCATCCTCGGGCGGACGGGGCGAGCGCTACTCACACGCCCGGTGGCGTGGGGAGTGGCGCACCGCCTTGAGGGGCCCCGGGTCCTTGGAGAGGGAACTACATGTCCGAATGTGCCGATACCACGCACGACAACGCTCGTAAGGCGCCGAAGGCTCCGAACGGGAGCCGGACTCGTACGACGGCGGTCCTCGCCGGGGCGGCACTGCTCGCCCCGCTCGGACTGCTGGCCGCGACCGGCAACGCCGCAGCGGCGGACAGTGGAGTGTGGGACCGCATCGCCCAGTGCGAGAGCGGCGGCAACTGGCACATCAACACCGGCAACGGCTACTACGGCGGACTGCAGTTCGCCGCCTCCACCTGGCGCGCCTACGGCGGTACGGCCTACGCGCCCACGGCCGACCAGGCGAGCAGGGACCAGCAGATCGCGGTGGCCACCAAGGTCCAGCGCGCGCAGGGCTGGGGCGCGTGGCCGACCTGTTCGGCGCGGGCCGGAGCATCCGGCAGCGCACCCGCGGCTTCCGCAGCCGGCTCGGGCGCCCCCGCCGCCAAGGCGGCCCCGTCGACTCCGGCGCAGACGTCGGAGGGTTCGGAAAGTTCGGAGCGTTCACCGGGACACACGAACCGCGACTCGTCCCGCGGTGACTACACCGTTCGTGAGGGCGACACGCTCAGCGGCATCGCCGCCCGGCACGGGACCACCTGGCGGCAGCTCCACGAGGCCAACAAGTCCGTCATCGGCGCCGATCCCAACCTCATCGTGCCCGGGCAGCGCATCGAACTCTGAGCGGCGCTCCCTGCCCACGCTCCGGTGCCCCGCCCGGTCCGCCGACCGGGTGGGGCACCGGTGTTCGTCGGACGCGCCGCGCGGGATGGCCGCAATCGGCTGCCTAGCGTGCTCATATGAAATGCACACCGCTCACGATCGTCCTGGCCGCCACGCTGTTCACAGCCGTCGCCCCGGGACCGACGCACGCAGCACAGGCAACACACGCAACGCGTCACATCCATACGGCGCCGCCCCGACCGGCCCCCGGACCGCCCCCCAAACCCGCGGCGCTCGCATGCGCCAAGGACCAGTGGCCGTGGGGCTGTGTCGCCAAGTGCGAGAGTGGCGGGAATTGGCACATCAACACCGGCAACGGCCACTACGGGGGGCTTCAGTTCTCGCAGAGCACCTGGGAGGGCTTCGGCGGGTCGAAGTACGCCCCGCGCGCGGATCTCGCCAGCCGCAAGGAGCAGATCGCCATCGCCCGGAAGGTCGTGGCTACTCAGGGGTGGGGAGCCTGGCCGCACTGCTCGAGACGGTACGGGCTCAAGGGCCGTATGGAGTTGCGCCGGCCCAGCGTCACGGACCGGCTGACCTCGAAGACATCCCAGCTCCTCAGGAAGGGGTCGACCCGGTTCGGTGCGCTGCACGGCGCTCCAGTTCGCCCGACTCGCCGCTGAACACGACCGCGCCGCGGCGCAGTTCGTAGACGAGGGCCGCCCGGTCGTGCAGTGCGGGCGGCACCCGTTGCTCGGCGACGACCACGCAGGCGTCGAGTTCGCTCAGGAGCTCGTACGTACGGGCCGCGACCGTGGGCGACATGCCCTGCGCGGGTTCGTCAACGAGCACGACACGCGCGTGTGCCAGCAGGGCGCGGGACAGGGCGAGCATGCGCTGCTCGCCGCCCGAGAGGGTGCCGGCGCGGCGTGCGAGGAGCGGTTCGAGCCGGGGGTAGGCGTCGAGGGCGACGTCGTACGACCGGGCTGCGAGTTCGAGGTTCTCGCGCACGGTGAGGGAGCCGAACACCGCCTGCCGCTCGGGGACCAGGCACAGTCCGCGGCGGGCCCTCTCGTACGCGGGCATCCGGGTCACGTCGGCGCCGTCCCACACCACTGCACCACCGGACAGGGGCACGGTTCCGGCCAGGGCGCGCAGCGCTGTCGTACGGCCGGATCCGTTCCGGCCCAGCAGGACGGTGAGGCCGGGGCCGGGGGCGGCGAGGGTGATGCCGTGCAGGGCCTCCAAGGGGCCGTAGCGCACGCGCGCGTGACGCAGGGAGATCGTCGTCATGCGGGGGCCTCCTGGGAGCCTGCCGCGTCGAGTACGCGGTGGGGAGGGCCGGAGGCGACGACGCGGCCCGCCGCCATGACGTGCACGGTGTCGGCGAGGCCGGCGACCAGGTCGAGGTCGTGCTCGACGACGAGCAGGGCGGTGCCGTCGGCGGCGAGTGCCTTCAGGACGCGGGCCAGTGCGGTGACCTCGGCGGTGTCGAGGCCGGCGGCGGGTTCGTCGAGCAGCAGCACGCGCGGGCTGCCCGCGAGGGCCCTGGCCAGTTCCACGCGTCTGAGTGTGCCGGTGGGGAGGTCTGCGGCCGGCAGGGCCCTGACCGGGCCGTCGAGGCCCAGGAGTCTGAGGGCCCGCTCCACGGCCGACGGGTCCCGGATCCGTCCCTGCTCCGCGCCTACGCGGACGTTCTCGGCCACGGTCAAGGAGGGGAAGACGGCCAGCTGCTGGAAGGTGCGGGCGATGCCGAGGCGGGTGCGGGCGTGGGCGGGGAGACCTGTGATGTCGCGGGTCCCGAGCAGGACTTGGCCGTGGGTGGGGCGGTGGGTGCCGGCCAGGCAGTGGAAAAGGGTGCTTTTTCCTGCTCCGTTGGGACCGACGATGGCGGTGACCTGGCCTGGGTGGACGGTGAGGGTGATGTCGTCCAGGGCGGTGAAGTTGTCGTAGCGGGCCTGGAGGTGGTGGGTGGTGAGTGCCGGTGCTTGGGCCGGTGCCGGCTGCGCCCGGTCCCTGTCCCGTGGGGTCTCCGTGGCCGCCGCATGCTCGTCCCGGCGTGTCGTTCCCACGACGCCTGACGCGGTCAGGCCCGTCAACGTCGGCCGAGATGGAGCGCCTTGCCCCACCGGACGCAATCGCCCGCGCACTGCCAGCCCCACCGCCGTCAGCCTCGCCCCGCGTCGCAGGCGCAGTTTTTCCGCCGTCGTCCGCAGTGCCTCGTACGGCCCCCCGGGGAAGCGGCCCACCAGTACCGCCAGGATGCCGATCAGGGCCGCCGCCACACCGCCGCGGGCCCCCGCGTCGAGGCCGACCAGGAGGGCTGCGGCGGCCAGCGCGCCGAGGGTGCTGTCGGCGCCCAGGACCATCACCGCGGCGAACCAGAGGAGGCCGCGGACGGGGTCGTAGGCGGCCGGGTCGAAGGCGCGCAGGCCCATGCCGAGCATTCCGCCGCCGAGGGCCGCCAGGGCGGCGCCCGAGACGAAGGCCAGGAGCTTGAGGGAGGGCACCTGGACGCCTGCCGCCGACGCCCCGGACTCGTGGTCCCGCATCGCCGCGAGGGCCCGGCCGGTGCGGCCGCGGCGCAGCAGCCAGGTCGTCAGCAGGGCCGCTGCGAGGAGGGCCAGTTCCAGGACGTAGTAGGCGCGGTCGCCCTCGAAGCCCGCCGGACGGCCGAGGGACAGACCCGAGATCGCGTACGGCTGGGCGAAGACGAAGCGGCTCACGCCGACGCCGCCCGCGAACGTCGCCAGCGCAAGCGCCAGTCCCCGGCGACTGATCGCCGGCCAGCCGGTGAGGAGGCCGAGAGGCGCCACCAGGACGACCGCCAGCGCGAGGGCCGCGAGTTCCGGCAGCTGGGGGAGGCCCGGGAAGCGGCCCGCCGCCAGCAGGGCCGTGAACAGCGCGCCGAGGCCCGCGTACGCCGCCTGCCCCAGGGAGATCTGGCCGCCGCGGCCCGTGACGACGACCAGGGAGAGCAGCACCACGCCCAGCGCCGGGACCTGCACCGACGTATGCAGGTCCGAGCCCGCGAAGCCCAGGGGGAGCAGGAAGAGGACCATCGCCACGATCCAGGCGCCCGGCGGGGTCGGCACGCGCGCGGTGGCGGAGCGGGGGAGCGCGTCGCGGGTGCCGACACGGGGGAGGGCCAGGGCCGCGATCAGCAGGGCGACGACGAAGAGGTTGGTGCTGACGGCCTGGAGGAGCGGGGCGCCCCAGCCCGTCGGGTGCAGCCGCGTCAGCTGGCTCTGCGCCACCCCGATCGCCAGCGCCGTCAGCACGGCGACCGGCAGGCTGCGCATCCGCGCGGCCACCGCGACCGCGACCACCTCCATGACCAGCAGCGGCAGGCCGTACGGGTCCAGGCGCACGTACGGGGCCAGCAGCACGCCCGTCAGGCCCGCCGTGAACGAGCCGAACGCCCAGCCCGCCGCCGCCACCCGGTCCGCGTCGATACCGCCGAGGACCGCCAGTTGACGGTCGTCGACCACGGCACGCAGTTCCCGGCCGAAGCGTGTCCAGCGGATCACCGCACCGACCCCGGCCGCCAGCAGCAGCGCCACCGTCAGCTGGCCCCAGGGCTCCGCCGACATCAGCTCCGGCGCGTCGTCCCGCGCCCCCTGGCCCCACAGCAGTACCGCCCCGCCCACCAGCAGTACGAAGACGCCGATGGACGCGACCAGGGTCTGCGCCGGGTTGCTGCCCAGGACCGCCAGCGGTCGGAAGACGAACCGTTCCAGCGCCATCCCGATGCCGGGCGCGAGCACCAGCAGCGTCACCGTCGCGCCCGCCCACAGCGGCCAGCCCCACTCCACCACGCACTGCCGCAGCGCATACGCGCACACCATCGCGATCGCCCCGTGCGCGAAGTTCAGCACGCCGGTCGCCCGGTACGTCACGACCAGGCCGATCCCGCTGAGCGCGGCGGCGCTGCCGACCGCCAGACCGGCCAGCGTGAGGTCGTACGTCAGGGAGGACATCGGGGGCGGACCTCAGCCGTCCGCTTCGGCGGGCTCACAGATCGGGCACGGACCCAGTTCGCCACCGCGCACCAGCTTCGCGTCGACCGGTACGGCCTCCGCCTTCCCGGCGACCAGCGGACAGTCCGCGCGATGCCAGAGGGTGCCGCCCGGCACCATCAGCAGGTCCCCGCTGACCGCTGCCGGTGCCGCGGCCGCGTGCCCGGACTCATCGGCGTCGGCCGGCTCCACGGCCACCAGAAGGCCGTACAGCTCCTCCACGCGCGCGGCGGCGAGCGCGCCCCGGCCGTGGGTCAGCAGCAGCGACCCGGCGATGATCAGCGCGGCGCCGGGGACCGTGCAGGACGCGAGATACGGCAGCTGCCGCTCGGCGAATCGCTCGCCGGAGACGCCGTACCAGCCGATGACGCACAGCACCGCGCCGGCCGCGAGCGCGGCCCAGCCGGCCCACAGGACGGGGTGCACGGTCCGCAGTCGGGCTGTCCGCATCGCTGGCTCCCACGCGTCGGGTTCGGGGGCACGCACACCGGGTTTCGGCGCATGTGCCTGTCCATGTCAGCCAATGGCTTGCACTATGCCTCCTGCAAGCTGACCCTGAAAGCACCGGGCGCACACGGCCCGGATCGACACCCGGCGGTGAGCCAGATGGTTCTCGGGAGCGACCTCAGGCGGAGCAACGCGGACAGGCGGCACGGCCAACGGGCGACGGGACGGGGGACCGCGGTAGCGGCGGCCCTGCTCCTTTTCCTCGCCCCGGCCCTGGCGGCCTGCAGCGACGACGAGGGAGGCGGCGGCAACGAGACGCCGCCGACGCCCACCGTCGAGCAGACCGAGCCGGCCGAGCAGTCGCCGGCCGCGACGGCGCCCGCCGACGTGGGGGCGGCGGAGACGGAGATCAAGCAGAACTGGCAGAAGTTCTTCGATCCGGCGACGCCCATGGAGGAAAAGCAGGCCGTCCTGGAGAACGGCGACCGGCTGGGTCCGGTCCTGCCGGCGTTCAGCGGTGACGAGCGCGGCGGGCAGGTCGAGGCGAAGGTCTCCAAGGTCGAGTTCACCTCGCCGACCGACGCGAACGTGACGTACGACCTGACGCTGAAGGGCGCGACCGCCCTGCCGGGCGCCTCCGGCACCGCCGTCGAACAGGACGGCACCTGGAAGGTGTCCGCGAAGACACTGTGCGCGCTGGTCCAGCTGAGCGGCAATGGCTCGCCGATCCCGGGGTGCTGAGGCGGCGATCGCCGTGCTGGTGCTGGCTCTGAGTACGGCGTGCGGCAGCAGACTGCCGGAGAGCGACTTCGAGCACCGCGACCGGGGCGGCCCCACCACGCCCGCGGGCGACCGCACGCCGATCCGCGTCGGCATCATCGCCAGCGCCACCAGCCCGGTCGGCGGCAACGCCTTCACCGGCCCGCGTGACGGCGCCAAGGCGTACTTCGACCGCCTCAACGCACGCGGCGGCATCGACGGCCACCGCGTCGAGGTGCGCGAATGCGACGACGGCGGCAGCGGCGTCGGCAACAACGAGTGCGTGCACAAGCTCATCGACGAGGAGAAGGTCGTCGCCCTGGTCGCCACCACCGCCCTGGACTACGCGGGCGCCTCCCGCGTCTCACGCGCACGCGTGCCCGACATCGGCGGCCAGCCCATCGGAGCCGCCTACGACACCTACCCGCACCTGTACGGCATCTACGGCAGCCTCGCGCCCCGCGACGGCACCACCGGCTGGGACGGCAAGCAGTACGGCGGCACCGAGGTCTACCGCTACTTCAAGCGCGAGCACGGCGCCCGCACGGCCGCCGTCGTCTCGTACAACCAGTCCGCGTCCGCCGCCTACGCCCGGCTCGTCGAGCGAGGGCTGAAGGCCGAGGGCTACAAGGTCGTGACCGAGCAGGTCGACTTCGCGCTGCCCAACTTCCGCGCGGTGGCGGCCGATCTGAAGGAGCAGGGCGCCGACCTCGTCTTCGACGCCATCGACACCCACGGCAACGCCCAGTTGTGCAAGGCGATGGACGACGTCGGCGCCGTGGTCACCGCCAAGGTCACGAACGTCCAGAACTGGACGTCCACCGTCGCCGAGGACCACAAGGACTCCCCGCGCTGCCGCAACGCCCTGTGGGCCACCGGATCGTCCCGCAATCACGAGGACACCGACCAGGCTGCCGTACGGGAGTTCATGGACGCCACCAAGGCGTTCAAGACGCACTCCCAGTGGCAGCTGGAAGGCTGGGCGGCAGCCATGTGGTTCACGGACGCGGCGAAGTCGTGCGCCGGAGAGGGCGTCACGCGCGCGTGCGTCGACGACTTCATGAACCGCAGCCAGGGCTACACCGCCGACGGCCTGCTGGTCCCGGTCCGGTTCGAGCGCCTGGCCGAGCCGCCGAAGACCCGCCGCACGTGTCTGTCCGTGGCCCGCTGGGAGGACGGCCGGGGCTGGGTCTCCCAAGGAGACATGAACAACACGTGCTTCGACGTCCCGCAGCTGTCGTACCAGCCGTGACGGGCAACCAAAAGGCGGTGTCGCCGGTCCAACCGACAGAGCCGAGAGCCGAGGGAGGAACCGCAGCGCATGACGCCCGTGTCGCAGGCAGTACCTCTGCGCGCCGACTGCATCGCGGATTCGGCGGGCGGGCTGACCTTTGACGTCACCGCGGTCGTGGCCACCGAGGCGGCCCACCTCGTGCTGCGCCACCGCGAGGGCGACGAGGAGGTCACCCTGCCCCTGACCCCGGCCACGACGGGCCGGCTGCGCGCCGCGCTCCCCAGCAGCGTGGCCCTGCCCGAGGGCCACTGGGACGCGTACGCCAGTGTGACGGAGGAGGAGTCGGACCATCGACTGGCGCCGGGTGACATGGACGTGCATCCCTCCGCCTCCCGGGTCCCGTACGAAACCCGGCAAGGCAACCTGAGCGTCGAATCCCGGGTGCCGGCAACGCTGTTAGGGGCACTCCCGAGCCCCTGAGCGAGGCAGAATCGGATCATGTTGGAGACCTCGGCAAGACTCCTGCGGCTGCTCTCCCTGCTTCAGGCCCACCGCGAGTGGTCCGGCGCCGACCTGGCCGACCGTCTCGGCGTCACCCCGCGCACGATCCGCCGGGACGTCGAGCGGCTGCGTGAGCTGGGCTACCCGGTCAACGCCAGCCCCGGCACCGGCGGCGGCTACCAGCTCGGTGCCGGTGCCGAGCTGCCGCCCCTGCTGCTGGACGACGACGAGGCGGTAGCCGTGGCCGTAGGGCTGCGCACGGCAGCGGGCCAGGGCATCGAGGGCATCGGTGAGACCTCGGTGCGGGCCCTGGCCAAGCTGGAGCAGGTCCTGCCGAACCGGCTGCGCCGCCGCGTGGGCGCCCTGAACGCGTTCACCGTGCCGATGCTGCGCGGCCCCCAGCCCTCCGCCGTCGACCCGGCCGTCCTGACCGAGCTCGCCAACCTCTGCCGGGACGCCGAACGCCTGCGCTTCGAGTACCGCGATCACGACGGCGCCCCCACCCGCCGTACCGTCGAGCCGCACCGCCTGGTGTGCAGCGAACGGCGCTGGTACCTGGTCGCCTGGGACCTCGACCGCGAGGACTGGCGTACGTTCCGCGTCGACCGCATCACCCCGAGGCCACCGCACGGCCCGCGCTTCACCCCGCGCACCCCGCCCGCGGAGGACCTCGCCGCCTACGTGTCCCAGGGCGTCTCCACGCGCGCGTACGCCTCGCACGCCGTCGTCCGGCTGCTGGTGCCCCTGGAGGAGGCCGCCGCGAGCATCTCGCCCACCACGGGGCAGCTGGAGGCGGACGGTCCCGACAGCTGCCTCCTGCGCACCGGCGCCGGGAGCCTGGACGTGATGGTGATCCACGTGATGCTGCTGGGCTTCGAGTTCGAGGTCGTGGAGCCGGACGAACTGGTCGAGGCGATCAGGACCGCTCAGAGTCGGCTTGCTCGCTCTTTGGCTCGGGCTGCGGAGCCTCCAACGCGTGCTCCGGGTGGTGCAGGTCGAACGCCGGGGACTCGGAGCGGATCTTCGGCAGCGCGTTGAAGTTGTGCCGCGGGGGTGGGCAGGAGGTGGCCCACTCCAGGGAGCGGCCGTAGCCCCAGGGGTCGTCGACCTCGACCTTCTTGCCGTACTTCGCGGTCTTCCAGACGTTGTAGAGGAACGGCAGCGTCGACATGCCGAGCAGGAAGGCACCGATCGTCGAGACCGTGTTCAGCGCCGTGAAGCCGTCGGCGGCGAGATAGTCGGCGTAGCGGCGCGGCATGCCCTCCGCGCCCAGCCAGTGCTGCACCAGGAAGGTGGTGTGGAAGCCGACGAAAAGCGTCCAGAAGTGGATCTTGCCCAGCCGCTCGTCGAGCATTTTCCCGGTGAACTTGGGCCACCAGAAGTGGAACCCGGCGAAGATCGCGAAGACGACGGTGCCGAAGACGACGTAGTGGAAGTGGGCCACGACGAAGTACGAGTCGGAGACGTGGAAGTCCATCGGCGGCGACGCCAGGATCACCCCGGTCAGCCCGCCGAACAGGAAGGTCACCAGGAAGCCGATGGACCACAGCATCGGCGTCTCGAAGGACAGCGAGCCCTTGATCATGGTCCCGGTCCAGTTGAAGAACTTCACACCGGTCGGCACCGCGATCAGGAAGCTCATGAAAGAGAAGAACGGCAGCAGTACCGCGCCCGTGACGAACATGTGGTGCGCCCACACCACGATCGACAGACCTGTGATCGCCATCGTCGCCCCGACCAGCGTCAGATAGCCGAACAACGGTTTGCGCGAGAAGACCGGGATGATCTCGCTGATGATGCCGAAGAACGGCAGCGCGATGATGTAGACCTCGGGATGCCCGAAGAACCAGAACAGGTGCTGCCACAGCAGCGCCCCGCCGCTGCCCGCCTCGAACACCACCGAGCCGAACCGCCGGTCCGCCTCCAGGACCAGCAGCGCGGCCGCGAGCACCGGGAACGCCATCAGGATCAGGATCGACGTGAACAGCGTGTTCCACACGAAGATCGGCATCCGGAACATCGTCATGCCGGGGGCGCGCATCCCGATGATCGTGGTGATGAAGTTGACCGCGCCGAGGATGGTGCCGAAGCCCGCCAGCGCGAGGCCCATGATCCACAGGTCGGGGCCGATGCCGGGTGAGCGCTCCAGACTGTTGAGCGGCGCGTAGGCGAACCAGCCGAACGAGGCGGGCCCGTCCGGCACGATCAGCGAGCCCATCACGATCAGGCCGCCGAACAGGAACAGCCAGTACGAGAACATGTTCAGCCGTGGGAAGGCCACGTCCGGGGCGCCGATCTGCAACGGCATCAGCTCGTTGGCGAAGCCCGCGAAGGTCGGGGTCGCGAAGAGCAGCAGCATGATCGTGCCGTGCATGGTGAACAGCTGGTTGAACTGCTCGTTGCTCAGGATCTGCATCCCGGGCCGGGCCAGTTCGGCCCGCATCAGCAGGGCCATGACACCGCCGGCCAGGAAGAACCCGAACGACGTGATCAGGTAGAGGTGCCCGATCTTCTTGTGGTCCGTGGTGGTCAGCCAGTCGACGACCACCCGGCCGCCCGGCTGTTTGCTCCGCATGGGCTGTGCGGTCGCCTGTGCGGTGTGCGTCCCCATCGCTCGCTCGCCCCTTCGCTCGTCGCGCCCCGGGCCCTCTGAAGCCCGCGCCGCACGCGCCGACGCGAGCTCACGCCATGATGCTCGCGTCAGCGGGGCTCCGACAGAGGGCGTACGGGGGTCCTGTGTCGGAACCATGTACTTTCTGTGCGGCACAGGCTCTGGCGGCCCGCGCTCCCGCTGCGGCAGCAGCCAATGCCGCTGCGGCGGGAATTGGAGTCCGCGGCAGTTCCCCGGGAACTTTTCCTCCGGGCTATTGGCCATGGCTTCGCGACACGCGGGAATTACGATCGAATGCCTGCGGAAGGCCTACGGAACCGCTCATCCGTGTGACACGGAGTGTCCGAAACGCTTGTCGTGGTTCTGTGACAAAAGCGTGACCCGAGAGGGACGTGTGACCTGGATGGCAACTGCAAAGGCCCCCGGTCCGCCCTGGCCCGATCCCGCGCGAAGGCTCTAGCGTGGCGGCATGGCACCCATTCCGAAACCCCCTGCCGAACCACAGGACAGCCCGGACACATATGTGGGCCTCGACGCCGACAGGGCCGAGCGACTGGCCCGTGACCGTGGGTGGTCGACGGTGCGTTCGCTGCCGCCCGGGGCGATCATCACCATGGAGTACCGCAGCGGCCGGATGAACTTCGAGGTGAAGGACGGCCAGGTGGCGCGGGCCTGGAAGGGCTGACGAACGTCGACGGCCCCGGTTCCTCACAGGAACCGGGGCCGTCGACGTGCGGGGGTGGTTGTGCGTACCGAACCCCGCTGTCCTGGGCCCGTCAGCCGCCTGTCAGGGGGCGGGCCGGCTGGGCCGGGCCGCGGGTGTTGCGCTCCGTGTGCGGCGGGCGGCGGCTGCCGGCCGGGGTGACGGGTGTGCGTTCCCCGCGGGCCGTGTGCGGGCCGGGGGCCAGGTAGGCGGGCGGGTGGACCGTCGTGCGGGGCGAGTGGGCCGGGGAGGCCGCCTCGCGTGCCACGGCCTCGTCGTCGACCGCGACGGGGCGCGGCTTGAGCAGCACCGGTGTCTCGACCGGGGTGGTCGGTACCGCCACCGTGCCGGCCCGGCGCTCGCGCCAGCGGTCGCGCAGGTCGAAGATCCAGGACTCGGACCGGGCGATCAGCGGCTCGAACCACGGCAGGGCGAGCAGGATCAGCAGGCCCGCGGCCCAGCCGAGCAGGACATCGCTCAGCCAGTGCGTACCGAGGTACACGGTGGACAGGCCGACGCCCAGCGAGGTCACCGCCGACAGGGCCGACAGCCAGCGGCGCGCTCTCGGGGTCGAGGCCAGATAGGCCAGGATTCCCCAGGTCACCACGGCGTTGGCGGTGTGGCCGCTGGGAAATATATCGCCGCCGAGCCACATCTCGTTGGAGCCGACGGTCGTCGCGTAGTGCGGGCCGAGGCGGCCCATGCCGAGCTTGGCGGCACCCACCGTGACGTTCAGCAGCAGCAGGGAGACGCCGAGCGCGAGCAGCGGGCGCAGCGTGTGCTGCCGCCAGGAACGCCAGCCCAGCCAGGCCGCGACCATCACGGCCGTCGGGCCGCGCTGGCCGAGGACCACGTAGTAGTCGACGATGGCGTGGATCTCGGCCCACTGCTGGTACGGGCGGAAGAACATGACCTGCCAGTCGAGCCGGACCAGCCACGAGGTGATGATGATGGCCCACACGATGGCCACGTAGAAGGCCAGGGTCGAGGTGAACAGCACGACCCTGTGCCGCGTCATCCGCGGCACATCGATGTGGGCCGGGCGTTCCGGCTCCCGGTCCAGCCTGGCGAAGACCCGGTCCAGACGGGTCAGCTTTCGTTCGGTACACACCCAATCGACGTTACAGCGAGTGAGCGCAGTTCAACGGCGATTCCACGGCTTTGTGATGACGATGTGATGTGGGATTCCTCTCAGGTGGGGGTTTATTTCCAAGGAATCCGTAATCACCGGGCGGTACATCCTTCAATTCCTTTGATCATTCTGTTGGTTCGTTTTTTACTGCTTATGAATTCGTTCACCGAATCATGGTGTGGAATTCCCCCGGAGCTCACCGCCCGGGGGTGGCGGATGTGGTGTACGCCACACGCGTTCGCGTGGAGTCTGAGAGGTCCGCCACTCGGCACCGACGCGGACTCGCGTACTCTGACGAGTCACTCGCCCTTCGTTGCGCGGGCCGGAGACCACCGCTCCTCTCCGGCCGAGTCACGGGGAGTCCCCACCCCGTGTGCCCCGCCGAGGGCGAGGGAACATCTGGGAGGTACGTACATGTCCGGGACGACCACGGCTGCCGCTGCGCTGCGCCGTCGGGCGGCCGGGGCCGGTGCCAACCGCTGGGTCGTCCTCGTCGTCCTCTGTGTCAGCCTGCTGCTCGTCGCGGTCGACGCGACCGTGCTGCACGTGGCGGTGCCGGCTGTCACCGAGGACCTCAGGCCCGGCGCGATAGAGCTGCTCTGGATCGTCGACATCTATCCACTGGTCTGCGCCTCGCTGCTGATCCTCTTCGGCACGCTCGGTGACCGGGTGGGCCGCAGACGGGTTCTGCTGCTGGGGTACGGCCTCTTCGGCGTCGCCTCCGGCCTCGCGGCCCTCGCGCACGACCCACAGGTTCTGATCCTGGCCCGCGCCCTGCTCGGGGTCGGCGGCGCGATGATCATGCCCGCGACCCTGTCGATCCTGCGCCAGGTCTTCCCCGACCGGCGCGAGCGGGCCCTCGCCATCGGCATCTGGAGCGCCGTCGCCGCCGTCGGCGCGGCGGTCGGGCCGCTGCTCGGCGGCTTCCTCCTGGAGCACTTCTGGTGGGGCTCGGTCTTCCTCGTCAACATCCCGCTGATGCTGGTCAGCCTTCCGGTGGGACGCCTGCTGCTGCCCGAGTCCAAGGGCGACGGCAAGGGTCCCTGGGACGTGGTCGGCGCGCTGCTCGCGGCGGGCGGGCTGTTCGGCATGGTGCTGGGCGTCAAGCGGCTCGGTGGCGGAGAGCCGGTGGGCAGCCTGTTCACCGTGGTGCCGCTGGTGGTCGGTGTGGTGCTGCTGGTGCTCTTCGTACGACGGCAGCGACGGCGGGCGTATCCACTGGTCGACCTCGGGATGTTCGCGCGGCCCGCGTTCAGTACGTCGGTCGGGTGCATCGTGCTGGCGATGCTCGCCCTCGTGGGGCTCGAGCTGATCGCCGCGCAGTATCTGCAACTGGTGCTGGGTCTGTCGCCACTGGAGACAGGGCTACGGCTGCTGCCTCTGACCTTCGCCGCGATGGCGGCCGGGCTGGCCGGCGCGCGGATGCTGCGGCGGTTCGGCCCGCGGCGCATGGTGTGCGCCGGGTTCTGCGTGACGGCTGTGGCGGTGCTGCTGCTCACGGCGATGGGCGGCGAGGACAACCCCGGCCTGCTGCTCTTCGGGTTCGTGCTGCTGGGCTTCGGGCTGGAGACGACGCTCTTCGGGGCGTACGAGTCGATGCTGAGCGAGGCTCCACAGGAGCAGGCCGGCGGGGCCGCGGCGATCGGCGAGACGTCGTACCAGCTGGGCGCCGGGATCGGTATCGCCCTGCTCGGCAGCGTGATGAACGCGGCGTACGCGCCGGGGCTGGCGGACGTGTCGGGAGTCCCGGCATCGTCCTCCACGGCCGCTTCGCACTCCCTGGGTGAGGCGTACGAGGTCGCTGCCCAGCTGGGCGGGTCGGCAGGGGTTGCCCTGCGCCATGCGGCGCAGAACGCCTTCGTGCACGGGCTGCATGTGACGCTGCTGGTGAGTGCGGGGCTGCTGCTGCTGGGCGCGGTGATGGCGTTGCGGTTGCCGCGGGTCATGCAGTGCGACGCGCCGACCGTGGAGCTGCCCAAGCCGAGGGAAGTCGCGGAGTCCCGCGTCTCCGCCTGACCCGCCTTCTCCCCTGTCGGCTGCCGTGACCGGGAGTCGTACTGGACGTGCACCGCACCGCGTCGTAGCGTCAGGGCCGAGCCGTGACTAGCGGCGCTAGTTTTAGTCGTTGCCGGAGGGTGTCCCATGTCCGCGTCCTCGAAGTTGCCCCCGTTCGACCCCGCCGACCCCCTCGGCATCGACGACCTCCTGGAGCCCGAGGATCTGGCGATTCGCAGCACCGTGCGGCAGTGGGCCGCGGATCGGGTGCTGCCGTACGTCGCCGACTGGTACGAGAAGGGTGAGCTGCCGGAGATTCGTGAGCTCGCCCGGGAGCTCGGGGAGATCGGTGCGCTCGGGATGTCCCTGAGCGGCTACGGGTGCGCCGGAGCCTCCGCCGTGCAGTACGGGCTCGCCTGTCTGGAACTGGAGGCCGCCGACTCCGGCATCCGGTCCCTCGTCTCCGTGCAGGGATCCCTGGCCATGTACGCCATCCACCGGTTCGGCAGCGAGGAGCACAAGCAGCAGTGGCTGCCGCGCATGGCCTCCGGCGAGGTCATCGGGTGCTTCGGACTGACCGAGCCGGACCACGGGTCCGACCCGGCGTCCATGCGGACCTACGCCAAGCGTGACGGGTCCGACTGGGTGCTCACCGGGCGCAAGATGTGGATCACCAACGGGTCCGTCTCCGGCGTCGCCGTCGTGTGGGCGCAGACCGACGAGGGGATCCGCGGGTTCGTCGTGCCGACCGACAGCGCCGGGTTCTCCGCTCCGGAGATCAAGCACAAGCTGTCGCTGCGCGCCTCCGTCACCAGTGAGCTGGTCATGGACGACGTACGGCTGCCGGCCGATGCGGTGCTTCCCGATGTCGTCGGGCTGAAGGGGCCGCTCAGCTGTCTCTCGCACGCCAGGTACGGGATCGTGTGGGGGGCCATGGGTGCGGCGCGGTCCTGTTTCGAGGCCGCTGTCGACTACTCGAAGTCGCGGGAGCAGTTCGGCCGGCCGATCGGGGGCTTCCAGCTCACCCAGGCCAAGCTCGCCGACATGGCGCTCGAACTGCACAAGGGGATTCTGCTCGCCCATCATCTGGGGCGGCGCATGGACGCCGGCCGCCTGCGTCCCGAACAGGTCAGCTTCGGCAAGCTCAACAACGTCCGCGAGGCCATCGACATCTGCCGTACGTCGCGGACGATCCTCGGTGCCAACGGGATCTCGCTCGAATACCCCGTGATGCGGCACGCGACCAACCTCGAATCGGTGCTCACCTATGAGGGCACCGTCGAGATGCACCAGCTCGTGCTGGGCAAGGCTCTCACCGGGCTCGACGCCTTCCGCTGAACCCCACCAGCGGGCAGGGCCGATGAGCGGCCCTGCCTCAGCTCTGGTTGTAGAAGCCGTCCGAACGGTGTGCCGACGCCTCCCCGCTGATGATCTCCGTGTCGGCCGGAGTCAGCAGGAACACGCGGTTGGACACGCGGTCGATCGAACCGCGCAGACCGAAGATGAGCCCCGCCGCGAAGTCGACGACACGCTTGGCGTCGGCGGGCTCCATGGCCGTGAGGTTCATGATGACCGGGACCCCGTCCCGGAACAGCTCGCCGATGGCGCGGGCGTCCCGGAAGCTGTCCGGGGTGACCGTGCCGATCCGGCGGCCCTTCTCCTCGGCGACGTCCGTGGCCACCTTGACCCTCGGGTCGGTGACCCAGGCATCCCCGGGCTCGGTCCCTTCGGAGTAGTCGTCGTCGTAGTAACGCTCGTCATCGTTGTCGTCAACGAGGCCCAGCCAGGCACTCGCCTTGCGCACCGATCCCATGGACGCCTCCTCTCACAGCGGTCTTCTTACATTCCGCATCCCTATGGTCATCCATGATGCGGACGTCGCGCCAAGTGGATAGACGCCGCGCGGGGGGTTTGTGACGGTACTGGTGCACAGCGAATACGTCGAGAGTCCGTGTCCCCCAAGGGGCATGCCACGTACGGCTGCTGACTGTGAGTGAAATATGATTCTTCACGGCGTATGGGTGATGCGGGGTGCGTACGGGTGAACGAGTCGGCCATGGCGATCTGTGCCACGGTCGGTACGATGCGGCAGCTCAGCGTCGTCGCAGCGTCGCAAGAACCACGGGGGAGCATCGTGTTCGGAATCGTCAGGCCCTGTCGTCATCGGCTCGGAGACAAGCTCACCGGTCAATGGATGGCGCATTTGTGCGGGTTGTGCCTCTCGTTGCGTGGGGACCACGGTCAGTTCGCGCGGATCGTTACGAACTACGACGGTCTCCTTATCTCCGTTCTGACAGAAGCTCAAGCCGAAAAGAACAGCGGAATGCGGCGTACCGCCGGACCGTGCCCCCTGCGCGGGATGCGCACCGCGTCCGTGGCGCAGGGTGAGGGCGCCCGGCTCGCCGCCGCCGTCTCGCTGGTGCTGGCCTCGGCCAAGGTGCGTGACCATGTGGCCGACGGGGACGGGCTGCTGGCCCGCAGGCCGCTGGCGCTCGCCGCTCGCCGGGTGGCCACCGGGTGGGGGGCCGCGGGTGCGCGCAGCGGCTCGGCCGTCGGGTTCGACACCGCCGTACTGGTCGACGCCGTGGACCGGCAGGTCGGCATCGAGGCGCTCGCCGGGCCCGGGACGCCGATCCTCGCGGTCACCGAACCGACCGAGACGGCGACCGCCGCCGCCTTCGCCCACACCGCGATCCTGGCCGGACGGCCGGACAACGCCGAACCGCTCGCCGAGGCCGGGCGCCTCTTCGGCCGGCTGGCGCATCTCCTGGACGCCGTGGAGGACCAGGCGGCCGACGCCGCGGCGGGTGCGTGGAACCCGCTGACGGCCACGGGGACCTCGCTCGCCGAGGCGCGGCGGCTCGCCGACGACGCCGTGCACGGGGTGCGGCTGGCGCTGCGCGAGACCGAGTTCTGCGACGCGGGACTCGCACACCTGCTGCTCGTGCACGAGCTGCGGCGCTCGGTGGACCGGGCGTTCGGCACGGTGCCGGCCTGTGGGTCCCATCAGCCGGGGCCGTACGGTCAGCCGCATCAGCAAGGGCAGGGGCATGGCCCGTACGGGGCGCCGCAGAATCCGTACGGCGGGCAGAACCCGTACGCGGGCGGGATTCCGTACGCCGGTGGCGGGGGAGCACCCGGCGGTGGCGGCGGTGGCGGCGGTGGCGGTGACTTCGGTGGGTTCGGTGGTGGGCCGGCGCCCCAGCCACGGGGGCGGCGTGGGTTCTGGGCCGGCTGCGGGATGTTCTGGCTGCTGTGCTGCACCTGCAAGCTGTGCTGCGCGAAGGAGTACGAGGGCCCGTGGTCCCGTAAGAAGCGCGAGGGCTGCTGCCGTGACTGCGACTGTGACTGCGGCGACTGCTGCCCCTGCGACGGCTGCTAGGTATCAGGGCTCCGGCGGCCCGATATCGGAAATTTGGTCCCGGTATGGAAGGGTTGACGGCATGACCCCGGACTCGGTCGACGCCTGGCAGCAGTGGCACGAGCACCGCGTCGCGTCGGTTTCGGCGCCCTACGGGCCGCTCGCGCTGACCGGGACCCACTGGCTGGAGGACTGTCCGGAGAGGCGACTTCCGGACATCCCCGGGGGATGGGCCGCCGACGGTGACGAGGTCGTCCTCACGGCCGCCGAGGGGGACGGGCTGACCTTGGACGGGCAGCCCTTCGACGGTGTGGTCAGGCTCGTGGCCGATACAGGCTCGCCGAGCGGGGCGCGCGTGGCGTACGGGGAGCGCCGGCTGGTTGTGTTGAGGCGCGACGGGGCGTGGGGCGTACGCGACTTCGACCCCGCCTCCGAGGCGCGCCGGGTGTTCCGGGGCATCGAGGCCACACCGTACGATCCGCGCTGGTCGGCGCCGGGGCACTTCACGCCGTACGGCGAGGACCGGACCGTGCGGGTCGAGAACGTCGACGGGCGCCGGCGCGGTCTCGGACTCGGCGGAAAACTGGCGTTCGCCCTGGACGGGCAGGAGTTCACGCTTCAGGTCACCGTCGAGGGCGACGGCTCGCTGTGGGCCGTCTTCGCCGACGTGACCAGCGGTGACAGCAGTTACCGCTTCCGGTTCCTGCGGCCCGCCGCGCCCGACGCCGACGGCCGTACGACGGTCGACTTCAACCGTGCCCTGCTGCCACCGTGCGCCTTCGCCGACCACTTCGTGTGCCCCTTCCCGCCACCGGGGAACACCCTCGGACTCGCGATCCCGGCGGGGGAGCGCAACCTGCGCTGAGGTAGCGAGAGCGGGCTGACCGGGACAGGGACGGTCAACTCGCACAGATCGTTCAAAGATTGACGGCCGAAAGGCGCCCTTGCGGCTACCCGCCGTTCGGCCGAATACTCCCCCTCAGCGCTTGTCAGGGGCACGGCATGTTCGGAATCCGGACATCCTGCCGTTGGCTGCGCCTCACGGGCCCCGACCCCACGCGGGCCCCCGACTTCCCTTGGAGGGAACGAAACGTGAGGATCGAGCGCACCACCCCCCGCAGTGGCATTGCGAGACGGACCCGGCTGATCGCCGTATCCACCGGCCTCGTGGCTGCAGCCGCGATCGCGATCCCCAACGCGACCGCCGCGGAGATCCCTGAAACCTTCAGCGCCGCCCAGCTCAAGAGCGCCAGCGGCTCCGTGCTGAAGGCCGACATCCCGGGCACCGCCTGGGCCGTCGACAGCAAGACCAACCGCGTCACGGTGACCGTGGACTCCACGGTCTCGCAGGCGGAGATAGCGAAGATCAAGGAGCAGGCCGGCGCCAACGCCGACGCGCTCACGATCAAGCGCACCGCCGGCAAGTTCAGCAAGTTCATCCAGGGCGGCGACGCCATCTATGCGAGTAGCTGGCGCTGCTCGCTCGGCTTCAACGTCCAGGACAGCAGCGGCAACCAGTACTTCCTGACCGCCGGCCACTGCACCGACGGTGCGGGCACCTGGTACTCCAACTCCGGCCGCACCAACGTCATCGGCTCGACCGCCGGCTCCAGCTTCCCGGGCAACGACTACGGCATCGTGCGGTACTCCGGTTCCGTCAGCCGGCCCGGCACCGCGAACGGCGTGGACATCACCCGCGCGGCCACGCCGAGCGTGGGTACCACCGTCATCCGTGACGGCTCCACCACCGGCACGCACAGCGGCCGGGTCACCGCCCTCAACGCGACCGTCAACTACGGCGGCGGCGACGTCGTCGGCGGCCTGATCCAGACCACCGTCTGCGCCGAGCCCGGCGACTCCGGCGGTTCGCTCTACGGCAGCAACGGCACCGCGTACGGTCTGACCTCCGGCGGCAGCGGCAACTGCTCCTCCGGCGGCACGACGTTCTTCCAGCCGGTGACCGAGGCCCTCAGCGCGTACGGCGTCAGCGTCTACTGACACCTCGGTTCGGCCTGAACAGCAGCCGGCAGCAGGCGAGCCCCCGCACGCAAGTGTCGTGCGGGGGCTCGCCCTTGTTCGCGTGCCGGGGTTACCGTCGATGCGCAGGCAGTTCTCCCCTGTAGTGCGCCCACGTCGGACCCTGGGGGTCGGTGATGGTCGAGGAGCTGGTGGCGGCGGGAGTGGCGCTCGCGTCCGCCGGTGTGGTCTATGTGGCGGCGGCCGCGCGGGTCGTCAAGCAGTACGAACGGGGCGTGGTCTTCCGCCTCGGGAAGCTCCGGCCCCAAGTGCGCGGACCCGGGTTCACGATGATCGTTCCGGGCGTCGACAAGCTGCGCAAGGTGAACATGCAGATCGTGACGATGCCCGTGCCCGCGCAGGAGGGCATCACGCGGGACAACGTCACCGTGCGGGTCGACGCCGTCGTCTACTTCAAGGTGACTTCGCCGGCCGAGGCGGTCGTCCGGGTGGAGGACTACCGGTTCGCGGTCTCGCAGATGGCGCAGACGTCACTGCGGTCGATCATCGGCAAGAGCGAACTGGACGATCTGCTGTCCAACCGCGAAAAGCTCAACCAGGGGCTGGAGTTGATGATCGACAGTCCGGCGGTCGAGTGGGGCGTGACGATCGACCGGGTGGACATCAAGGACGTGTCGCTGCCCGAGACCATGAAGCGGTCGATGGCCCGGCAGGCGGAGGCCGACCGGGAACGGCGGGCGCGGGTGATCAACGCCGACGCGGAACTTCAGGCCTCCAAGAAGCTGGCGGAGGCGGCACACCAGATGGCCGATGCGCCGGCGGCCCTTCAGCTTCGGCTGCTGCAGACGGTGATGGCGGTGGCGGCCGAGAAGAACTCCACGTTGGTTCTTCCGATTCCGGTGGAGTTGTTGCGATTTCTGGAGAAGGGGACGCAGGTGTCCGCGGAGGCCGCCGGTGCGCAGCGGGCGCCGTCCGTCGGGCCGCGGGCCGTGCAGGAGGAACTTCCGCCTCTCGAGCCACGCTTGGACTCGGACTCCGAAGGGTCGATTTCGAGACAGGAGTAGACCTTACGCGCTGCGTATGGTTCCCTCGCGTGCAGTGTTTGCTGTGCGAATAGGCCCCGCGTGACTGTGCACGGTCAAGGTGGCGGGGGCGTGCAACCGTGTTCTACGCGCGTCCTGAAGTCGACCTTGTGCGCTCCCTGTGAGCCTAGGAATAGTGAGCGTTGTTCAACCGGCACGGGCGTGGCTTTTGTTGTGAGTCGCCTCCGTAGCCGTACGCCTTCCGGTTCGTGAGGTCCCCACAACCTCTCGGGCCGACCCCCCACAGGAGGACGTAAGTTGAAGCACCGACGCATACCCAAGCGGCGTGCAGCCGTGGCAGGTGCGGGCATCGCCGCACTGGTCGCCGCGGGAGTGACCTTGCAGAGTGCGAACGCGAGTGAGTCGCCTGACGCGTCCGCGCCGAAGACCCTTTCGGTCGGCGCGGCCGGAAAGCTCGCATCGACGCTCGCCAAGGACCTCGGCGCCGACGCCGCCGGTACCTACTACGATGCGCAGACCAAGAACCTTGTCGTGAACGTCCTCGACGAGGTCGCCGCCACCGCCGTCGAGGCCGCCGGCGCCAAGGCCAGAGTCGTCGAGAACTCGCTCGCCGAGCTGAAGAGCGCCCGTACGACGCTCAAGCAGGACGCGACCATCCCCGGCACCGCCTGGGTGACGGACCCGGCGACCAACAAGGTCATCGTCACCGCCGACCGCACGGTCTCCAAGGCCGAGTGGGCCAAGCTCGGCAAGGTTGCCGACGGGCTGGGTGCCACGGTCGAACTCAAGCGGTCGAAGGGGGAGTTCAAGCCCTTCATCGCCGGTGGAGACGCCATCACCGACGGCAGCGGCCGTTGCTCGCTCGGCTTCAACGTCGTCAAGGGCGGCGAACCGTTCTTCCTGACCGCCGGGCACTGCACCGAGGGCATCACGAACTGGTCGGACTCCGAGGGCAACGCGCTCGGCACCAACGAGACGTCCAGCTTCCCGGACAACGACTACGGGCTGGTGAAGTACACCGGCGAGGTCGACCACCCGAGCGAGGTCAACCTCTACAACGGCTCCACGCAGGCCATCAGTGGTGCCGCCGAGGCCACCGTCGGCATGGAGGTCACCCGGAGCGGGTCGACCACCCAGGTGCACGACGGCAAGGTCACCGGGCTGGACGCCACCGTGAACTACGGCAACGGTGACGTCGTCAACGGGCTGATCCAGACCGACGTCTGCGCCGAGCCCGGTGACAGTGGCGGCTCGCTGTTCTCCGGCGACAAGGCGATCGGCCTCACCTCCGGGGGCAGCGGTGACTGCACCGCCGGTGGGGAGACGTTCTTCCAGCCGGTGACCGAGGCGCTGTCGGCCACGGGTACCGAGATCGGCTGACGGTTCGTCGCTTTTGTGGAGTCCCGTCCCTCTTGTGGGGGCGGGGCTCTTCGTCGTGTGGTGCGTCTTGCCTCCGGCGGTTGGGGCGGGGTGCCTGCGGCGGCCCGTCCCTGTCCGGTGGGGGTGCGCGTAGCGCCTGCGAGTGTGGGGTGGGTCGGGGCCGCGCCGGGGGGGTGTCCGTCCTCGGTCGGGCGGTCGCCGGGCCTTGAGAGGTTCTGTTTGTTGACGCCCGCCGCTGCGGGCGGACACCCCCCGGCACGGCCCCTTGTCGCCGTACGCGGGTGCGGGTGCGTTCGCCCCTATGTTTCTACGGCGTTTTGGTGCCGCCTGTTCGTAGTTTCGCCGCCAAGAGTGTGATCGCTGCTCCTGCTGCTGCCCATGCCGAGAGGACCAGTAGGGAGGCGGTCGTGTCGTTGCCCTTGAAGTAGGCGATCGAGCGGGTGGCCCAGGTGCCTGCGCCCGGGGGCAGGGCCGGGCCGATGTCTTTCCAGAACGGTGGGAGCAGTTGGTGTGGGAGGGCGCCGCCCGCGCTCGGATTGCCCAGGATCACCACGATCAGGATCGCCAGGCCGATACCGGCCATGCCGAAGACTGCCTGGAAGGCGAGGGTGGCCGCGCCCACCGCGAAGGTGATCAGGGCGCCGACGCCCCAGAGGGCGGCGAGGCTGCCCGGTAGCGCGCCCAGGACGGGGCCGATGATCAGGGCGCCGCCCAGGCCGCAGACGATCGCCACGAGGGCCATGGCGATGAGGCGGATCGCCGAGCGTCTCGGGGTGGGGCGGCCGGCGCCCGAGCTGATCGTCATGATCGACGCGCAGAGGTAGCCGCCCACGCACCAGCCGACGGTCGCGTAGAAGGCCGTGAGCCCGTTGGCGTCGTGCCGGTCGGCCGGGGCCACGTCGATGGTGCGCAGGGTGCGTGCCTCGGATCTCTCCAGGGTGGCGACCAGGGACTCCAGGGTGGCGGCCAGCACCCTTCCGCCTCCGGTGGCGACCAGGAGGGTGTCGGTGGTGCTGCTCGAGTCGATCAGCAGGGCGCCGTCGATCTCGCGGTTCAGGATCTGCTTCCTGGCCGTCGCCGCATCGGCCACCGCGCGCGGGTCCAGGGGGTCGCCGGGCAGGTTTTCCAGCCGGTCCACCGTCTGCTGGGCGGCGACCCCGGGTGCCACGACCCCCAGCGGCACGTTCTTGGGTTTCGGGTCGTGGAGCGCGCCCACGTAGGAGGCGATGAAGAGCAGAGCGAGGCCGACGACGCCGGTCACGAGCAGCGTGGCCCGCGGGGTGACGGCGTCCTTCACTTCGGTGAGGAAGGGGCCGCGGGAGGTGTCGGCGCCCGGGGTCTGCGTCATGCCCCCCACAGTCCTGCTGGTCAGGCGTTTGTGCAGGTGGGAGGCGGCCGAACGGATGTCGCACGAGTGTTCGAGAAACGGTCCGGAAATGGTCTATGGTGGGGGTGGGAGAGTTGGGAACTGATGTTCGAGCGGCTCATGAGTGCGGGAGGTGCGTGTGCCAGGTTTCACGCATCTGCACACCGTCTCCGGGTTCTCCCTGAGGTACGGGGCCTCGCACCCGGAGCGGCTGGCCGAGCGTGCCTCCGAGCGGGGCATGGACGCCCTGGCTCTCACTGATCGCGACACGCTCGGGGGTGCTGTTCGATTCGCCAAGGCCTGTGCGAAGGCGGGCGTGCGGCCGTTGTTCGGCGTGGAGCTGGCCGTGGCGGACTTCGGGCTCTCGGAGGCGGGTGAGTCCGCGGGCCGGCGGCGGCGGGCTCCGGTGCGGGGTGGCGCCTTTGTCGACGACTCGACGCCCCGCGTCACCTTTCTTGCCCGGGACGGGGCCCGCGGGTGGGGTGATCTGTGCCGGATCGTATCGGCTGCGCATGGTGGGGAGGGGCCGCCGATGCTGCCCCGGGGGGACAACCGGGGGGACGGTCTGATCGTTCTGCTCGGGTCCGACTCCGATGTCGGCCGTGCGCTCGCCGCCGGTCGTCCCGATCGGGCGGCCAGGCTGCTGGAGCCCTGGCGGGAGGTCTACGGCGACTCCTTGCGGCTGGAGGCCGTCTGGCACGGGCGCAAGGGCACCGGCCCGGGGTCGTTGCGGCTGGCCGCCCGGACCGTCGGCTTCGCCGCCGAGCAGCGGGTGCGGCCTGTGCTGAGCAATGCCGTCCGGTACGCGGATTCCGGGCTGGGGCCGGTCGCCGATGTGCTGGACGCCGCGCGGCGGCTCGTGCCCATCGACTCCACCAAGGAGCTGGACTCCGGCGAGGCCTGGCTCAAAGGTGCGGGGGAGATGGCGAAGGTCGCCGAGCGGATCGTCGAGGCCGCGGGCTTCCGGCGCGATACCGCGCACCGGCTGCTGGAGCAGACCCGGGCGACCGCTTCCGAGTGTCTCGTCGATCCCGAGGACGACCTCGGGATCGGCAGCGTCCACTTTCCCGAGCCGTATCTCGTCGGCGCCGGGCAGCGCACCGCCCAGCGGGCGCTTGCCTCGCGGGCGGTGGCGGGCATGGTGCAGCGCGGCCTTGACGGGCGGCGGGCGTACTGGGAGCGGATGCACCAGGAGCTGGACATCATCGCCCACCACGGGTTCGCTTCTTATTTTTTGACGGTCGCCCAAGTCGTCGATGACATACGGAAGATGGGGATCCGGGTGGCCGCGCGGGGCTCCGGTGCGGGGTCGCTCGTCAATCATCTGCTCGGCATCGCGCACGCCGATCCCGTGGAGCACGGGCTGTTGATGGAGCGCTTCCTGTCCAAGCGCCGGCTGGTGCTGCCCGACATTGACATCGACGTGGAGTCCGCGCGTCGGCTGGAGGTCTACCGCGCGATCATCGACCGGTTCGGGACCGAGCGGGTCGCCACTGTGTCGATGCCGGAGACCTATCGGGTGCGGCACGCGATCCGGGACGTGGGTGCCGCCCTGTCCATGGACCCCGCCGACATCGACCGTATCGCCAAGTCCTTCCCGCACATCCGGGCGCGCGATGCCCGGGCGGCGCTGGAGGAACTGCCCGAGCTCAGGCAGCTGGCGGGGGAGCGGGACAGGTACGGCAGGTTGTGGGAACTGGTGGAGGGGCTGGACGCCCTTCCGCGCGGCATCGCCATGCATCCGTGCGGGGTGCTTCTGTCCGACGCCTCCTTGCTCTCCCGTACGCCCGTCATGCCGACCAGCGGCGAGGGCTTCCCCATGTCGCAGTTCGACAAGGAGGACGTCGAGGACCTCGGGCTGCTCAAGCTCGACGTGCTGGGCGTGCGGATGCAGTCGGCGATGGCGCACGCGGTCGCGGAGGTGAAGCGGGTCACGGGGGAGGGGGTCGATCTGGACGCGCTCGACTTCGAGCGGGGGGACGGCGATCCGGCGACGTATCGGCTGATCCGGTCCACCGAGACGCTGGGCTGCTTCCAGATCGAGTCGCCGGGCCAGCGGGACCTGGTCGGGCGGCTTCAGCCGGCCACCTTCCACGATCTTGTCGTCGACATCTCGCTCTTCCGGCCCGGGCCGGTCGCCGCCGACATGGTGCGGCCGTTCATCGAGGCACGGCACGGGCGGGCGCCCATCCGCTATCCGCACCCGGATCTGGAGGAGCCGCTGCGGGAGACGTACGGGGTCGTCGTCTTCCATGAGCAGATCATCGACATCGTGCACATCATGACCGGATGCGGGCGGGACGAGGCGGACCGGGTGCGGCGCGGACTGTCCGATCCGGAGTCGCAGGGGCGGATCCGGGTGTGGTTCGCGCAGCACGCGGCGGCCAAGGGGTACGACGCGGAGACCATCCGGCGGACCTGGGAGATCGTCGAGGCCTTCGGGTCGTACGGCTTCTGCAAGGCGCACGCCGTCGCCTTCGCCGTGCCGACCTATCAGTCGGCCTGGCTGAAGACCCATCACCCCGCCGCTTTCTATGCGGGGCTGCTCACCCATGACCCCGGGATGTATCCGAAGCGGCTGCTGCTGGCGGACGCGCGGCGGCGGGGTGTGCCGATCCTGCCGTTGGACGTGAATGTGTCGGGGGTCGCACACAGGATCGAACTGGTGTCTGAATTTGAGAAGGGTGGGGGGACTTGGGGACTACGGCTCGCGCTCTCCGATGTGCATGGCATCAGCGAGGCCGAGGCGGCACGGATCGCGCAGGGACAGCCGTATGCCTCGCTGCTCGACTTCTGGGAGCGGGGGCGGCCGAGCCGACCGCTCGCTCAACGGCTCGCACAGGTCGGCGCGTTGGACGCCTTCGGGGCCAACCGGCGTGATCTGCAACTGCATCTGACCGAGCTGCACCGGGGCGCCCGGGGTGGCGGCGGGGGACAGCTCCCGCTGGCCGGCGGGCGGAAGACGGCCGCGGCGGGACTGCCCGACCTCAGCTCGTCGGAGCGGCTCAGCGCCGAACTGGGTGTGCTGTCGATGGACGCCTCGCGCAATCTGATGGACGACCACCGGGCGTTCCTCGACGAGCTGGGCGTCGTCTCGGCGCGGCGGCTGCGCGATGCCCGGCACGGCGAGACGGTGCTGGTCGCGGGCGCCAAGGCGGCCACCCAGACGCCGCCGATCCGGTCCGGCAAGCGGGTCATCTTCAGCACGCTGGACGACGGGACCGGGCTGGTGGACCTCGCCTTCTTCGACGACTCGCACGATGCCTGCGCCCACACCGTCTTCCACTCCTGGCTGCTGCTGGTGCGCGGGGTGGTGCAGCGGCGCGGTCCGCGCAGTCTGAGCGTGGTGGGCTCCGCCGCCTGGAACCTCGCCGAGCTGGTCGAACTGCGTGCCGAGGGCGGCCTGGACGTGGTGGCGGCGCGGCTCGCGGAGCCCATGGCGGAGGGGGACGGAGACGATCCGACGCACGGCCGGCGAATCCAGATGCCGACCGGATACGAAATGCACCCGTGGGCCGATCTGCGACCGGCGGGTCAAGAGCCTTCACAGGTACGGAAGTTGTGGCATCAGAGTCCGGGGAGTGCGGGATGACCATCCTCTGCGTACGTTTCCAGCTGCCGCCGGCGGGCGAGGCGGCCCTGCCCGGGCTGCTCGGACTGCTGGAGGACTTCACGCCGGTCGTCCAGGCGCTGCCACCGGACGGAGCACTGGCCGATCTGCGCGGCGCCGAGCGGTACTTCGGGCGCGACGCGGTCGAACTGGCGTCGGTGATCCGGGTGCGTGCCCTCGCCCACCACGGGGTCGACTGTGTGATCGGCGCCGGGCCCGGCCCGATGCTGGCCCGCGTGGCGCTGCGGGACGCCAGGCCCGGGGTGACGTGTGCGGTTCCCGAGGAGCCGGACGCCATCGCGGAGTTCCTCGCCGACAAGCCCGTCGCCGCGCTGCCCGGCGTCGGCGCCGCGATCGCCCGCACCCTGTGCGAGTACGGCCTCGACACCCTCGGCCTGGTCGCCGCCGCACCGCTGTCCACGCTGCAGCGCCTGATCGGTGCGAAGGCCGGCCGCGAGCTGCGCGAGAAGGCGAACGGAATCGACCGGGGCCGGGTGGTGCCGAACGCCGTGTCGCGCTCGCTGGCCACCGAACGTCCCTTCACCCGCGACGAACTGGACCCCGACCGGCACCGCCGCGCCCTGCTCTCGGCCGCCGAGGAACTGGGCTCCCGGCTGCGCGCCGTGGACAAGGTCTGCCGCACCCTGACCCTCACCGTCCGCTACGCCGACCGCTCGTCGACGACCCGCAGCCGTACCTTGAAGGAGCCCACGGCCCACTCGCCGTCGCTGACCAGGGCGGCGTACGACATGTACGAGGCTCTCGGTCTCCAGCGTGCCCGCGTCCGTGCCCTCGCCCTGCGCGCCGAGGGCCTCGACCCCGCCGAGCAGGCCTCCTACCAGCTCACCTTCGATCCGCTCGACGAGAAGGCCCGCCGCATCGAGGAGGTCGCGGACCGCGCGCGAGCGAAATTCGGGCCGCATGCGGTGATGCCGGGATCGCTGGCCGCCTGACCCCCCTCGTGTGGACGTCAGTTGGCCCAGGGCGGCGTGATGCGCGTACCGTCGGCCAGCTCCGCCGTCAGGCCGATGGACGTGGTGACCCAGGTGACGGCGGTCCGCTCGGTCGGGTTCTCGACGGTCAGGGTCGCACCGGGGTTGATGATCAGGGTGTCGCCCGCCGCGATCCGGTCCGTGCGGTCGTCGAGCGTGATCAGCAGCTCTCCGTCGAGCAGGTGGAGGATCTCCTCCCGGTTGACGGTGTGTGCGGGTGCCTTGGTCCCGGCCGGGATCTCGCCGCGCCAGGCGCACAGTTCCTTGCTGCCGCTGGCGGGCGTGGCGTACGAGACGAAACGGGCGCCGTGGATTTCGTGGGTGACGGCTTCGGACGCGCGGATCACGGGCATGGGTGCCTCCTGGGCCTAGATGGTCAAGCTGCTTGACTATATGTGCCCATGGTCAAGCGGCTTGACCAATATGTCAAGGGTGTTTCAATGCCTGCGTGCAGAACTCCGAAGCCATGGCCCTGTCCGCCGCCCTGCTCGCCGTCGCCGGTGAGCTCACGCAACGCATCAATGACGGCGTGGTGGCCCGGGGCTTCGAGGGGGTGCGGCCCGCGCACGGATTCGCGTTCGCGCGGCTCGCCCCGGACGGTGCGACGGCCACCGACCTCGCCGCGCACCTCGGCGTGACCAAGCAGGCGGCGAGTCAGCTCGTCGACGAGATCGTGCGCAAGGGGTACGCCGAGCGTCGGCCGCATCCCGATGACGCGCGCGCCCGGCTGGTCGTGCTGACCGAGCGGGGGTGGGCCTGCACGCGTGCGGCCGAGGAGGCGGCCGCTGATGCCGTCCGGGCGTGGGTGGGCGTGCTCGGCGAGAGTGAAACGCAGGCGCTGTTGCGGCAGTTGGTGCGCATCGCACCCCATGGCCCCATCAGGCCCACTTGGTGATGGTTCATCAGTGGATGTAACCGGCCACTGGTTATCACTGGAAGTTTTTACTGACGCGTAACTTCACACATCTACTACTCGCCCGTAACTTGACGGGTGAACAGCATCCTCGTGATCCGGATCACAGGGCGTAAGGCCGTCGCAACTCCCTTGAGCCGCAAGGAGATCACACGATGCTGCCCTGGAAACGAGTGCTCAGACCCCTGGCCGCGCTGCTGCTGACCGCCGCGGTCGCCGTCGTCCCCGCCACCACGGCCCAGGCGGCCGAAGCGGCGGCGACCACGCACAGTGGCTGGAACGACTACTCCTGCAAGCCCTCCGCCGCCCACCCCCACCCCGTCATCCTCGTGCATGGCACCTTCGCGAACTCCGTGGACAACTGGCTGGGCCTCGCGCCCTACCTGAAGAACCGCGGCTACTGCGTCTTCTCCCTCGACTACGGCCAGCTGCCCGGCGTGCCGTTCTTCCACGCCCTCGGACCCATCGACAAGTCGGCGGAACAACTGTCCGCCCATGTCGACAAGGTGCTCGCCGCCACCGGCGCCGCCGAGGCCGACCTCGTCGGCCACTCGCAGGGCGGCATGATGCCCCGCTACTACGTCAAATTCCTCGGCGGTGCGACCAAAGTGAACGCCCTCGTCGGCATCGCGCCCAACAACCACGGCACCACCCTCGGCGGGCTCGCCAACCTGCTGCCGTACTTCCCCGGCGCTGAGGACCTGCTCAGCACCGCCACTCCCGCCCTGGCCCAGCAGATGGCCGGATCCGCCTTCATGACCAAGCTCAACGAGGGCGGCGACACCGTTCCCGGCGTCCGCTACACGGTCATCGCCACCAAGTACGACGAGGTGGTCACGCCGTACCGGACTCAGTTCCTGAACGGCCCCGATGTCAACAACGTCCTGATCCAGGACCGGTGCGCGGTCGACCTGTCCGAGCACGCGCTCCTCGGGCTGACCGACCGGATCGCCTTCCACGAGGTGGTCAACGCACTCGACCCGGCCCGCGCCACGCCCACCACCTGTGCGTCCGTGATCGGCTGAGCACGCCGCCGCTGAGCACGCCGCCGGGGCCTGACCGGCCTGAGCCGCCGGTCAGGCCCCGGAGTTGTGGGGCGTTTCCTGCCGCGGGTCAGCGGCCGTGGCGAGCGCCGGCCGCGCGGCGGCGCACCGACGCGAACAGGACCGCCGAGCCGAGCGCGAGGGTCGCCGCGCCGCCCATCGCGAGATACGCCGTGCTGCTGTCCCCGCCGGTCTCGGCGAGGTTCTCGCCGGCACCGGCGGCCTTCGGCCGGTTGGCCGGCGCGGACTGCTCGTCCGCGGCCGCCGCGGCCGCCGCAGCCGGCTCCGCCGACGTACCGGCGTCCTGGTCACCGTGGCCGTTGTGCTCGACCGTCGACTTGTCGGCACCGTCCTCGATCTGCTCCTCGGAGGGCGCGGAGGCGCTCGGCGCGGGCGCGGCCTCGCCGCCGGTGTTGTCGCTGCCGCTGCCGCCCGAGGTGTCGGTGCTGCCGCCACCGTCCCCGCTGCCCGAACCGCCCCCGCTCGCGCCGCCGAAGGCGACGTCCGAGCAGGAGTAGAACGCCTCCGGGCTGTCCGAGCGCTGCCAGACCGCGTACAGCAGCTGCTTGCCGGAGCGCTGCGGCAGGGTGCCGGAGAAGGTGTAGAAGCCACCCGAGGCCGCCGGGTCGGTGGACGTCGCCACCGGGTTCGCCAGGTCCAGGTCGTCCCAGGCCAACGGCTTCGACGGGTCGTACCCCTGCTTCGTGATGTAGACCTTGAAGGTGCCCTTGTGCGGTGCGGTGACGCGGTACTTGAACGTGTACGACCCGCTGTTCACGCTCGTCGCCGGCCAGTCGGCGCGGGCCAGGTCGAGGCCCTTGAACGCCTCGCTGTTCGCACTGCACAGCTTGCCGTCCGGGATCAGCTCCTGGTGCCGGCCGTCCGCGTTGCCGATGCGTATGCCGTTCCAGTCGTAGAGGGCCTGCGTACCGCCCGCCGCGACCGCCGCCTTGCACGCGTCGGACTTCGGGCTCTCCGGGCCCTCCGCGTAACACTGCGAGACCCGGCTCACCGGGTCGCCCATCGAACCGTGCGCCGACGCGGGCGCGGTGGCAAGGGCGGTGAGGACGAGCGGGGTCAGGCCCAGGGCGGCGACGGTGGCGGCCTTGCGGCGTGCGGGCATGGGGGATCTCCTCGGAACCGGAACTGATGAGTGCCGGATCCAAGAAACCGTGAAAACGCCTGTCGCAGGGGGTTCGCGGCGATCTTTAGGGTGGCCTTAAGGTGCGGCTAACCGGCGGCTCAGGATGGGGGGTTGAAGCGCCCTGTCTCACCTGTGAGCGTGCTTCGGAGTCGTTCGCGGTCGTTCGCATCCGTCCGCCCTGAGACGCTGCGGTTGGCTCCCCGAATGGCTCCCGCCGGGACGCTGAAGGCACGGTGGCCGGCCACCGGTCATCACCGACAACATGCTGTACACCGTGCTCCGCCGCCGGGCGAACGGCGAGACCGTCGAGCAGATCCAGCCCGACCTGATCATCCCGACCGGCAAGCGTCACTGTCCTGTCCGCGCGGCCGGAACCACCGCTCAACTGAGGCCCGGCATTCGGGCTGCAGAGCGTTTCGTTCGCCAGGTTCTCCAAGAGTCGTCACCATGCGTCGAATCGCCCTGCTTCTGGACCGGTGCGTGCCGTCCGTGACCACATCACTGCCGTAGATGGCTGCGGTACCAGGCGGGGACGCGGGCGGCGCAAAGCGGTGCCCGTACGGAAGTCCGAGGCCGAAAAGAGCCCCTCCCTGGGCAGGGAAACACCAGGTCAACGGTGTAATGCGCTGCCCCTCGGCCGGATTCGAATCTGCGAGACCCGCTTTGGGAGTTCGATCAGGGCACGGCGCGGCGGAGTCACCGTAGGGGGCCAACGCGCCGGGTCGTGCATGGGTGTCCGCATCCGGTGCTACCGCTTCTTGCGGATCCTGCGCTTCTTCTCCTTGGCTTCCTTCTCCTTGCGCTGGGCCACGCCGTACGCAGACCACGGTCCCTGATGCACCGGGCACCGGGAGGTGCCGGTCACCAACTTCCGCTGGCACCGTCCCCCTGTCTTGGTCGGGGCGCCGCACTTCGCCACGTAGCTTCCCCTCTGGTCTCGTCACGCAGTACGTGAAGCTATGGGCACAGTGGCTCGGCTTCTGCCAGCGGGGAAGGCGCACGTCGGATCTGCCTGGTGCACGCTGGCGCACGTCGACGCCATGAGCTTGGGAAGCTGCGGACCTAGAGGACCCGTTGTAGGCGCTGACCTGGTCGGACGGCCGGTGAGCGGTACCGTCCGGCCTGGCCACATTCACCGTGATTCCCCGCTGGTCCCCGCACTATCTGGTGCGCTAGTGGTGCGCAGCCCTGCAATGTCCAGCGGATCGTGTTGGTGAGCCGCCTTACCACTTCCGCCACTTGTCCGTGAGCTGGTACCGGCCGAGGCTGTGGCGGGCGGTCAGGGCGACGACATCGACGCCGTGCTCGGTGAGCGACTCGTCGACGTAGTCGCACAGCTCTTCACGTTCGTCGGTTTCGAAGGCGCTGCCGTTGTAGGCGTCGTCCACCGCGTTGAGGGCCAGGACTACGCGCTCCACCACATCAAATACCTGTTCGTCGGGGGCTGCGCCAAGTCCAGGAAGCTCGCCCTCGAAGGCGTCGAGGACTACGTCGGTCGCCGTAAGCAGTTCCTCGGGAAACAGTGCTGCCATGCAGGCGCATTCGGGGTCCAGGGTGCCGACGGCAAGCTCCTCGGCTTCCTCAGCTATGCCGTGACGCCAGCTCGTAGTCGGTCTCTCAGCCATGGGCGGGACCGTACAGCTCCGGACTGACAGCGAAGGCTGAACACCCCCGGGGCGGTCAGCGGCTTCCGCACCATGCGCACGCTTTCCAACTGTGGTGGTGGTGTGGTGGGCTGTATACAGGGGCCTTCACCTGCGTTTATGGACGTCTGGCCACCAGGATGGGATCGGCTCCGGGTCTCGGCTGAACGCCGGTGAACGGGGCTGAATGAGACGGAAACTGAGACGGACGTCGAGCACAAGCCGTCCCGGTCAAGGTCCCACGGCATTGCGTGCAGACCTACTCGAAGCTAGGGCCTAGTGAGTCCCGCATGGCGGCGCGGAGATGCCGCAAGGCGGTGTCGTACGGGGTATGCAGCGCCCTCCACTCGGCGGAGTCGTCACCTACCTCGACGTTAGTCGTCGCGATCGCGACTCGCAGCGCTCTCAGGAGATCGTAGGCCTCGCGTGCGGCGTCATAGACGGTAGGTGGCGCTACGAGAAACAGTTCATACCTGGCCGCTATCACGCCCGTCGAGCGAAAAGCTTCCACCACTTCGCTACTCGGAACCGGCGGGGGGCGACTCAACGCGAGTGTTTGTAATGCGGTTTCAGCCTCAGTCAATGCAGTGAGGTATCTGACGTACGCAGTCCGCCGCAGCTCTGCGTGCCGCAGCCGTTGGTCTCGTTTCGTTCGCACTGCTTCTACGACCAGTGTTGAGCCAACGCCAAGCACGCCGCCGCTCAACGTGCTGATCAGGGTCAACCATCCCATGACCCCAAGCTATGAGGCCGAGACATCACGCGGTAGGGCGCGCACCCGGCGGGCTACTCACTTCCTAGTCCGTCTCGTGCGCCGGCAGAAGAGTCTCGACGACGCCCAGAGCTGGTACAACACCGCTTTAGGAGAGAGGCTGAGGTTTCTTGCCGGTGACCTGCGGCTTCCCTGGTTGGGGTGGCGGGCACTGATGCATCCGCTCGTTCCCGTTGTTGACCGTGGCTGACTCCTGCATCTGGCAACGGTTGTGGTACGAGAACTCTCGGTCCCGAACCAGGGGGCATTCAGTCCAGGAAGTAGGACCAGAAGGAGATCGCGGCGTACTGATGGTCTTCGGGCGTCGGCACAGGGCGACCGAACTCGTGGTGGAAGTAGTCGACCAGATCAGTGCCGTAGTAAATGATGTCCGTCTGGTACATCGACAGCACAGGCGTACCGGTGCGGTCCGGATCGGCCAGAAGGTACCGGTGCGAGTAGATCGGCACCATCGCAGGGACCTTGCCCAAGTACGTGCGAGCAACTTCCAAGGCATCCTGAGTGCCTGCCGGCCGTGGCTCCCAGTCCGGATGCCAGAAACCGTTGTGCTCCACGTCGAACAGCACTCCGTCCACCGGCCACGACAACCGCTCCGCCAAGTCCTCCGGGTCGCCGTCCCGCCAATCGGGCCAACTACGGCTACCCGTGGGTAGCCCTGCGTTCAGCAGCGTTCGGTGCTCCGGCGCGAAACGGAACCCCCAGCGCTCCTCGACGTGATCAAGTTCCCGCTCGCTCATGCCTCGCTTCACCTCTATGCGAGCAGAGAGCATGGCAAGCAACGCCTGAGCGTCTTCTGACGTCAGCGGGTTCTCGGGGCTGATCGGAGTCATGCGTGGAACGGTAGGCCACCTTGGGGACTACGAGCAGGGGGATTCCGACGAGACCTCAGCTTGGGAAGCTAGTTCGTCCACGGGCGGATGCCGGGGTGACCTGGCGTGGGGGACTACGGGGGTTGATTGGTCGGCTTGGCTGGTTCCCGTGGTTCCCCGAAAGATCTGGTACGACCGTCTGCTCAATGGTCCTGACTCGCCGGTCCACCGGTCGCCGGTCTAGCCGACCGCGGGCCTGCTTTCGCTACTCGTAGGAGTCCTGCCGGAGGAGGCACGCCCCTTGACCTCGTCGCATGTCCACCTGACACCCTCACGCGAGGAGAAACCGCACGTGGACGTGTGGCGTTCGGTACGGCGGCATGGCGATACGAAGACTTGGAAGAGTAGGCGCTCGCTGGCCATGCCGAGGCAAACCGTTGTGGTTATGAAGGCGCACAAGCGTCGCGAGCAGGCCGCGTGCCGCGCGGCCGGCAAGGATTGGACCGATGAGCGACTGCTCTAGCGGCGTACCGTATCGGGCTCTCGCCCAATCATGTGACGGCCGTCAGCGCGCTGGTCACTTTCGCGGCGGTCATGGCTCCCCCTTTGGCTCCCCGAGCCTAGAAGAGTCCCCAAAGGTCATCCTCTGAACTGCGGGAATGCCGTTCCGAGCGGCCTTTGGCCTCTTACGGTCGCCTTACGGAAGTGCTCAGGCGGAGATCAGGTAGGTACGGTTCCTGGCATGAGCGATGAGCAGATCCGGCCCGCCGTCGCCGCCGACGTGCCGGCCGTCAAAGCCGTCACCGATGCCGCCTACCACCACTACATCGAGCGGATCGGCAGAGTCCCGCAGCCCATGGAGAGGGACCATGCGGCGAACGTGACCGAGGGAAAGGTGTTCGTCACGGAGGAACCCGGCACGGGGCGCGTGGTCGGGCTCGTCGTGGTCGAGGCGTACGCGGATCACCTGTACCTCGACAACATCGCCGTCGACCCCGACGCCCAAGGGCAGGGCGTGGGGCGACGGCTGCTGCACTTCGTGGACGCACACGCGCGTGCGCTGGGTCTGCCCGAGGTCAGGCTCTACACGAACGCGCTGATGTGGGAGAACCAGAAGATCTACCCGAAGTACGGCTACGAGGTCATCGAGCGTCGCGTGGACGGGCCGTACGACCGCATCCACTACCGCAAGCGGCTCGACTGACGTGTCTGACGGGGCCGGCGGGGCGTTTCAGCCGTCCGGCCACCAGGTGCGTGCGATGTCCTTGCGGACCTCGGGTCGTCCCGAGGGGCGCTCGTCGGCCTCCTCACGGATCCGGCGGGCGTCCGTGGTCCTCTTCAGGGGCTTCTGCACGGTCATGCGGCGCATGGCTGCCTCCTTCAGGGGCTACCGGGTTCCGCGTTCTTACGGTGGTAGACCCTTGCGGGGAGAGTTCCTCATCGCCGCTGGTCCTGTCAGTGGCCGCTGTCACGATTTGACTGTCAGTGGCGGGTGTCACTCTTGGCCGCATGACCGACATGACGAACGGTGAACAGGCCGTCACAGGGCAGGCCGTGGACTGGGACGCGGCCGCCGCCTCCTTCGACGACGAGCCGGACCACGGCCTGCGCGACCCCGAGGTGCGCCGGGCCTGGGCTTACCGGCTGCGCTCCTGGCTGCCCGAGCGCGCGTCCGACGTCCTCGACCTCGGCTGCGGCACCGGCAGCCTGTCGCTCCTCGCCGCCGAACAGGGACACCGGGTCACGGGAGTGGACCGGTCCCCGGCGATGGTGGACCTCGCCCGCGCCAAGCTGGCCGGGCGTGACGCGGTGTTCCTCCTCGGTGACGCGGCGGCGCCGCCGGTGGGGGAGGAGCGGTTCGACGTCGTGCTCGTACGGCACGTCCTGTGGGCGCTGCCCGACCCGGGCCGGGTCCTGCGGCACTGGCGCGGGCTGCTGCGCCCGGGAGGACGGTTCGTGCTGGTCGAGGGCGTGTGGGGGAGGGTCGACGCCGTCGGCGTACCGGCGGACCGGCTCACCGGGCTGCTCGCCCCGCTCGTCGGGCACGTGCACGTGGAGCGCCTGTCCGGCGACGAACTGCTCTGGGGGAAGACCGTGGACGACGAGCGGTACGCCGTGGTGGCGACGGCCTAGGGCCACTCTCGCGACAGGCCCTGTGCCAGCAGGGACTCCAGACCGCCCTCGACGGTGGCGAACGCCTCCAGCTCGTCCAGGGCCGCCGCGGCCGCCGCGGCCGCCTCGGGGTCCGTCTCCGCCAGACCGCTCTCGGCGAACTCGTCCTCGTCCAGGCGGAGTACGTCCGTGCCGTCCGCGGAGCGCCACAGGTCCAGGTCGAGGTCCTCGACGACCAGCTCGCTGCCGGACAGCGCGGCCGGGCGGGTGACATCGCAGTACCAGCCCTTGAGGGCACCCGAGGCGTCCCGGACCTCCTTCACGGCGTACCAGCGGTCGCGCCAGTAGTACTCCGTGAAGACGTCGCCCGGCTCGAAGCGGACGAAGCCGAAGTCGCGGACCCCGTCTCCGGACCAGGGTGCCCGGACGGCGATCCGGTTGCCGTCGTCGGCGACCAGCTCGGCCGCGTAACGGATCTTCGTACGGCCGCCCTTGACGAGGACCACGTCCAGCGGGCGTCCCGGCTCAGCCGAGTTCACGGACATGGCGCACCTCCGTCGCGCAGACCTCGTAGCCGAACCACTTGTTGATCGCGAGCATCGGGCCGTTGCCGGCGTCGTTGCCCGTGAACGCCTCCGTGTACCCGGCGGCGCGGGCGCGATGCAGCGAGTCGTTCTTGGCCAGCTTGGCCAGGCCGCGGCCGCGGAAGGCACGGGCGCTGCCGGTCATGGCGGTGCCGTAGCGGGTGGCGCCGTCCGTGCGGGCGGCGCTGAAGGCGGCGGGGCGGCCGTCGACGAGCACCACCGAGGTCAGCTCGTGGTTGTTCAGCGGGTGCCGCCAGGTCTCGTCCAGCCAGGCCTCGTAGTCCGTGAACTCGGCGTCGACGTCACCGGGTTCGTCCAAGGTCGTCTCCGCGTCCAGTTCGAACAGCGGGCGGGGATCCTCCGCGAAGTCGGCGGCCGTGCGCAGTTCGACACCCGGCGGAAGCGCCTGCAGCGGCGGCAGCGTGCCGTTCGCCAGGTCGAGGCGCAGGAAGTGCGCGGAGCGGCTCGCGCGGTAGCCGTGCCGTTCGGCGAAGGCGCGGTTGTCGGGCTCGTCGAGCACCCAGGCGTACAGGGTCGTCGCGCCCACGGCGGCCAGGTGTTCCTCGGCGGCGCGGAGCAGGAGCGCGCCGGCACCGCGACGCGTGCGCTCAGGGTGCACGTACACGTTGACGAAGCCCTGCCCGGGCTCCGGGCTGTCGTGGGCGATGCCGACCTGGGCCGTACCGATGATCTCGCCCTGCTCCACGGCGAGGAGAGGCCGGGCATGTGCGTCGGGGTGGGCACGGGTGGCGCCGTGGACGACGGACTCCGGGGTGATCACGAGATACGGGAGTGCGCGGTGCCAGACACCGACGAACCCCTCGACATCGGCTCGCACTTCAGGACGCAGATCGCGGACGGAGACGGTCATGTGGCCGCACGCTACGCGGGCGATGTGCCGGGGTGCCTCTCATTTTCCGGCGGGTACGGGACAATCGGCCTTGTGACATTGAAGATCCACATCGACGACAGTGCCGCGCCGTACGAGCAGGTGCGGGCGCAGATCTCGGAGCAGGCGCGCTCGGGGGTGCTGCCGGTGGGGTACCGGCTGCCAACCGTGCGGGGGCTGGCGGCGTCGCTGGGCCTGGCCGCCAACACGGTCGCCAAGGCCTACCGCGCGCTGGAGAGCGACGGGGTGATCGAGACGCGCGGGCGTAACGGCACCTTCGTGGCCGCGGCGGGCTCCGCGGCGGAACGGGAGCTCGCGTCGGCCGCCCAGACGTACGTCGAGCGTGCTCGTCGGCTGGGGCTGACGGAGGCGGATGCGCTGGCCGCGGTGCGGGATGCCCTGCGGGCGGCCTACCGGGGCTGAGCGTTCCGCCGGGCCGAGTCGGACGGGTGGTCGGCAGCGGCGCCGTCGTGGCTGGTCGCGCCCACGCGGCGGAGCCGCAGATCGAACGCAGCCCCGCGTCCCTTCCGGCGCGCCTGCGAACCGACGTCAACTACGCCGAACCGCTCGGGTCAGCGCCGTGCCGTGAACTCCGGCGTTCGCGTCACCGTCCGGCCCGCTCGCGTCGCCGCCCGCCCGAAGGCCACCGCATCCGCCACCGCCGCCCCGCCGGGGTCGTTGTTGAAGTACGCGTACATGTCCTCTGCGTCGGACCAGGTGGTGGCGATGCGGTCGACCCAGGTCTCCAGGGAGCGCCGGCCGTAGCGGGGCCAGGGGTGGGCGCGGCCCTCGTGGAAGCGGACGTAGCCCCAGTCGGCGGTGCGCCACAGGGGCGTCACCGGGCGGGCCTGCACATCGGCCCAGCACAGGGCGGCACCCCGGGACTCCAGCACCTTGCGGGTGCCGGCCACCCACCAGGACTCGTGGCGGGGTTCGACCGCGACCCGCGTCCCGGACGGGAAGCAGGCCAGGCAGGCGTCGAGGAGGCCGGGGTCGGCGCGCAGGGTCGGCGGGAGCTGGAGGAGGACCGGTCCCAGGCGGTCACCCAGGCCCGCCGCATGGGACATCAGACGGTGCACCGGCTCCTCGGGATCCTTGAGGCGCTTGATGTGGGTGAGGTAGCGGCTCGCCTTCACCCCGACCACGAAGTCCCCCGGCACCCGGTCACGCCAGGCCTCGAAGTTCTCCCGCGTGGGCAGCCGGTAGAAGGCGTTGTTGATCTCCACCGTGGCGAAGTGCCGCGTGTACTCCTCCAGCCACAGCCGCATGGGCACATCGGCGGGGTAGAGAGCACCCCGCCAGTCCCGGTACTGCCACCCCGACGTCCCGAGAAACAGGGTCATACGACCATGAAAGCACCGGAGAGCTAGAGGTACAGCCCCGCGTCCGCCCCGTCCCGCGGGTCCGGCAGCGACGTCGGGGACGTGCCCCGCTTCAGCGCGTACAGCTCCGCCAGCGTGGCGCCCTCACGGCCGATGCCTTCCTCGGCGCCCAGCCAGGTGGTCGCCTCCGGGCGCGTCAGCGGACCCACCTCGATGCGGGCCAGACAGCGGCCGGGGCGCACGACGGCGGGGTGGAGGCGCTCCAGGTCCTCGTTGGTGGTGACGCCGACCAGGACGTTGCGGCCCTGACCGAGCAGGCCGTCCGTCAGGTTCAGCAGCCGCGACAGCGCCTGGCCCGCCGTGTGCTTCGCCTCCCCGCGGATCAGCTCGTCGCAGTCCTCCAGGAGCAGCAGCCGCCAGCGGCCCTTGCCCGTCGAGTCGTCCTCGCCGATCGCGATGTCCATCAGATAACCGACGTCACTGAAGAGCCGCTCCGGGTCCAGAACACAGTCCACCTGGCACCAGTCGCGCCAGGAACGGGCCAGCGTCCGCAGCGCCGACGTCTTGCCCGTGCCCGGCGGGCCGTGCAGCAGGAGCAGCCGGCCCGCGATGTCCTCCGGGGTCGTCTTCATCAGGCGGTCCATCGCGTCCGCCACCGGCGCGGTGTAGTTGGCCCGCACCTCGTCCCAGGTGCCCGCGGAGATCTGCCGGGTCGTGCGGTGCGGGCCACGCCTGGGGGAGACGTACCAAAAGCCCATGGTGACGTTCTCCGGCTGCGGTTCGGGCTCGTCCGCCGCGCCGTCCGTCGCCTCGCCCAGGACGCGCTCCGCCAGTTCCTCGCTGGTCGCCGTCACCGTGACGTCGGCGCCCCGGTTCCAGCGGGAGATCAGCACGGTCCAGCCGTCACCCTCCGCCAGCGTCGCGCTGCGGTCGTCGTCGCGGGCGGTGCGCAGCACCCGGGCACCCGGCGGCAGCAGCGTCACCCCGGACCGGACGCGGTCGATGTTCGCCGCGTGCGAGTACGGCTGCTCGCCCGTCGCGAAGCGGCCGAGGAACAGCGCGTCGACGACGTCGGACGGCGAGTCGCTGTCGTCGACGTTGAGCCGGATCGGCAGAGCGTCGTGTGGGTTCGCAGACATGCGGCCATGATCCGTCACGCGGACGGCCCGTGCACCCGGTTTCCGTGCCACACCCCGCCAACGGACGATGCCCGCCGCCCGCGCCGATGCTCCCGGTGCAGCCCCACCACCACCCTGTTACAGGACCGTGCACTGCCGAAACCTGCCCGCGCGGATGCCACCACCGTTACCGTTGTCCTTGATGGGACGTCATGGGTGGAATTCGGGGGCAGGGCGGTGGCGGCTCACCGCGCTGCTCGGGGTGGGCGCGGCGGCTCTGGCGCTGGTGGTGACCCTCCTCAACACGCTGCCGGGCAACGGTGTGAACACGGACGGCACCTCACGCGACGGCGACAAGGTGCACGGCAACCCGACCGCCACGCCGGACGCCAGGAATCCGGAGGTGGGCTGGGGGTTCACGCACACCCAGTACAGCGCCGACGAGGGCGACTTTGCCGCAGTCAAACGGGTCAGGGGACGGCTGGCAGACGCCGGCGGGCTGCCGCAGATCCAGCACATCATGGGCTGGGGCTCCGACAACCCCGAGCCGGTCGAAGGGCGTTACGACTTCGAGGCGATGGACCGCCGTATCGACTTCATCCGCGCCTCCGGCAGCACCCCCGTCGTCACCCTGTGCTGCGCCCCCGACTGGATGAAGGGCGGCAAGGCCGGCGTCGACAACACGAACTGGAGCCAGGCCGCCCTGGAGACACCGCCCGAGCCCGAGCACTTCGAGGACTTCGCCGCGCTCGCGGTGACCGTCGCCAAGCGCTATCCGGACGTACGGCACTTCATCGTGTGGAACGAGTTCAAGGGCTTCTGGAACGACGCCGAGGCCCGCTGGGACTACGAGGGCTACACCCGGCTCTACAACCTGGTCCACAAGGCGCTGAAGAAGGTCAACCCCGACATCATGGTCGGCGGGCCCTACCTCGTGATGGACAGCGTCGACCCGCGCGCGCAGGAGGCCTCGACCGAGCTGAAGGGCTCCTGGGGCGCCATGGACCAGCGCACGATCGACGCCTTCGAATACTGGAACCGCCACAAGGCAGGCGCTGACTTCGTCGTCGTGGACGGCTCCAGCTACACCCGGGACGACGAGCTGCTGCCCGACGAGTTCACGGCCACCGACAAGTTCACGGCCGTCAGCCAGTGGGTGCGGCGGCAGACCGGTGACCTGCCGCTGTGGTGGGCCGAGTACTACGTCGAGCCCGCCGACGGCAACGACGACCGCAAGGGCTGGTCCGAGGCCCGCCGGGTCGCCGTACAGGCCACCGGGATGATCGCGCTGGCCAGGGGCGGCGCCTCCTCCGCCTTCTACTGGAACCCGGAGGAGGAGAAGGGCACCGAATGCGCCGGCTGCCTGTGGACGCCGACCGACACCGCGGGCGGCGGTGCGAAGCTGCCCATGTACGACCTGGTCGCCCGCTTCGGCAAGGAGTTCCGGCCGGGCACCGCGTACAAGAAGGTGTCCGTGGACAAGCCCGACGTGCGGGTCCTCGCCACGGACAGGACGGTCCTCGTCGTGAACACCCTCGACCGGCAGACCAGCGCGAAGGTCGACGGCGAGAAGGTGGAGCTGCAGGCGTACGAGGTCAAGTGGCTCAAGCGCTGAGCCACTTGACCGTCACCGCCCTCACTTGATCGTCAGGAACCGCTGCACCAACGAAGCCAGCAGCACCGCGAGCAGCGGCAGCGAGAACCAGAAACTGCTCTGCAGCCACCGCAGTTGCCGCACGCTGGGCGCCATCGCCACCCGGACGAGCTCGCGGGCCATCAGCAGCACGATCAGCGCGAGCGCCGCGAGCCCCCCGACCACCGACCACGGCGTCCAGGTCACCTGAGGCCCGATCGGCCCGGGATCGGCTTTCGGGACCGCGCCGGCCGGCTGCTTGCGCAGCGCGTACATCGTCACGTCGGTGTTGGCGAAGACCTTCTTCAGCTCCTGCCGCTTGTCCAGGTTCTGGATCAGCCGCGGCTCCCAGCTCGCCGAATAGCCCACGTCCATCCGCAGATAGGTGACCTGACCCCGGTTGATCATGAGATACGAGTTCGGACCCGCGTCCTTGAGCGCCTTGACCAGCCCCGACACCAGCACAGGGTCGGTCGGCGCCAGCGTGGGCAGATACTCCACCTTCTCCATGTCCTGCGAGCCCCACGGCATCGACGGCGTCACGACGTTGACCGGATCGTTGCTCAGCCACAGCAGCCGCACCGTCGGATCGTCATGGGCGTACACGTACTCCATGGCGGCGACCTCGCCGGGCCGGATCCGCTCGAACGGCTCGTTGCCCCAGCGGGCCACCAGGAAGCCGCCCATGAGCACCAGGCCCGCCATGAGCGCGGCCAGCGGCGCGAGGCTCACCCGGTCCTTGTCGCGCTCCTTCGCGGTGATGCCGGTGCGCGGGAACAGGGCGAGTCCGGCCAGCAGGGCGGCGCCGGGCAGGGCGAACATGAAGACGCGCAGCGCCATCTCACCGCCGTACGACTGCATGCCGAAGCCCAGGAACGGCACGAAGGTCAGGACGAGCAGCGAGCGCTCCCGGTAGTTGTGGAAGCGCCGCCGCCACCAGCCCCAGCAGGCGAAGGCCATCACACCGCCGGCCAGCAGCACGCGCGTGTAGAGGACGAGCTTGTGCGTCGAACTTCCGCCCTCGATGCGGCCGGAGACGGAGGACGACACATTGCTGCCCACGCCGCCGACCCCGCCGAAGAGCTCGTCGAAGTGCCCGGACCAGTACGGCTCGGCCAGGAAGCCGATCCAGACCGTCACCATGACGCCGAACAGGATCGGCAGACCGCGCAGTTCGGACTTGCCGATCAGGACGAGTGCCGTCAGCACGCCCAGCATCACGAACGGGGTGAGCTGGTGGGCCGGCACGCTCGCCGCGAACAGGCCGATCACGACCGCCAGCAGCACGGCCCGCTGCCGCCGGTCCGTCGGCTCGACCTCGACCTCGCCGGGCCGCCGCTTGGTCCAGATCACGCGTGGCGCGCGGAACCAGACCAGCAGGACCGCCGCGAAGACCAGATACAGCAGATACGTGAAGCCCTGCGGCGAGAAGTAGTCCTGGCCCACCCAGCCGCTGAGCACGAAGATCCAGACACCGGTCCACTTGGCACGCCAGCTCGCCCGCATCGAGCGCACGAGCAGGAACATCGGGACCAGGTACAGCAGTTGCATGGCCAGCGGCCACCAGCGGATGACCTCGCTGAGATCGCTGACCCCGCAGGCCTTCGCGGCGAACGCGGCCACCGCGAAGAAGCCCGGCCAGCTCCAGCGCGCGTCCAGGTCGGGCACGGCCGACCCGGTGCGGTCGATGTAGTCGAGGAAGCCGAGGTGCTGCCAGGCCGTCGCGAACCGCGGCTCGGTCTCGATCAGGGCGGGCAGGGCATGCAGCGACACGACCGTCGCGAGCAGCGTGACCAGCAGCAGCGCCCGATGCTCGCGGCCCAGCCACAGCAGTGAGGCGAACACCACCGTCAGCAGCGCGGCCCCGACCAGGGTGGGCAGCGGCAGTACGGAGACCAGGCCGAGCCCGCCCATCCCGTCCAGGTCGCTCTCGCCGAGTCGCAGCGCGGGCACCCAGTACAGCAGCAGCGCGGCGATCAGCAGACAGCCGAGCACCACTCCGAGGCGGGTGGGCAGCAGCCGCTCACGCCAGGTGAGCGCGGGCACCGCGGGCGCCGCGGGCTGTCGTACGGCCTCTTCGTGCATGGGCGGCTCTTCCCGTACGGCAGCCTCCTCGCGCTCCTTGGGTACGGCCTCGTCGAACGGCGCGTCCACCTCGGCCGGCCCCAGCGACGCCTCCGAACCGGGCTCCCTCCCCCACTCTCGAATGCGCTCGAGCGGGGGGACCCCCCTCTCGACCGGCAACCCCACTGCCGGCGTGCGCGCCCAGGCCGGGCGGTGCTCCGGGCGTACCGGCGGGGTGCCGGTGGGCGGCGTACCGGGACCGGGGCGGACATCGGGCCGGCGTTCCAGGTGGTCGAAGTCGACGTGGACGCCGAGGGCGAGCGTGTCGGTGTCGAGCGCCCAGCCCGGCCCCCGCTTGCGCGCCCCCTCGGCCACCTCGCGCGCCCCCAGGTCGGCGAGATCACCGTCGGGGGCCGCCCCCGCGGGCACCTCGGCCGAGGTCGCCCGCACCGTCTTGAACAGCTTGGGCGCGGCGATCGCGACGATCACCGCGAGGGACACGATCTCGGCGACGCCGGCGCCGGTCAGGCCCATGCGGGGGAGCAGCAGCAGCGTCAGGCCGAGCACGAGAGCGCACAGCAGGCCCTGCAGCCAGGCCAGTCCGGCGGTGCGGCTCTGCGCGCGCAGTACCGCGAAGTACGTCTCCATCACGACCCGCAGCAGCGCACCGGCCGAGAACCAGCGCAGCAGCGGCGTGGCCGCGTCCGCGTAGCCCTGGCCGAAGACGCCCAGGATCCAGGGCGCCCCGAAGAACAGGATCGCGGCGACCGGCACCATGATCCGCGCCATGCGCTTCAGCGCGGCCCGGGTGTTGGCGGCCAGCCGCCCCGGGTCGTGCGAGCCCTCTACCGTGAGGGACGCGCCCATGTTGATGGCGAGCAGATTGACCGTGCCGCCGATGGTGGCCGTGATGTAGAAGTACGCGTTGTCCTCGGCGGAGACCTGTGCGGCCACGATCACGGGGATCAGATAGACCACGGCGAGGGAGAACAGGGAGCCGGTGTAGTCACCGGCCAGGAACTTCCCGACCTCCTTCAGGGACGGGGGACTGATGCGGTCCTCGGTCGCCTTCACATGGCGCGGCACCAGGCGCCGGAACACCAGCCAGCCCAGCGGCAGTACGGACACCGCGATCGCCGCGACCCACGACACGAAGACACCGGCGGTGGGGATCGCCACCGCGAAGGCCACCAGCAGGCCCAGCTTCACCGCGGAGAACACGGTGTTGCCGACCGGCACCCACACCGCGCTGCGCAGCCCGGTCAGCACGCCGTCCTGCAGCGTGAGCAGATTCCAGGCGATGACGGCCACGACGAAGAACAGCCCGTTGACCGGCCCGCTCAGGAACCGGTACGACGGCCCCCACAGGTCCAGCGTCAGCAGGAAGACCCCCGCGGCCAGGGCCACGACCACGCAACTGCCCGCGTACGTCCGGAAGATCAGGCGACCGCTCGTACGTCCCGCGACCGGAATGAAACGGGCCAGCGCGCCCGTCAGCGTCACCGCGGTCAGCCCCGCGAGGAACTTCATCGCGGCGATCGCGGCGGACCCCTGGCCGACCGCGGACTCGGAGTAGTAGCGGGCGGCGGCCAGCCAGAAGCCGAGCCCCAGCACCGCGGAGACACCGGTGTTGATCATCAGGGCGTAGGCGTTGCGGAACAGCTGGCTGCCCCCGGAGGACCCGCCCATGCCGGGCAGGCGAAGGCGGCGCCCCGACTGCTCGGGCGCCGGCGCGTCGGTCGATGCGGGCTCGGTCGTGGTCGTCGTGTCAGACACGGGAACGGATGGCCTTCCGGCGGACCTGTCGGGCTCTGCGGACGACGGCGTACCCCTTGGTGAGGGCACGGTCCCTGGCGAAGGTGCGGGCGATCGCACGGCCCTCGACCATCCGCCCGAACTCCTCGATTCCGGTGGTGCGGCGCACGGTCAGCCGGGTGAGCGCGTACGGCCCCTGCCGGCGCCGCGCGAGGCCGTTGTTGACGGCGAGCGCCTGGGCGTACCCCGTCTCGCGCACCGCCTCGCGCACCCGGCGGCTGGAGTACCCGTACGGGTAGGCGAACGAGGCCGGGACGGTGCCCAGCCGGTCCGAGATGATCTCCTTGCACAGGATCAGCTCGGAGCGCAGCCCTTCGTCCGGGAGCTGGTCGAGCTGGGGGTGCGTGTGGCTGTGGCCGCCGATCTCGACGTCAGCCTCGGCGAGTTCGCCGACCTGGTCCCAGTCGAGCATGGTGTCCAGGCCGCCGCCCATGTCGTGCGGGCCCTTCAGCCAGCCCGTGGAGACGAACACCGTGGCCGCGAAGCCGTGCTTGGCGAGCACGGGCAGGGCGTGCCGGTGCACGCCCTCGTAGCCGTCGTCGAAGGTGATCAGCACCGGCCGCTCGGGCAAGGGCTTGCCCGAGCGCCAGCGTGCGGCGAGATCGGCGGTCCTGACGGGCGTGAGGCCCAGATCGCCGATCAGCGCCATCTGCTCCGCGAACGCCTCCGGCGCCACCGACAGATCGCGGGTGGCGTCGTTCGGCGAGGTGGAGACGGCGTGGTACATCAGGATCGGCACGCGCGTGTCGGTCATCTGCTGCCCCCCTCGACGCCGGCTGCCCCCTCGCTGCCGGCTCCCGCTGCGGTCCCCGCCACCGAGTACGTAACGCCGCCCCGGCGGACCCGGACACTCCCCACCACGTACCCACCGGCGGCCGTGAGCACCCCGGCGACGATCGCACCGGCCCGCCCCGCACCCCCCGGCCGGGCGAGCAGGGCGTCCCGCAGCCCGCGCGCGACCCCGGCCGGCAGGACCCGGGTGGTGTACCGGCGCTCCGACTCAAGTCCCTTGTCCGCGCCGACACTTCGGGCCACCAGAGCCTTCGACAGGCCCTCGGCGTAGGTGCGCGTGCGGAAGTAGCGGAAGTGCTCGCGCGCCGAGGGCACCCGGTGGTGGATCACCGCGCGGTCGTCGATCAACAGGACCGCCTCGGGCCGGGCTCGGGTGAGCCGGATGCACAGCTCCGTCTCCTCGCAGCCCAGCGGCAGCCGGTCGCCGTCGCGTCCGATGCCGCTGGCGAAACCGCCCGCGAAGTCGAACGCCGTACGCCGGAAGGAGGCGTTGCCGCCGAGGACGTTGCGCACCTTCACGCGCCCGCGTGGCAGGCCGCGGTAGGTGCAGCCGACCACCCAGTCGAACTCCTCGGGGAACCAGTCCGGCCGCCTCCCCGACGCCCAGATCGGCTCGGTGCGCCCGCCGACGGCCATCACGTGCGGGTCGGCGTACCCGGCCGCGAAGTGCTTCAGCCAGTCCCGCTCGGCCACCGCGTCGTCGTCGAGGAACGCGATGACCTCGCCGTACGAGGCGGCGATGCCGGTGTTGCGGCCCGCGGACAGGCCACGGGGGCCCGCGTTGGCGAACACCCGCACATCGGTCGCTTCCTTGTACTCCTTGGTCAGCCGGTCCAGGAGCGCCTCGTTGTGGTCGACGACCAGCAGCGTCTCCAGCGCCGGATACGACTGCGCCCGCACCGAGGAGACCGCCGCGAGGATGTCCTCCCAGCGGTCCTCGGTGTACACGCAGATCACGACGGAGATGTCGGGACCGCTCAAGACGCCTCTCCCCGGACCGAGTGAACCCGGTGAGCCGGCTGAACCGACGGCACCGAGCCGAGCGTCGGGGAGTGCGCCGCGGCGGTGCGGCGGCGCAGCGCACGCCGGTTGGAGCGCTCCTTGAGGATCACCTTGAGCACCCGCAGCCCGTCGCGCACGGCCCGCAGATTGCTCGTGCCGTGGATGCGGAGGTACTCGTGGCTCGGTATCTCCTGCACCTTCAGGCCCGCCTTGACGACCCGGATGTTCATCAGGGTCTCCACCTCGAAGCCGGTGCAGTCGAGGTCGATCTTGTCGAGGCAGTGCCGCCAGAACGCGTTGTATCCGTAGCAGAGGTCGGTGTAGCGGGCGCCGAACTTGCGGTTGACGGCCGTGCACAGCGCCCAGTTGCCGAGCTTGCGGATCGGCGTCATGTCGTCCGTGCCGCCGCCGTTGGCGAAGCGGGACCCCTTGGCGAAGTCCGCGCCCGAGACCAGGGCGGAGACATAGCTGACGATCTCCTGGCCGTCGGCCGAACCGTCCGCGTCGACCATCACGATGATGTCGCCGGTGGCCGCCTCGAACCCGGTGATCAGGGCATCCCCCTTGCCCTTGCCGCGCTGCCGCACGACCTTGACGTCAGGCCACAGCTCGCGGGCCACTTCGACGGTGTTGTCGGTGGAGTTGCCGTCGACCAGGACCACTTCGTGTATCCAGTCCGGCAGTGTCTTGAAGACGTACGGAAGGTTCTCCGCCTCGTTCATGGCCGGGATCACCACGCTGACCGGTGGCGCGATGGCCAGGTGCGTGGAGACCGGCCGGTACTTGCCGGCTGTGGACGGACCTTGGTCCGCGACCGCCGGGCGCAGAAAAGAACTCACGAGTCTGGTCCCTCTCGTCCGGTGGACCGCCCGCCCCTGGGCGGCCCGGCATTGTGTCCGGTTCGAAAGGGGGGTTCTCACGTACGGCACGGACGCATTGATCTCCGTGCACGCATGGTGAGCTGGCATATCTGGCCGACCACCGATAATCGGCAGCCGGTCGCGCGGCACGACTCGGTCGCAAGTGCGGACACCTTCACCGAGCACCCCCCTACCGCGCCCCGCGCCGGGACTGTCGCGGTCTTGAGCCCTCCCCTAGGCCGCTTGGTGACAGTCCGATGCGAGTGAGATGTACGACGGTATTGATGATTGAGACTGTATGGCAAGAGCTGGAACGAGCTCTCACGTTTTTGTTGGTTTGACCGTAACCGGCCGAGTTGCCTCGACCGTCACCGGCGTCCCGAGCGGATCTTCCCCATGCTCTTCAGCAGCCGGTCGGCCGGTTCGAAGAGCTCCGGCCGGGTCTGCACGGTGTTGCGCAGCGCCCGGACCGGAGCACGGCGTGCCCGGTGTCCGAACGCGACCGGGTGACGCCGGGTCACCCACCCCTCGGACACCAGCAGCTCGCGTGTCTTCAGGGAGTCCTTGTATTCCTTCTGGCCCCGGCCGAGGTCGAGATACGCGATGCCGTCGGCAGCGGCCGCCTCGGCCATCCGCAGATGCAGGACCAGCCCCGGCGAGTACTTCGAGAACGCCGGGTCGTACGCCGGGAACCAGCAGGCCAGCACCCGCTCGGTGCGCAGCCCGAAGTGTGCCGCGATCGGCTCGCCACCCGCGTACAGCACCGAGAGGATCCCCGCGAACGGCTCGGAACGGGTGTGGAACAGCTGATCCACCAGCCCAGTGATCCACTCGTGCGCGAACCGGTCGCTGCGTCCGGTCCTGCGGTACTGCGCGGACTTCCAGGCCATCAGCGTGCGCAGGGCCGCCGGATCGCGCTCGTCGTGCACGTAGCGCACGCCCTCGTGATCCCGGCCCAGCTTGCGCTCCTTGGCGAGCGTCGACTTGGTGAACTTCGGTGACCGCTCGCGCAGTTGGCCCAGATAGGCCTCGTACCCCTGGTCGATGTCCATGACCGGGGACGGGAACGTGCCGGACGCCGCCTCCTCGAACGCCGCCTGGCCCTCCACCAGGTGGTCGAACTCCCATACGGCGAGCCCGCACGCCTTCAGCAGCTCCCGGGCGTCCCACGTGAACCCGGGCCGGTGCACCACCCCCTGCGCGTCCGAGACGCCGAGCCCGATGGCCCGGCCGACTCCGGCCGCCGTCCGCTGGAACGGGAAGAACGCCGCCGGCTCGCCGCCCTGCCGGACGACCGCGATGCGCACCCCGCGCCGGCAGCGGCCGACCGCGAGGGCGAACTCGGGCGAGAGGAAGGGGTTGGCCAGCTCGGGCGACCCCTGAAGGTGGGCCTTGGACTGCATCGATGTCCACGCCGCCCGGTCGGCGGCGCTGAGCTCGCCGGGGCGGTACACGCTGATGTCCACGTCAGTCATTCCGCCTTCGCGTCGTACGGCCGCGCAATCGCCGCACCAGAACCAGCACGAGAATGAGGGCGCTGATCGCGGTCACGGCCACGATCCCGCCGCGGACCGACCATCGGTGCACGGCCAGCATGCCCTGGGCCACCAGCATGTTGACGACGACCGAGCCCGCAACCGCGGCCACGGTCCTGCCGAAGGGTTCCAGTCCGCGCAGCGCCGCGGCGATCGCCACGGCCGGTGCCGCGAGCAGGAAGAACAGCGTGAACGGGCCGCGCAGCGGTGACTGCGAGCCGACGAGCGCGAGAACCGCGCCGAATCCCCCCACGGCCGTCGCGGCGCCCGCGAGCAGCGGTGTCAGGTCCCTCCCCGGACCTGACCGCTCCCGCTCGGCGTCCTGAGACGCACCTGTCTTGCTACGTAAGGTCTGCATTGGCGACTTTGCCCCCCGAAGCGCCGGATGCCGGGCTTCAATGTCGCTCAGCTCCGTGGGGGCCGTCAAGACGTTCCCCGGAGACGGCGGTCGTCTCCGGGGAACTGGTCGTTCTGGTCGTACGGGTGTGCTGTTACGGGACGAGCTTCAGCAGCCGGTTGGGCGAGCCGGTGCCCGGGCCGGTGACCACGTTGGCGGTGGCGCCGCCCGTCAGTGCCGAGGCGACCGTGGCCGGGGTGGCCGAGGTGTGGTTCGCCAGGTAGACCGCCGCCGCGCCCGCGACGTGCGGGGTCGCCATGGACGTACCGGAGATGGTGTTCGTCGCGGTGTCGCTGGTGTACCAGCCGGCCGTGATGGAGGAGCCGGGGGCGAAGATGTCCAGCACCGAGCCGTAGTTGGAGTAGCTCGCCCGGGCGTCCGAGCTGGTGGTGGCGCCGACGGTGATCGCCTCGGTCACGCGGGCCGGGGAGTACGAGGAGGCGTTGGCGTTGCTGTTGCCGGCCGCGACCGCGTAGGTCACGCCGCTGGCGATGGAGTTGCGCACGGCCGTGTCCAGCGAGGCGGAGGCGCCGCCACCGAGGGACAGGTTGGCGACCGAGGGGCCGGAGTGGTTGTTGGTCACCCAGTCGATGCCCGCGATGACGCCCGCGGTGGTGCCGGAGCCCGCGTTGTCGAGCACGCGCACCGCCACGATCTTCGCCTTCTTGGCGACGCCGTAGGTCGAGCCCGCGATGGTGGTCGCCACATGGGTGCCGTGGCCGTTGCCGTCGGAGGCGGTGGTGTCGCCGTCGACCGCGTCGTAGCCGTAGCTTGCCCGACCGCTGATCTGCTGGTGGGTGATGCGTACACCGGTGTCGATGACGTACGCCGTCACGCCGCTGCCCGCGCTGTCCGGGTAGGTGTAGGTGCCGGAGAGCGGAAGCGAGGTCTGGTCCGTGCGGTCCAGGCCCCAGGGGGCGCTGGTCTGCGTGGTGTCGGCCAGCTGGACGCGCTGGTTCTGCTCGACCGAGGCCACGGCCGGGTCGGCGGCGAGTTGTCTGGCCTCGGTCGCGGAGAGGGTGGCGCTGTAGCCGTTGAGCGCCTTGGTGAACGTCTTGTTCACCGCGCCGCCGTACTCCTTGACCAGGCCCTTGCCGGCGGTCGAGGACGCCTTGAGGCCGGCACTCTTCCTGAGCGTGACGATGTAGCTGTCCTTGATCGCCGTGGCGGAGCCGGCGGCCAGGACCTCGCCCTCGGCCGGAGCGGCGTGGGCGGGAAGGGACGTGAGTCCACCGACGAGGGCGGCGGTCGCCAGGCCGGCTATCGCGGCGAACCGGAGTGTGTTGCTACGCAGTTGTGCCATTGCGAGGGAGTCCTCCTCGAGGCGGTGCGCAGGTGGTGCGCGCACATGTGGGGGGTGCGTGCGCGGTCGCACGCACGGCCCTGGAACGGCGCGTTCCTGTTCCGGGGCCGAGGTAAAGGCTCTGTGGTCCCCGCATGACTGACAAGGGGGTTGACGATCTGTCAACAATCCTGTCATGCACACGAAATATCTTGGCATGGACACTTCCCGTCAACACGCGTAGTTGGTACGACGGTTATGGCAGAGATCCTGCTATAGGGAGGTTCCATGAGACGTTCCCGACTTTCCGCATACGTCGCCTCACTCCTCCTCGCCGTCGGCACAGCCCTCACCGGGGCCGCGACAGCGCAGGCCGCCGACAGTGCCGCAGCAGGCGGCTTTGTGGCCCTCGGCGACTCCTACTCCTCGGGCCTCGGCGCGGGCAGCTACATCGGCTCCAGCGGCGACTGCAAGCGCAGCACAAAGGCCTACCCGTACCTCTGGGCCGCCGCGAACTCACCCTCGTCATTCGACTTCACGGCATGCTCGGGCGCTCAAACGGGTGATGTCACGGCCAGTCAGCTCGGCCCGCTCAGCTCCGCCACCACGCTCGTGTCCATCTCCATCGGCGGCAACGACGCCGGCTTCGCGGACATCATGACGACCTGTGTGCTCCAGGGCGACAGCGCCTGCGTCGCACGCATCAACACCGCGAAGGCCTTCGTCGACTCGACGCTGCCCGGCAGGCTCGACAACGTCTACACGGCCATCCGGACCAAGGCCCCGTCCGCCCATGTGGTCGTGCTCGGCTACCCCCGCTTCTACAAGCTGGGCGCGTCGGGGTGCATCGGCCTGTCCGAGACCAAGCGCAGGGCGCTCAACGACGCCGCCGACTACATCAACGCCGCCACCGAGAAGCGTGCCCTGGACCACGGCTTCACCTTCGGCGACGTACGGCCCACCTTCACCGGGCACGAACTGTGCTCCGGCAGTTCATGGATGCACTCCGTGAACTGGCTCAACATCCCGGAGTCGTACCACCCGACGGCCGCGGGCCAGTCGGGTGGTTATCTGCCGGTTCTGAACGCCGCGGCCTGAACCTAGGAGCCGGGCGATCCGGTAGGCGTAGGCGAGACCCCGTCGGTCGGGGTCTCCGTCTCACAGGTCACCGAGAACGGCACCGAGTTGGACTTCGTCTCCACCGGGTCGCGCACCTCGACACTGATCTCGTTCTCGAACGTCCCGCTGTCGTCGTACGTCGTCACGAAGGCCCTGTCCTGCTTGTTCCGCCCCCCGCCCTCCGGGAAGGACAGGGTCTTCCAGCCCTGGTCCATGACCTCGCCGTCCTGCGACACCCAGCGATAGCTGACCTGCGCCGGCAGCCGCCCCACCGTGAACGTCGCCGTGAAGGCGGGCGCCTGCCCGTCCGGCGGCGGACAGGACCCGGAGTACTCGGTGTTGGCGCCCGCCAGCGTCACCTTCACGGACTGCGGGGCGGGAGTCGTACGGCTGCTGCTCGGACTGGGCGTCGGGCTCTGACCCCCGTCGGTCGCCTCCTCGTCGTCCGTCTCGGTCGGCGAAGTCGCCTCGCCCGTACGGGTGGTGGTCTCCTGGCCGCCCGCGTTCCCGCCGTTGCCGTCCCCGCGGTTGAGGAGGGCGTACGTCAGCCCTGCCACCGCAAGTGCGAGGGCGGCGATGCCCGCGATCAGCGCTACGGCGGCGCGGCGGTTGCGCTCGGGCCGGACCGGAGCGGTGTTCTGGCCGGACGCGGCAGCTGCCGTGGGCCGCGTGGGTCCGGGCGGCGGCACAGGGGCCGTGGGGGCCGTCCGCGGCGGCGTCCGGTGGGCCGCGACGGTCGGCGTGTACGGAGTCGCCTGTACGGCGTCCGCGCGCGGTGTCCCTCCCGCACCGATGATGCGCAGGTCCTGCTCGGCCCGGTCGGCGGGCAGCCGCTCGGCCGGGTCCTTGCGCAGGAGGCCCTCGATGACGGGGGCGAGCGGTCCGGCCCGGCGGGGCGGGGGCAGCTCCTCGTCGACGATCGCGCGCAGGGTGCTGAGGGGGGTGGTCTGGCGGAACGGGGAGTTGCCTTCCACGGCCGCGTACAGGAGCACGCCGAGGGACCACAGGTCGGACTGCGGGCCGGGCGTGCGGCCCAGCGCCCGCTCCGGGGCGAGGAACTCGGGGGAGCCGATGACCTCGCCGGTCATCGTCAGCGCGGAGCTGCCCTCGACCATGGCGATGCCGAAGTCGGTCAGGACGACTCGGCCGTCGTTCGACAGCAGCACGTTCGCCGGCTTCACGTCCCGGTGCAGCACCCCCGCCTCGTGCGCGGCCCGCAGCGCGGACAGCACCTCGGCGCCGATGTGCGCGACGCGCTGGGGGTCCAGCGGCCCCTCGGCGTCCAGCAGCTCGGCCAGCGAGATGCCGCGGACCAGCTCCATCACGATCCAGGGCCGGCCGTCCTGCGTGGCCACGTCGTACACCGTGACGACATTGCGGTTGGCGACCCGCGCCGCCGCCCACGCCTCGCGCTCCAGCCGGGCGTACATCCGCTCGACCTCCGGGCCCGGCAGCCCGTGCGGCGCGCGCACCTCCTTGACCGCGACCTCGCGGTGCAGCAGCTCGTCGCGGGCCCGCCACACGGTGCCCATGCCGCCCTCGCCGAGCGGGGACAGAAGGCGGTAGCGGCCCGCGATCAGACGTTCACTGCCCGGTTCTTCGGACACGGGCGTCCCCCATTCGCATCCGAGCGAAATCTGCACTCCGCGTGATTTCTCCACAAAAGTAGCTCAGCCGAGTGCGGATGCCGCCCCCTGGAGAACCAATCCGGCCCCGATCAGCACGACGAGCACCGCGGATCCCAGTGGAGCGGTCCTGCGGACGAAGACCGTCAGCGGGTGCGCCATCCAGCGGGGCTGCCTGTCCAGCACCCGCGTCACTCCCGTACCCAGCCTCACGACGGCGAACCCGGCCGCGGTGAGGGTGAGCGCGAGTCCGACGCCGTACGCGACGACGAGCAGCAGCCCGAACCACGCCTTCCCGAGCGCCGCAGCGCCGACGAGCACGACGACCGCGGAGGGGCTGGGCACGAGGCCGCCGGCGAATCCGAGGAGGATCGTGCCGCGCAGGGTGGGGGCGGTGGAGTGGGTGTGGGTGAAGCCGCCGTGTGTGTGGGTGAGCAGGCCACGGGTGGTGCGGGGGTGACTGTGCGGGTGGGGGTCGTCGTGTGCGTGGTCATGTCCGTGGTCGTGGTCGTGGTCGTGGTCGTGGTCGTGTCCGTGGTCGTGGTCGTGGTCGTGTCTGTGCTGGTGGGTGTGGCCGGCGGGGGCGTGCGCATGGACGTGGCCGTGCGCGGGGGTGGGCGCCGGTGTCGCGGTGTGGGCGTGAGCGGCGACCAGGACTGGTTGGCGCTCGTGGGTGTGGTCGGCCTCGTGGGTGTGCTCGTGTCCGTCGGCGTGGTCGTGCGGGTGGGTGTGGCCGTCGTGCGGGTGGGTCTGGTCGTCGTGCGCGTGCCCGTGGGGATGGTCATGGCCGTGCACGTGTTCGTGTCCGTGTGTGGGGAGGCGGCCGTGGCCGCGGATGTGCCAGGCGCGGCGTACGAGCGTCGCGCCCGCCACGATCACCAGGGCGCCGCTCGCGATGCCCAGCCAGGTGATGACCGAGGGTGCCGCCGCCGAACCGGCCGTGACCAGGAGGCCCAGGGCGACGACCCCCAGGGTGTGCGTGACCGTCACCGAGGCGGCCAGGGGCAGGACGTCCTTCATGCGGGCCCGGCCGCCGCGGGCCGCCGCCACCGCCGCCATCAGGGTCTTGCCGTGGCCCGGGGCGAGCGCGTGCATCGCGCCGAGGAAGATCGCCAGGAGCAGGGCGAGTGCGGCGAAGCCGACGGTCAGGTCGTGGCGGGAGACCAGGTCGTCGAGGGCACGCGTCCAGCGGTCGGCGCCCCGCGGCAGGACGGAGGACGCGGGGGCGTTCTGGTCCGCCTCGGCGAGGGCGGGTCCGCCCGGGCGCACCCGCAGGGACGCGGATTCGGTGTCCGCCGGAGAGGAGAGCAACTCCTCCGGATACTCGGTCAGTTCGCGGGAGATCGACTCCTTCGGCACGTCCGAGGCGGTGAGCGTCATACGGTCGCCGCGTGCCGTGACCTCCCGCCAGCCGGGGCCGGACTCCGCGCCCGCGCCGCGGAAGCCGAGGTCGAGCATGGCGTCGCCGGCGTTCTCGGGCAGCGGCGCCGCCATCCGGCACTCGACGCGGAGGGTGTCGAGCCCCGCCTGACCGGGCCGCACGCGCGCGTGGCTGCTGTCTAGCGCCAGTTCGACCGTACGGCCGTCCACGGTGACCTCGCTGCCCCGCACGGCTTCCTCGCACCGCTGCCGGGCCCATGCCGTCATGCCCGCCTTCTCGATGTCCGGCCCGGCCTGGGTCGCCGGGATCTCGGCGAGGTCCTCGACGTGATGGACACGTAGTTCGCCGGGGGTGGCGACGAGGCCGTCGTAGCGGTTGACGGTGAAGTTGCCGAGGGGGTGCGCGCTCGCGGGAGGGGAGGAGAACAGCGCGAGCGCGCAGGCCGCCGTGAGGACGGCGGCGCAGGAGGCGAGCGGACGACGCAGGGTCACTTGGCCGCCTCCGGGTTCTTGAGGGCCTTACGGGCTTCCTCGGCGCCCAGCGGTGCGAAGCCTGGGTTCAACTTCAGCGCGGCCCCGAGGTGCTCGCGGGCGTTCTCGGCGTTGCCCGTGGCGCGCTCGATGATTCCGCGGTGGTAGAGGAACGCGGCGTTGCGGTAGCCGGTGGCCGTGGCCCTGCGGGCGTAGGGCAGGGCTTCCTCGTCCTTGCCGTTGACGTGCAGGGCCCAGGCGAGGGCGTCCGCGGTGTGCACGGTGTGGCGGCGGTTCCACTCGGCGCGGGCTGCGCGCAGGGCGGACGCCTTGTCGCCGTGGTCGGCCGCCGCGAGGGCGGTGTCGAGGTCGGCGTTGACGCCGTTGGCGCGGGCGAGAGCCGTCCACGCGTCGACGAGGGCGTACTGGTCGTCGGCCTTGGTCCGGTCGCCGGCCGCTTCGTACAGCTCGCCGAGTTCGACGAGCGGGCCCGGGAGCGGGTAACGGGCCACGACGTCCTTCAGCCCCTTGATCGCGCCGGCCCTGTCACCGCTCGCTGCCTGGGCGCGGGCGCGGCCCTCCAGCGCGGGGACGTAGTTCTCGTCGGCGGCAAGGGCACGGGCGTAGTGGGTGAGGGCGGTGTCGTAGTCGCCCTGGTTCCAGGCGAGTTGGCCGAGCTGGGTGGCGACGTAGGCGATGTCGCCGGGGGTGGTGGCGGAGGAGAGGGCCTGCTCCAGCACCCGCTCGGCCGTCCGTACGTCACCGCGCAGCTCCTGCACGTACGCGTACCGCGTGAAGACCGGGACACCCGGCCGGCGGTCGTCGGCCGTCTTGGCGGCCTTGGCCGCGTCGGCGTAGCGGCCGAGTTCGACCAGGGCGTCGGTACGGGTGCACAGGGCGCGTTCGCTGTAGGGGTTCACCTTCAGCGCCTGGTCGGCGTACTTGAGGGCGGCCTCGAAGTCGTGGCGCGCGGCGGCGAGGGCGGCGCGGCCGGCGAGAGCCTGGTCGTTGTCGCGGCTCAGCTCCAGTGAGCGCTTGAAGGCCTGCTCGGCCTGCGGGTAGCGGGAGGGGTCGCCCTTGGTGCGGGCCTGCTCGACGTAGGCGAGGCCGAGGGTGGCCCAGCTGCCGAAGTCCTTGGGCTGGTCGCGCAGGTGGGCCTGGAGGGAGGAGATGCCCGCGTCCAGGTCGCCGGTGGCGAGGAGGCCGGGCGACACCGCGGCGGACGCCGGGGCGAGGCTCTGGCTCGCGTCGTCGCGGGCGGCGCCGAGTGCGATGGAACCGGCGGTGAGTGCCACGGCCAGCAGGGTGGCGCAGCCGGTCAGGTGGAGTGCGCGGCTGCGGCGTGCGGCTGCGGCTACGCGGCGCAGTGCGGCCACGCGGTTCTCGCCCCCGCCGCCCTTACCCTTCCCGTCCTCCAGGGACTCCGCCCCTTCGACCCCGCCAGGGGGCTGCGCCCCCTGGACCCCCATCGGCCTGAACGGCCTCGTCCTCAAACGCCGGACGGGCTGGGATGCGCTGTCGTTCGTACGCGGGGCCATGCCCTCTCCTCGATCGGCTTTTCTGCGACGGTGGTTGCTGCGTGCGGCGGCGCGGCCCGCGCCGTGGGGGATGAGTACTGCGCGGGCCGCGCCAGTTGGAGAGCCCGGTCGGGCACGCCCCGCAAGGGGCGCGGGGCTGTATCGCTGTGCGGCTTCGCCGCGGGGGCGCGACCAGCCACACTGGACCCGCAGACGACCGGCTGCCGTTCCCGGCGGTTTCGCGGAGCGCCTAGTACGCCCGGTCCCGCATCCGGCGCCACCACATCAGGGCCCCGCCGATCAGCAGGATGCCCAGCGCTCCGGCGCCTGCCGAACCGGCGATCAGGGTCATGTCGTCCGTCCCGCCGGAGGCCCCCGCCGGCTGCAGCGCGTCGCCGAGCTGGCTGCGGACGTCCGTCTCGCCGTCCGTGCCCTTGGCGAGCGGGCCGCGGGAACCCTCGGTCGGGAGGGCGACGTACGGGAAGGCCTTCTCGAAGTCCTTGTCGTTCTTGTCGACGGCGTCACCCAGGTCGTTCTTGGCGCCGAGCAGTTCACCCTCGACGACCTGGAGCGAGGCGTCGATCACGTCGTCGGTGAGGCGACGGCCGTTCGGGAAGCCGGCGTTGTCGCCGTCGAGGACACCGAGCCGCTTGGGTTCGGCGGTCGGCTTGATCGAGGTGTTCAGGCGCAGCATCTCCGAAGGCGTGACGTGCGGAGGCTGGTTGAGGCCCTTCACGCCCTTGAGGAAGACGTCGACGAGGTCGTTGCGCGGCTCGTCGGGCGCCGGGATCTTGTAGATCGCCTCGATGAGCTTCGGCAGCTCCGGGTTGGTGACGTTCTTCAGGAACTGGGCGTCCTCCCAGGGCGAGGACGCGTTGAACTTGTCCTTGTCCTTGATGGGGTTGACGACCTCGTTGACGAGCGGGCTGCCCAGGCGCGAGACCTGCTCGAAGTGGCCCTGCGCGTTCTTGCGCTGGGTCGTCGACCAGATGCCGACGATCGGCTGGTCCGCCGACTCGGCGATCATGTGCGTCGGGACCTGCAGGGCGATGGAGTTGACGTTGTAGCCCTTGAGCGTGTCGTTGCCGACCTCGGAGAGGTTCCCGCCGTACAGCAGGTCGAAGACGCGCAGGTCCAGGAAGAACGGGTCGTCGGCCTGCCCGGCGAACGAAGAGGCGTCGCCCGCGAGCTTGTGCACGGCCTGGTCGCGCAGCTTGGCGTAGTCCGGCATCGACGCCTTGCCGACGTTCGACGGCGCCACCGGTACGTCGTTGGCGACCTTCGTCTTCGACACCAGGTGCTGGTCCTTGAGCTTCAGCAGCTCCACGTCGTACGTCTGCGTGATGTTGAGGTCGGGGTCGTCCAGGCTCTCGACCGGACCCGTGTTGTACAGGAACGTCTTCTTGTTCTTGGTGTGCGTCTTGAAGGTGAAGCGGTACAGCAGCTCGCCCTGCGCGTCACCGTTGTTGTCGATGTGGATGTCGTACTGGGCGTCCTCGGCGAAGGTGAAGAAGTTCGGTCCGCCCGCGGGCTCCTCGAACGGTATCCAGTTCGCGACGATCGTCGTCGTGTCCGGCTTGTCCGGGCTGACGAACGCGTACACGTCCGTGTTGTCGTACTGCGGAGTCCCCGAGATCAGCGGGGCCTCGCGGTGGCTGGAGGCGGAGGCCGCCCCCGGTTCCAGCGCGGTCACGCCGGCGGCTGCGAGCCCCCCGGCGGCCAGCGCACCGCATACGAGGGTCGCGAGGCCCTTGCGTCCCGCACCGCTCCTGGAATTAGGTGTCATGCCGTCCGTCCTCAGTGCCAACTTGCCTGACGCACCGGGATTCGGAGCCGGGGACGGGCCGGATTGGTCGATCTCGAAAACAAATTTTTCGGCTGCTCGACCCGCTTTTTCGGTCCGTTGATCCGTAACCCCATCCGGAGGTGTGTTCGTTGCGAATACCTCGTGGGACAAGACGGCCGAGATGCGGTCTGGCTGGAGGGGGAGACGAGTTGGAGGCGGACGAGCTGCTGGTGCTTGTGGCGGGCGGGGACCAGAAGGCGTTCGAGGAGCTGTACGGGCTGGTCTCCGGGCCGGTGTTCGGGCTCGTACGGCGGGTCGTGCGCGACCCCGCCCAGTCGGAGGAGGTGGCGCAGGAGGTGCTGCTCGAACTGTGGCGGTCGGCCGCGAAGTTCGACCCCGGCCGGGGCAGTGCCCTGTCGTGGATCCTCACCCTCGCCCACCGCCGCGCCGTCGACCGGGTGCGCAGCGCCCGCGCGGCCGGCGAGCGAGAGCAGCGCGAGGCGCTGCGCGCGAACCACCCCGCGTTCGACCATGTCGCCGAGGAGGTCGAGGCCGGCCTCGAACGCGAGTGGGTGCGGCGCTGCCTGGAGCGGCTCACGGCACTGCAACGCCAGTCCGTCACTCTCGCCTACTACGACGGCTACACATACCGTGAAGTGGCCGAGCGGCTCTCCCTGCCGCTCGGCACGGTCAAGACCCGGATGCGCGACGGACTCACCCAGCTGCGCAAGTGCCTGGGAGGTGTCGCGTGAGCTTCGTCGACCGACTGCTCCGGCGCGAGGACCTGCACTCCCTCGCCGCCCCCTACGCCCTCGACGCCCTGGAACCCGGCGAGCGGTACCGCTTCGAGAAGCACCTGCGGAACTGCGCCCTCTGCGCCGCCGAGGTGCGCGCCCTGTCCGAGGACGCCGTGCGCCTCGCGTGGTCGACGGCCGCCGCACCGCCCGCCGCGATGCGCGACCGGGTCCTGGCCGCCGTACGGTCGACTCCGCAGGAGTCCGCCGGGCAGGCCGTCGGTCGGGAGCCGGCACGCGCGCGGGCCACCCAGCTGCCGCCGCATGTGTGGGGGAACCAGCCGCCGCCGCGCACCCGTGCGACCAGGACGCGCCCTTTGCTGGCGCCGTTCGCCACCCTCACGGCCGCCGCGGCCCTCGTCGTCGCGTCCCTCTTCGCCGTCCAGGCGACCAGGACGCAGGATCAGCTGGACGCCCAGCGCGCGCGGGCAAGTGAGATCGCTAACGTTCTCGCCGCACCCGACGCCCGGGCGACCTCCGGCGAGGACGCCGAGGGGCGGACGGTCGGAGTGGTCGCCTCCGCATCTGAGGGGCGCGCGATCGTCACTCTGAGCGGCTACGGCGATCTGCCGAGCGGCCGGGTGCACCAGCTCTGGGAGATGCGCCCCGATGTGCAGCCGCGCTCCCTCGGGCTTTTCGACGGCGACACGCCCTTTCTGGCGTCCGGTCTCGACAAGTCGGCGACGTCACTGGCTGTGACCGTGGAACCGGACGGAGGGTCTCCGCAACCCACCAGCCAGCCAGTTGTCCAACTCGCCCTGAAATCGGTTGGATTCGGAGAGTAATCACGGACGAGTCGTCAACACCCTTACGGGGAAGGTGAATCCTGTGACCGCGATACACGAGTGCCCCACCGGGGCGATAGGGTTAACCTGCCCGGGCCGGGTGGACTCGTACGGGTGGGGAGTGACATGGATCAGATAACAGTGCGCAGCAGGGCCAGGGTCCCTGCGATCACCTGCGGGAGCAGCGCGACCAGTTCGCGCCTCGACCGCCATCTGTCGGTGCTGGCGGGTCCCGCCGTGCCGCAGACGGAGGCGGCCGAAGCGACCTCGCTGATGCGTGAGCTGACCAGTCGTGACACCACGCACGCGCGTAGCGACCGGGGTGCGCGGGTCCGCCGCGTCTCGCTCTTCGCCCCGCTGCGTCGACTGCGTCGTTCGCTGTTCGGCGGGCGCTGACTCGCACCGGCGTTCCCCGGACGACCTCGGAAAGCCCGCGCTCGGCAACCCGCTCCGACCCGGCGTCGCACCGCGCTGTCGCCGCCGTCATCCCCACGGCACGCAGCGACGCCACGGAGCGCTACCCCGGCGCGGGCCCAACCTCGAACTCCACCCACCCCGCTCCTCGGCCCGCGTCCTCCCCGCGTAACACCTCGGTCACGTACGGACGTTGACGGGCCGCCCAGCACGAACCGACGACCGCGTCGGCGACCCACCGGGCCGCCGACGCGGTCGTCGCGTCATTCAGTCGCCGGACGTCACCGCTCCCCGCGCGTATACCGGCGTACCGCGAGCGGTGCGAACACGGCTATGAGCACCGCACACCAGGCCAGCGACCCGGCGACGGGATGGGCGACCGGCCAGGCGGCACCGTCCGGTATCGGCGCGTTGCCGAAGAGGTCCCGCAGGGCCGTGGTGACCGCGCTGATCGGATTCCACTCGGCGAGGGTGCGCAACCAGCCCGGCAGACCGTCGGTCGGGATGTACGCGTTGGACAGCAGCGGCAGGACGAAGGTCGCCCCGCCCAGCTGACCGGCGGCCTCCTCGTTACGGGTCAGCAGCCCGAGGAAGATCCCGACCCACGACATCGCGAACCGGAACAGCAGCAACAGCGCCACCGCGCCCGCCGCTTCGAGCGCGGACCCCTCGATCCGCCAGCCCACCGCGAGCCCGACCAGCAGGAAAGGCACCGTCCCGGCGGCCGTCACCAGCAGATCCGCGGCCGCCTGGCCCAGCGGCACGGCGGCCCGGCTCACCGGCAGTGTCCGCAGGCGGTCCATCACGCCGCGGTGGGTGTCCTGGGCGGCCTGGAACATGCCGGTCATGAGCCCGTTGGCGGCCGTCGCCACCAACAGGCCGGGCACCAGGAAGGAGCGGTACTGCGCGCCGGGCATCGCCAGCGCGCTGCCGAAGACGTAGCCGAAGAACAGCAGCATCGTGATCGGCATGGTCTGGGTCAGGATCAGGACACCCGGGTTGTTGCGGAGCCGCCGCAGCTGCCGGCCCAGCATCGCGCCGCCGTCGTACGCCAGGGTGCTCATGCCGCACGCTCCTCTTCCTCGGTCTCCTGGGCTTCCTGGGCTTCCTGGGTGAGTCGCAGGAACACGTCGTCGAGAGTCGGCGGTTTGAGGCTCGCGTCCAGCAACGGCACGCCCGCCGAGTCGAGTTCGCGCACCAGGCGGGGGAGCGTGAGTGTGGCGTCCCGGGTGACCGCGGCGACGGCCCGCCGTTCGTGGTCGAACGACGGCTCGGCGCCGGTGAGTTGGTCCAGCACGGCAGCCGCCTTCACCATGACGTCCGCGTCGGTGACGACGACCTCGACATGTGCGCCGATGACCGACTTGAACTGCGCCGGCGAGCCCGAGTGCGCGACCCGTCCCCGGTCCACCAGGGCGATGTCGTCGGCGAGTTGGTCGGCCTCCTCCAGATACTGCGTCGTCAGCAGGACGGTCGTGCCCTCGGCCGTCAGCTCTCGCACGGCGTCCCAGATCCGGCCCCGGCTGGCGGGGTCGAGGCCGGTCGTGGGCTCGTCCAGGAACAGCACGTCCGGGCGGCGCACGAGGCTCGCCGCCAGATCGAGGCGGCGCCGCATGCCGCCGGAGTACGTGGATGCCGGCCGGTCGGCCGCCTCGGCCAGCCCGAAGCGGTCCAGGAGCTCACCGGTCCGCTCGGCCGGCCCGCGCACCCGGTGCAACCGGGCGAACAGCCGGAGATTCTGGCGGCCGGTGAGGTCGCCGTCGACCGTGGCGTACTGGCCGGTCACGCCGATGCTGCGGCGGACGGCCGCCGGATCGCGCAGCAGGTCGTGCCCGGCGACCCGCGCCGACCCGGCGTCCGGACGCAGCAGCGTGGTGAGGAGCCGTACGGCCGTCGTCTTGCCCGCGCCGTTCGAGCCGAGGAGGCCGCAGACGGTGCCCTGCGGGACGGCCAGATCGAGTCCGCGCAGGGCGTGGACCTCACCGAATCGCTTCTCCAGGCCTTCACTAAGTACAGCGTACGTAGAAGTCATGGGTCGACCATAGCGCACTACGTACGCTGTACGTAACTAGGATGGTGGCCGAGGTGATGATCGATGGCGGGCAAGGCGGCCGAACCCCACGTGATCTGGGCGCGTCCCGAGCGGACCGGGCGTGGCCCCAGGCCCGCGTTCACGCGGGCGGACATCGCGGCTGCGGCGGTGCGGATCGCCGACACCGGCGGGCTGGATGCCGTGTCCATGCGGCATGTCGCGGCCGAGCTGGGCTGCGGGACGATGTCGCTCTACAACTACGTCCCCCGCAAGGAGGACCTGTACGAGCTGATGATCGACGCGATCGGCGCCGAGCACGACATCCGGGAGCCCTTGGGCGACTGGCGTGCCGACATGATCCGCAACGCGCAGGAGACCCGGGCCATCATGCACCGCCACACCTGGGTGCCCCGGCTGATGTCAGGGGTGTACGGCTTCAGCCCCAACACCCTGCGCTACCTGGAGCACTGCCTGGCCTGTCTCGAACCGCTCGACGTTCCGTACAGCGTGAAGATGGAGCTGGTCGCGCTGCTCAACGGCGTGGTGACGACGTACACCGCGAACGAGATCGCCACCGCCGAGCGCACCCGTGCCATGCCCTGGTCCGAGGAGGAGGAGAACGCGGTCCGCATTGCCTACCTCGGCAGCCAGGTCGCCACCGGCGCCTATCCGCGGCTGGCCGCGGCCTTCATGGCGGACAGCGGGCCGATCGATCTGGAGGCGGTGTTCACGCGGGCGCTCGAACGGGTGCTGGACGCCTTCGACCCCGACCCGCGTTAGATCAGCGCGAGTTGCCCCTCCGGGCCCTCCTCGCGCCCGTCCAGCACCGACGCCGGCCTGCGTGCCGCCCCCGGCACCGGCAGGACTCCGGCCTCGTGGAGGTCGGTTGCGGTGATGGCGGAGGTCAACTCCTCTCGGAGCGGCCGGAGTTCCGCCAGCAGGGCCAGGACCGTGATCAGTTCCAGCAGCTCCGACGTCCACGCCTGCGGCCAGGTCGCCGGGCGGATCGCCGCCAGCGTGCCGGGCTCGGGCTCTACGACCCGGGCTGTGAACCACTGCTCCAGAACCTTCGCGCCGGCCGTCTCGAAGTCCCAGGCCTCCGGCGGCACGGGGGAGATGCGGCCCTCGTCGAGGTGGAGGGCCTCCTCGTCGCGGTCGTAGTGCAGGGTCAGCGGGCGGGCCGGGAGCGGGGCACGGACGTAGGGGCGACGGCCGCCGGGGAGCTTCGGGCGGTCGCCGTGGCGGAGCATCAGCCAGAGCATGCGGTGGCCCGACTCGACGCCGTGCGCCCAGAGTTCGGGGTCCTGCGGGAGCGGGACGGTGAGGTCGGGGCGGGCGGCGGCCAGAATCCAGGCGAGGACGTCCGCCGGCGCGGGGGAGTGGCCCAGCAGGGAGGCGAGGTGCGGCAGCAGGCCCGGGGCCAGGTTGGGTTCCGTGCCGCCGGGGCGGCGGTACAGCGGGCGGATGCGTCCCGGGCGGACGAGCGGGAGCGCGGAGGTCGCCAGCAGGCGGGACTCCGGCGTCTCGAGGACGAAGACCTGGTGGGGGTCCATCACGCGCCACAGCTCCGGGCGGGCCGCGTCGATCAGACGGTGGTCGGGGATCAGCCACTGCTCGTCGAACGGGGCGTGCAGCACCCGTACCGGCTCCGGGCAGGGGCCCGAGGCGCGGATCAGCTTCTCCGTGCCGGTGGACCGGCCGGGCAGCTGTCCGACCGCCGAGTGCAGGGTGCGGGAGCGCGTGGGCTCCAGCAGGGTGGCCCGGTCCGGGCCCTCGGCCTTCACGAAGGCGTCCCAGCGGGCCTTCAGGGACGCCGCGTCGGGGCCCGTCGGCCACCCCCGGCCGAGCCGCGGCGGTGCGACGGACCACGGCATGAGGTCCGCCAGCAGCGGAGCGTCGTCGTGCGTCACGCTTGGCATCGTACGATGCCGCGAGCGCCCCGAAAGGGGCGCGGGGAACTGCGCGACCAGCCCCCACCGGCCCGCAGCTGGGTCACCTGCTTCCAGCGGAGCGCTCACGTGGCGTCCAGGGTCACCGTGAAGGAGAAGCGGTCGCCGCGGTAGTGGATGACCGCCGCGTCGAGGACCCGGCCCTCACCGTCGTACGTCACGCCCGTGTAGTGCAGGATCGGGCTCAGCAGCGGGACTTGCAGCAGCCGTGCCGTCTCCGGGTCGGCCAGCCGCGCCTCCACCGTGTCCGTGATGCGGCTGATGTCCGCCCCGACGACATCCCGCAGCACCTTGGTCATCGGCCAGCGGACGAGGTCGTCCAGGTCGATGCGCGCGGCAAGTTCGGGGCGGACGTAGTTGCGGGCGTGGTTGGTCGGGTCGCCCGACTTCTCCTCACTGCGCAGACGGTGGTACGTCGCCACCTCGTCGACATCCGGGAAGAACTCGGCGACTTCGGCGGGCACGGGTGCCCTGCCGTGGTCCAGCAGCTCCGTGACCATGCCGGACTGCTGGGCCACGATCGCGTCCACCGAGCCGAGCAGCCGCACGGGGGCGCCCGGGAGGGCGTCCGGCTCGATGAAGGTGCCGCGTCTGCGGTGGCGCGTGATCAGCCCCTCGTCCTCCAGCTCTTTGAGCGCCTGGCGCATGGTCAGCACGCTCACGCCGTAGTGCTCCGCCAACTGCTCCTCGGTGGGCAGGCGCAGCGGGTCGCTCGGCCGGCGGCCCAGTATCGAGGCGCGCAGTGACTGCGACACCTGGTACCAGAGCGGCAGTTTGCGGTTCAGGACGATGGAGTCCGGGGCGAAGGAGGTCACGGGGCCATCCGTACCGGTCGGGGATCTTTACTGCAAGGGGCGGAAGTGCCGCTCCATGCCGTGCCAGACGTCGTCGTAGCGCTGCTGAAGGTGCTCGGCGCGGGCGGCGTGCGGGGTCAGGGTGAGCGGCCAGCGCGTCTCGAACATGAACGCCAGGCCGTCGTCGATCTTCTGCGGCTTCAGCTCGGCCGCGCTCGCCCGGTCGAACGTCTCCCGGTCCGGGCCGTGCGCCGACATCATGTTGTGCAGCGACCCGCCACCGGGCACGAAGCCCTCCGCCTTCGCGTCGTAGGCGCCCTCGATGAGGCCCATGTACTCGCTCATCACGTTCCGGTGGAAGTACGGCGGCCGGAAAGTGTCCTCGCCCACCAGCCAGCGCGGGGCGAACACCACGAAGTCGACGCCCGCGAGGCCCGGTGTGTCCGACGGGGACGTCAGCACCGTGAAGATCGACGGGTCGGGGTGGTCGTAGGAGATGGTGCCGATCACATTGAAACGGCGCAGGTCATAGATGTACGGCACATGGTTGCCGTGCCATGCGACCACGTCGAGCGGGGAGTGGTCGTACGTGGCGGTCCAGAGGTTGCCGCAGAACTTGTTCACCACCTCGACCGGGCCCTCGACGTCCTCGTACGCGGCCACCGGCGCCTTGAAGTCCCGTGCGTTCGCGAGGCCGTTGGCGCCGATCGGGCCGAGGTCGGGGAGGTGGAAGGGCGCCCCGTAGTTCTCGCACACATAGCCGCGGGCGGAGCCATCCAGCAGCTCCACACGGAAGCGCACCCCACGCGGAACCAGCGCCACATGTCCCGGCTCCACATGCAGCAGCCCGAACTCCGTGCGCAGCAGCAGCCCGCCCTGCTCCGGCACGATCAGCAGCTCGCCGTCGGCGTCGCTGAAGACGCGGTCCATCGAGGAAGTGGCGTGATACAGGTGCACGGCCATGCCGGTGCGCTGGGTGACGTCGCCGTTTCCGCCCAGGGTCCACAGGCCGGCCAGGAAGTCGGTTCCGGGGGCGGGCTCGGGCAGGGGGTTCCAGCGCAGCCGGTTCGGGTCCGGCTCGGACTGGGTGAAGGGCGCCGTACGGATCGCGCCGTTGTCGGTGCGTGTGAAGGCCGGGTGGGCGGCCGACGGGCGGATGCGGTACAGCCACGAGCGGCGGTTGTGGGCCCTCGGCTCGGTGAACGCCGAACCGCTCAGCTGCTCCGCGTACAGCCCCAGCGGGGCGCGCTGGGGTGAGTTCCGGCCCTCGGGAAGGGCGCCGGGCACCGCCTCCGAGCTGTGCTCGTTGCCGAAACCGGAGAGGTAGGTCAGCCCTTCCGCGGTCTTCCGCGCGTCCCCGCTCATGATCGCTCCCTTGAGATCTGATTCCTATGCTTCACCGTAGGATTGCGATTTCGCCGGCGCAAGTGATCTGCCGGACCTCATCTGCGGGGACGACGAGAACCGGACGGGAACCCGACTCCAGGGGGACCCGGCTGTCGGACCGGTGTTCTAGTCTCCCGGGCATGTCGTGGACGCGGACCCTGCTCGCCGCGCTCGCGGTCTGTGTCCTGCTGCTGACCGGATCCGCGGGCTGCGGCTCCGGTGACGCGCGGCAACAGGGTGCGGACGCGGTCTCGCCCTCCCCGGTCGGCAAGGTCCTCGACGACACCGACGCGCAGGGGCAGCACTATCGCGCGGTGGACAAAGGCGACGCCCCCGAGGTCGGCATCGAGGTCCAGCCGGACCCGGACGGCGGCGACCGGGGCTGGGACGTACGGCTGACGGTCCGCAACTTCCGCTTCTCGCCCGCCGGTGCGCCGGAGCGGGCCGTCGCCGGTCGGGGGCTCGCGTACCTCTACATCGACGACCGCCTCGTCGCCAGGCTGCGCGGCCCCGGCCACCGTCTCCCGGCGGAGCTCGTCCCGCGCGGCACGCACCAGGTCACCGTCCGGCTGTACGCGGACGACGGCACGGTGTGGGCCGTCGACGACGACCCCGTCGAGAGCACGGCCGACATCACGGCGTCGGAGGCGGAGGCGACCCCGACACCGGCGCCGGCGTCGACCGCCTCCGCCGCCGCACTGAGCAAGCCAGCCACCCGCTTCCGTACAGGGGGCCGAGGTTCACCGGATCGAGGCGGAAAGGCATCATGAAGACCGTGCCCCACCCAGAAACGCTTCGCCGGGCGCCTGTGCAGCGGCGCAGCGCCGAACGGCTCACCAGGATCCTGGACGCCTGCGCCGACCTCCTCGACGAGGTCGGTTACGACGACCTGAGCACTCGGGCCGTCGCCCAGCGCGCCGGCGTCCCCATCGGCTCGGTCTACCGGTTCTTCGGCAACAAACGCCAGATGGCCGACGCCCTGGCCCAGCGCAACCTGGAGCGCTACGCCGCCCGTGTCACCGAGCGCCTCAAGGAGGCCGGCGACGGGGGCTGGCGTGCGGCGATGGACGCCGTGCTCGACGAGTACATCGCCATGAAGCGCACCGCACCCGGCTTCTCCCTCGTCGACTTCGGCAACCAGATCCCCGTCGGCACCCGCGGCGAGCCCAACCACCGCGTCGCCGACGCCCTCACCGACCTGCTCGCCGGCTACCTCGGCCGCGAACCCGACGAGGACCTCCGTCGTACCTTCCTCATCGCCGTCGAGACCGCCGACACCCTGGTCCACCTCGCGTTCCGGGTGGCCCCGGAGGGCGACGAACGGATCATCGAGGAGGCGCGCGCGATGCTGCGGGCGTATCTGGCGCGGGTGCTGGACTGACGGCTCTGCCTGGGTGCCGTGCCGATGGCTCTGCCTGGGTGCCGTGCTGACGGCTCTGCCGGGGCGCCGCGCTGATGGCTCTGCCTGGGTGCCGTGCCGATGGCCCTGCCCGGGTGCCGCGCTGATGGCTCTGCCTGGGTGCCGTGCTGACGGCCCTGCCCGCGCGCCGCGCTGACGGCCCTGTCCGGGCGCCGCACTCACGGCCCTGTCGGGTGCGGGACCGATGCCCCGGCGGGCTGACGCGGCTGCCGGACCGAGGCGCCCGGCCGTCCGGCGGGCCGACGGCACGCGAATTTCCGACCTCACCCCGGCGAGGACTCCCCTCCGTGCATACCGGTCGGTATGCTCGGTCTCACCCGCGCGCCACCGCCGTCGCCACCTCGGGAGGACCCGTGTCCCGCACCGCACTGCGCATCTGCCCCCTCTGTGAGGCCACCTGCGGCCTGACGCTCACCATCGAGGGGACCGCGGTCACCGGTGCCCGCGGTGACCGTGACGACGTGTTCAGCCAGGGGTTCATCTGCCCCAAGGGCGCCTCCTTCGGGGCCGTCGACGGTGACCCCGACCGGCTGCGCACCCCACTCGTCCGCAAGGACGGCGAACTGCGCGAGGCCACCTGGGAGGAGGCCTTCGACGCGGTCGCCGCCGGCGTCCGGGCGGTCGTCGAGCGGTACGGGCCCAACTCGGTGGGTGTCGTGCTCGGCAACCCCAACGTGCACACGGTGGCGGGCGCGCTCTACCCGCCGGTCCTGCTCGCCGGCCTGCGCACCCGCAGCATCTTCACCGCCTCCACGGTCGACCAGATGCCCAAGCACGTCTCCAGCGGCCTGCTCTACGGCGACGCCCTGGCGATCCCCGTACCGGATCTGGACCACACCGACCATCTGCTGCTCATCGGCGCCAACCCCCTCGAGTCCAACGGCAGCCTGTGCACCGCCCCCGACTTCCCGGGCAAGCTCAAGGCGCTGAAGGCCCGCGGCGGCACCCTCACCGTCATCGACCCGCGCCGCACCCGCACCGCCAAGCTCGCCGACCGGCACATCGCGATCCGGCCCGGCACCGACGCGCTGCTCCTCGCGGCCATGGCGTCCGTCCTCTTCGAGGAAGGGCTCGTGACTCCCGGTGAGCTGGCACCGCACCTCCAAGGGCTCGACGAACTCCCGGACGCCGTACGGGGCTTCAGTCCCGAAGCCGTGGCGGACGCCTGTGACGTGGACGCCGGCACCATCCGCGCCCTCGCCCGCGAACTGGCCGCCGCCCCCACCGCCGCCGTCTACGGCCGCATCGGCAGCTGCACCGTGCCGCACGGCACCCTGGCCAGCTGGCTCGTCGACGTCCTCAACATCCTCACCGGCAACCTCGACCGCCCCGGCGGCGCTCTCTTCCCGCAGGCGGCCACCGACAAGACGCCGCGCCCCGCCGGGCCCGGCCACGGCTTCGCGCTCGGGCGCTGGAAGTCGCGGGTGAGCGGGCATCCCGAGGCCAAGGGCGAGTTGCCGCTGTCCGCGCTCGCCGAGGAGATCGACACCGCCACCGAGGAGGGCGAGCCGATCCGGGCGCTCATCGCGGTCGCCGCCAACCCGGTCCTGTCGTCCCCCGACGGCGACCGCCTCGACAAGGCCCTCGACTCGCTCGACTTCATGGTCAGCGTCGATCCGTACCTCAACGAGACCTCGCGCCACGCCCACGTCGTGCTGCCGCCGCCCCCGCCCTCGCAGAGCCCGCACCACGACTTCGCCTTCAACACCCTCGCCGTGCGCAACCAGGTCCGCTACACCCGCCCCGCCGTCCCGCTGGAACCGGGCCGGATGGCCGAGTCCGAGATCCTGGCCCGGCTGATCCTGGCGGCCACCGGCATGCACGGCGCCGACCCGGCCGCGGTCGACGCGCTGGTCATCGACCAGACCCTCGGCAAGGCGGTCAAGGAGCCGCACTCACCGGTCCACGGCCGCGATCCGAAGGAACTCGCCGCGCAACTCACCGGTGTGAACGGGCCCGAGCGGCGCCTCGACCTGATGCTGCGCCTCGGCCCGTACGGCGACGGCTTCGGCGTACGACCGGACGGGCTCAGCCTGGAGAAACTGCTCGCGCATCCGCACGGCATCGACCTCGGGCCGCTGAAGTCCCGGCTGCCGCAGCCGCTGAAGACCGTGAGCGGCAAGGTGGAGCTGCTGCCGCGGCCCATCGCCGACGACCTGCCCCGCCTGCGGGCGGCCCTGCGCGAGCGCACCGACGGGCTCGTCCTGGTCGGCCGCCGACATCTGCGCTCCAACAACAGCTGGATGCACAACGTGCCCGCCCTCACCGGCGGCACCAACCGCTGCACCCTGCACATCCACCCCGAGGACGCCGAGCGGCTGGGACTGCGGGACGGTGCGCCCGTGCGCGTGAAGGGTGCCGGCGGGGAAGTGGTCACGGAGGCCGAGGTCACCGACGCGGTCCGCCCCGGTGTCGTCAGCCTGCCGCACGGCTGGGGCCACAACCGCCCCGGCACCCGTCTGAACCATGCGCTGAAGGACCCCGGCGTCAACGTCAACCAGCTCCTCGACGGCAGCCTGCTCGACCCGCTCTCGGGCAACGCGGTCCTCAACGGCGTACCCGTGCTGCTTGTCCCGGGGACGACCCCCGGACCCCCAGCAGAAAGGCAGTCGACGGGGTGACCGGCGCGGACATCGGCGAAGCAGACCTGAGTAAAACAGGCCACCGTGGCAGCGCTGTGAGCAGTGCAAAGCTGTGACCAGCAGTTTTGCGCTTATTGCTCGCATGTCAACGTCTTGTTAACGCCGCTCGACGGGACCTAACGTCAACGCACCGCCGGCCCTGGTGGGTCGTTCAAGGGCGAACGTTAGGTATCCACTCATGCTGACCATCCTTGGCTTCGCCATGATCGCGACCTTCCTGGTCCTGATCATGATGAAGAAGATGTCGCCGATCGCGGCGCTCGTGCTGATTCCGGCACTGTTCTGCGTCTTCGTCGGAAAGGGCGCCAAGCTCGGTGACTACGTCCTCGACGGCGTCACCGACCTCGCCCCCACCGCGGCGATGCTCATGTTCGCGATCGTCTACTTCGGTGTGATGATCGATGTCGGCCTCTTCGACCCGATCGTTCGGGGAATCCTGAAGTTCTGCAAGGCCGACCCGATGCGGATCGTGGTCGGCACGGCGATCCTCGCCGCGATCGTCTCGCTCGACGGCGACGGCTCGACCACCTTCATGATCACCGTCTCGGCGATGTACCCGCTGTACAAGCGCCTGAAGATGAGCCTGGTCGTGATGACCGGTGTCGCCGCGATGGCCAACGGCGTGATGAACACGCTTCCGTGGGGCGGCCCGACCGCCCGCGCCGCCACCGCGCTCAAGCTGGACGCCAGCGACATCTTCGTCCCGATGATCCCGGCGCTCGCCGTCGGTCTCGTGGCCGTCTTCGTCCTCTCGTACTTCCTCGGCCTGCGCGAGCGCAAGCGCCTGGGTGTGCTCACGCTGGACCAGGTCCTGGTCGAGGAGAAGGCCGAGGAGAAGGAGGCCGAGACAGTTCTCGTCGGCGCCGGTTCCGGTTCCGGTGTTTCCGGCACCGGCAAAGCCACCGGCGGCGCCGGCAAGGCCACCGGCGGCGCCGGTTCCGGCACGGACGCCGAGGGTGACGACGAGGACGGCGACGCGGAGCGCTTCCAGGTCCTCGACCCGAACCGGCCCACGCTGCGTCCCAAGCTGTACTGGTTCAACGCGCTGCTCACGGGCGCCCTGCTCACCGCCATGATCATGGAGTGGCTGCCGATCCCGGTGCTGTTCCTGCTCGGCGCCGCGCTCGTCCTGACGGTCAACTTCCCGCACATCCCCGACCAGAAGGCCCGTCTCGCCGCCCACGCCGACAACGTCCTCAACGTCTCCGGCATGGTCTTCGCCGCCGCGGTCTTCACCGGCGTCCTCCAGGGCACCGGCATGGTGGACCACATGGCCAGGTGGATGGTGGACGTGATCCCGGAGGGCATGGGCCCGCACATGGCCCTGGTCACCGGCGTCCTGAGCCTCCCGCTCACCTACTTCATGTCGAACGACGGCTTCTACTTCGGCGTCCTGCCGGTCCTCGCCGAGGCCGGCGCGGCGCACGGCGTCACCCCGCTGGAGATGGCCCGCGCCTCCCTGGTCGGCCAGCCGCTGCACATGTCGAGCCCGCTCGTCCCGGCCGTGTACGTCCTGGTCGGCATGGCCAAGGTGGAGTTCGGCGACCACACCAAGTTCGTGGTGAAGTGGGCGGCGCTCACCTGCCTCGTCATCCTCGCGGCGGGAATCCTCTTCGGAATCATCTGACCCCGCGAGCCGGCACCTTCAAGTCTGGGAGGAACACGATCATGGCGCCCGGTGGGAACCGCGGCTGGCTGCTCCGCCTCGTCATCGCCTTCAGCTTCGCGCAGGGGGCGGTGTCGATGGCCCGGCCCGCCGTCTCCTACCGGGCCCTCGCGCTGGGCGCCGACGAGCGGGCAATCGGCGTGATCGCGGGGGTGTACGCCCTGCTCCCGCTGTTCGTCGCCGTCCCGCTGGGCCGCCGCACCGACCACGGCCGCTGTGCGCCGCTGCTGCCCGTCGGCGTGGTCCTGATATCCGGCGGCTGCGCCATGAGCGGCCTCGCGGACTCCCTGTGGGCGATGGCGATCTGGAGCGGGGTCATGGGCCTCGGTCACCTCTGCTTCGTCATCGGCGCCCAGTCGCTCGTGGCCCGCCAGTCCGCCCCGCACGAACAGGACCGCAACTTCGGCCACTTCACGATCGGCGCCTCGCTCGGCCAGCTGGTCGGCCCGATCGCCGCGGGCGCGCTGATCGGCGGCCGGGACATGGCGGGGACCAGCGCTCTCGCCCTGCTGGCGGCGGGCGCGGGCGGCGCGGTCGCGCTGACCTCGCTGTGGCGCATAGAGAGCCGTACGACGGCCAAGTCCGGCAAGGACACGGGCGAGCGCGTCCCTGTCCGGCGCATCCTGCGCGCCAGGGGTGTGCCCGCCGGCATCTTCATCAGCCTCGCCGTGCTGTCCGCGACCGACATCCTCACCGCCTATCTCCCGGTGGTCGGCGAGCACCGGGGCGTCGCCCCGTCCGTGATCGGCCTCCTGCTCAGCCTGCGCGCCGCGGCCACCATCGCCTGCCGCCTGGTTCTGACCCCCCTGCTGCGGCTCCTCGGCCGGACCTTGCTGCTGACCGTGACCTGCCTGCTGGCTGCCCTGCTGTGCGCCGGGATCGCGCTGCCGGTGCCGGTGTGGGCACTCGCCCTGATCCTGGCGGTGCTCGGCTTCTGCCTCGGCGTGGGGCAGCCGCTGTCCATGACGACGGTCGTCCAGGCGGCCCCCGACGGCGCCCGCTCCACGGCCCTCGCCCTGCGCCTGACCGGCAACCGCCTCGGGCAGGTCGCCGCGCCCGCGTCGGCGGGCCTGATCGCGGGCCTCGCGGGCGTGGCGGCGCCGTTCGTGATGCTGGGGGCTCTGTTGCTGCTGTCGGCGGGAGTCGCGCTGCGGGCACCGGCGAGGCCGGCGGAGGAGTCGGGGGAGGAGGGTGAGGCGGACGACGGCGGTGAGCGGGACAGACCCAGACCGGCGTTGCGGCGAAAGAGTGGTATCTGACGGGTCGTAGGGCGATGCTCCCCCGATTCGTCGCGCGCATGTGAAAGAGAGTCAGGCAAAGCGCGATTTGTACGACAATCGTCTGACTCGGAGGACTCGCATGCCCACCACGTCTCTTCCACGCCGCGCCGGACTGCGTATCGCCGCCGTCACGGCGCTCACTGCCGCGCTCACACCGCTCTCCGGGGTGCCGACGGCGGGCGCACAGGAGAATGCCACCATCAAGATCCACACGGCGCCGTGGGACGGGGTCGCGCGCACGCCGTACGGAGACGCGATCGACGAGCCGCGGGTCTGCCGGTTCTACCTCGACGCCGTCAACTTCGAAGAGGTGACGACCGCCACCTACCGCATCGCTGCCGAACCCCCGGCCGGCGGAGCTGCCGGGCTCACCGGGACCATCAACCTCGCGAACGGCGCCGGCCACTCCGCGGACCTGACGCTGCCCGACGGGCAGTACCGGCTCTACTGGACGTACCCGGGAGCCACGGCCCCCGAGCGGGAGAAGAGCTTCACTGTCGACTGCCGGTCCTCGATGTCGACGCCCTCGCCCGGCCCGCAGGGCGGTCCGCCCGCCGGGGGTGGCGGCATCGCTCGCGACGAAGCGTTCACCACGGTCGCCGGCGCCGGCGTCGTCGGCCTGGCCGCGGTGGGCGGGGTGATGTGGTTCCGGCTCCGTCGTCGTACGCATGGCGCGTAGGAGGCGACGCAGGCCCTGGTACCGGCGGCGCGCCTACCGTCTGACGAGGACGGCCGTACTGGCCGCCGCGCTGGTGGTGGTCGGCGTCCGGTGCGACCACGAGCGGCCCGGAGTGGATACGGCCGCTCCGGGCTCCCCCGAGGCCTCCGAGGTCCAGTCCGCCGGCACCGGATCAGGTGCCGGCGGGGCGGGCGCCGACTCCCGCCCCGGCCCCACCGACCCGGGCGCCGCCGCGCGCGAGGCGTCGCCCCGGCAGCCCACTCCCTCCGGAACTGAGGCCCCGACCGAAAGCGCGGCCGGCAGTCCCTCCCCGCCACCCCCGAGCCCCGCCGACAAGGAGAAGGCGGCCAAGCGCCCGGCCGCGCCCCGCCCCCTGCCCCGCTCCCGTGCGACCCGCCTCGTCATCCCCTACATCGGCGTCGACGCCACCCTCATCGACCTGCGTCTCGACAGCGAGCGGCGACTGCCCGCACCTCCCGAGGACGAGCCCGAGGTGGCCGGCTGGTACGCCGACGGGCCGTCACCCGGCGAGCAGGGCACCGCCATTGCCGTCGGCCATCTCGACACCAACACCGGCCCCGCCGTCTTCGGCGGACTCGGCGAGCTGAAGCGCGGCAAACGCGTCGAGGTCCGGCGAGCCGACGGGCGGACCGCCGTCTACAAGGTGGACGCCATCAAGTCGTACGAGAAGGACAAGTTCCCCAACCGGGAGGTGTACGGCGTCCGGAGCCGCCCGGAGCTGCGGCTGATCACCTGCGGCGGCAATTACGACCGCCGGACCGGCTATTCGGGCAACGTAGTGGTCTTCGCCCATCTCGCCGCGACCCGTGAGCCGCGGGCGGTGGCCGACAAGCGCTGAATCTGGGCGTCCGCTTTCTCATTTGCCGGACCGCGACGCCCGATTCCGCCCAGTCCCTTCCCCCAGCCGCACACATTCCGTTAACTTCCGTGACTCATACGCCCCGTACGACCCGCACGAGGCGTTCGACCGCGGAGCAAATGAGCCCCCGGGGGCAGCCGTCATGACACGCGCCATATCCCTGCACCACGTGAGCAAGTCGTACACGCGAGGCGTCCGGGTCGTGGACCGGCTCTCGCTGGACATCGAGCCCGGTGAATTCCTCGTCCTCCTCGGGCCCTCCGGCTGCGGCAAGTCCACCGTGCTGCGGATGATCGCCGGGCTGGAGGAGATCGACGACGGCGAGCTGCTGCTGGACGGCGAGTGGTCCAACGACCTGCTGCCCGCCGGCCGGCACATGGCGATGGTCTTCCAGAACTTCGCCCTCTACCCGAGCATGACCGGCCGCGACAACATCGGATTCCCGCTGCGCATCGAGTCGCCCGGCGAGGATCCCCGCGCACGTGTCGATGCCACCGCACGCATGCTGGGCATCGAGGACCTCCTCGAGCGCTTCCCCGCCCAGCTCTCCGGCGGCGAACGCCAGCGCGTCGCCATGGGCAGGGCCATCGCCCGCCACCCCACCGCCTTTCTGATGGACGAGCCGCTGTCCAACCTCGACGCCAAGCTGCGCAATCACCTGCGCGCCGAAATCTCCGCCCTCACCCGGAAGTTGGGCGTCACCACGGTGTACGTCACCCACGACCAGGCGGAGGCGATGTCGCTCGGCGACCGGGTGGCCGTCCTGCGCGGTGGGGTCCTGCAGCAGGTCGGCACCCCGCGTTCGGTGTACGCCCTGCCGCGCAATGTCTTCGTCGCCGCTTTCATCGGCACCCCGCGCATCAACCTGCTGCGCGGCCTCGTACGGGCCCCGCTGGACGGCGCGATGACCATCAGCCTCGGCAAGCAGTACCTCCGGCTGCCCGAACCCCTCTCCCTGGACCACCAGTTGCTCCGTGTCCAGCAGGGCCGCGAGGTGATCGTGGGCCTGCGCTCGGAGGCGGTGCGGATCGCCTCGCCCGCCACCGCCCGCCCCGGCGAGGTGCACATCACCGGCCTGGTCGAGCACGTGGAGTTCCAGGGCCATGAGGTCCTCGTGCACTTCAACACCGGCTCCCAGCCGGCCGTCGTACCGGACCTGGAGGCGCCGCGTCCCGTCGCGCCGGTCCGGCGCCGCCGCCGTGACGCCGGCACAGTGCTGGAGCGGCTCCGCAGCCGTGCGGGCGCGTTGCGTGCCGGGCCGGTGGTGACACTGGAGCATCCGGCCGACGCCACCCCCGACCTGGCGCCGCCCGAGGGCCGTCTCCCCGGCGACCTCATCGTGCGCACCACGCCCGACATCGACCTGCGGCACGGCATGCAGGTCCCGCTCCTCGTCGACATCGCCCACCTGTTCGTGTTCGACCAGCACGGCGACCGCATCTGCCCGGCCCCGGCGCGACTGCCGGATTTGGACGAATGAGACGCCGCGGGCATAGGTAGTCATGGGTGCATGAACGTGCAATTCACCCGAACCAGGACCGCCTTGGCGGTGTCCGGTCTGCTGCTGGCCGTCGGCGCGCCCACCGCGTACGCCACCCTCGACGGCGGAAACGCCGCGGCGCCGTCGCGGGGAGCGCCGTATGTCGAGACGCAACTCTTCTTCGGCACCGCGCGCCCTGACGGGGGCCCGGCCGTCACCGACCGGCAGTTCATGGCGTTCGTCGACCGGGAGGTCACGCCGGACTTCCCGGACGGCCTGACCGTGCAGAGCGGGCACGGGCAGTGGCGGGACGCGGGCGGCGCGATCGAGAAGGAGCGGTCGTACGAACTGATCCTGCTGTATCCGGTGGACCGGGCGACCGTGAACGACGGGAAGATCGAGGAGATCCGCCGGGCCTACGCGAAACAGTTCGGCCAGGAGGCCGTGGCTAGGGTGGACGACAGGGCCAGGGCGGACTTCTGAAGCCGGGGGATGCCTGGCGCCCATAAACTATCGCCGCTAGTTTATGAGTCGCACGACGACACGCCCAGCCCGGGAGGACGCACCATGAAGGCGCACGACGGCATGTACATCGACGGCGAGTGGCGCCCTGCCACGGGCCCGGACACCATCGACGTCGTGAACCCGGCCGACGAGCAGGTCATCGGCCGGGTGCCAGCCGGAACGGCCGCCGACGTCGACACCGCCGTACGGGCCGCCCGTGCCGCCCTCCCGGCCTGGGCCGCCACTGCGCCCGCGGAACGGGCCGCCCGGCTGACCGCTCTCCGGGACGCCCTGGAGGCCCGCAAGGACGAGATCGCCGAGACGGTCACCGCGGAGCTCGGCTCGCCTCTGAAGCTCTCGCAGTCAGTGCACGCGGGCCTGCCGATCGCGGTCGCGGGCGGCTACGCCGAGCTCGCGGCGACGTACGCCTTCGAGGAGAAGGTCGGCAACTCCACCGTCCACCACGAGCCCATCGGCGTGGTCGGTGCGATCACGCCCTGGAACTACCCGCTCCACCAGATCGTCGCCAAGGTCGCCCCGGCGCTGGCCGCCGGCTGCACGGTCGTGCTGAAGCCCGCCGAGGACACCCCGCTGGTCGCCCAGCTCTTCGCCGAGGCGGTGCACGAGGCCGGCGTCCCCGCGGGCGTCTTCAACCTGGTCACCGGCCTCGGTCCGGTCGCGGGCCAGGCGCTCGCCGAGCACCCGGGCGTCGACCTGGTCTCCTTCACCGGCTCCACGGCCGTCGGCCGGCAGATCGCCGCGGTCGCCGGCGCGGCGATCAAGAAGGTCGCCCTGGAGCTCGGCGGCAAGTCCGCCAACGTCATCCTGCCGAGCGCCGACCTGGCCAAGGCGGTCAACGTCGGCGTCGCCAACGTCATGTCCAACTCCGGGCAGACGTGCAGCGCCTGGACGCGGATGCTGGTGCACCGGGACCAGTACGACGAGGCCGTCGAGCTGGCCACGGCCGCCGCCGCGAAGTACGGCGAGCGGATCGGCCCGGTGGTGAACGCCAAGCAGCAGGAGCGGGTGCGCGGCTACATCGAGAAGGGTGTGGCGGAGGGTGCGCGGCTGGTTGCCGGAGGCCCCGAATCCCCGCGTGAACAGGGCTACTTCGTCTCCCCGACCGTCTTCGCCGACGTGACCCCGCAGATGACGATCGCCCAGGAGGAGATCTTCGGCCCGGTCCTGTCCGTCCTTCGCTACGAGGACGAGGAGGACGCCCTGCGCATCGCCAACGGCACGGTCTACGGCCTGGCCGGGGCGGTCTGGGCGGGCGACGAGGCCGAGGCGGTCGCCTTCGCCCGCCGTATGGACACCGGGCAGGTCGACATCAACGGCGGCCGCTTCAACCCCCTCGCCCCCTTCGGCGGCTACAAGCAGTCCGGCGTCGGCCGCGAGCTCGGCTCGCACGGCCTCGCCGAGTACCTTCAGACCAAGTCCCTGCAGTTCTGAGGAGCGTTCACGTGGTACGCGCAGCCGTCCTGCCCGAAGTGGGCGCCCCGCTCGAGATCACGGACATCGAGCTTCCCGAGCCCGGCCCCGGCCAGGTCCGCGTCCGTCTCGCCGCCGCCGGGGTGTGCCACTCCGACCTCTCCCTGTCCAACGGCACCATGCGGGTGCCGGTCCCCGCCGTCCTCGGCCACGAGGGCGCCGGCACGGTCGTCGCCGTCGGCGAGGGCGTCACCCATGTCGCGCCCGGCGCCGAGGTCGTCCTCAACTGGGCTCCGTCCTGCGGCAGTTGCCACGCCTGCTCGCTCGGCGAGGTCTGGCTGTGCGCCAACGCCCTCAACGGCGCCGCCGACGTGTACGCCCGCACCGCGGACGGCACCGACCTCCACCCCGGTCTGAACGTCGCCGCGTTCGCGCAGGAGACGGTCGTCTCGGCGGGCTGCGTCCTGCCGCTCCCGGCCGGCATCCCCCTCACCGACGCCGCCCTCCTCGGCTGCGCGGTCCTCACCGGCTACGGCGCCGTCCACCACTCGGCGCGGGTCCAGCCCGGCGAGACGGTGGCGGTGTACGGAGTCGGGGGAGTGGGGCTTGCGGCACTGCAGGCGGCCCGCATCGCGGGTGCCGGGCGCATCGTCGCGGTCGACGTCTCCCCGGCGAAGGAGGAACTGGCGCGCGCGGCCGGAGCCACCGACTACGTGGTCGCCTCCGAGAACACCGCCCGCGAGATCCGGGGGCTGACGGACAAGCAGGGCGTGGACGTGGCCGTCGAGTGCGTGGGCCGCGCGGCCACGATCCGCACGGCCTGGGACTCCACCCGCCGCGGCGGCCGCACCACGGTCGTCGGCATCGGCGGCAAGGACCAGCAGGTCACCTTCAACGCCCTGGAGATCTTCCACTGGGGCCGCACCCTGTCCGGCTGCGTCTACGGCAACTCCGACCCGGCGCGGGACGTGCCGGTGCTCGCCGAGCACGTGCGCGCGGGCCGCCTGGACCTGGGCGCGCTCGTCACGGAACGGATCGGCCTGGAAGGCATCCCGGCGGCCTTCGAGAACATGCTCGCGGGGAAGGGCGGCAGGGCACTGGTGATGTTCTAGCCCTGCTTTCCGCACGCCCCGGTCTTCGTGCGAGGCCGGGGCCGCAGGCGTGCCCGGAGGCCGCTCTGTGTGCCATGTGCAGGTAAAAACTCCTGCTGTACGACCGTTGACGTACATACCGTCCGGTCAGTACGTTCCCCGGAACCTGAGCCACCCCCCGTTCCGTCCCCAGCACCCATCGGAGTGTGCACGCATGGACACGGCACCTTCCGCCCAGCCGCTCACCCCTACCGCGCCCGCCGTCGGCAACCGCCGCCGCGTCGCCACCGCTGCCGCTCTCGCGTCAGCCGTGGAGTGGTACGACTACTTCGTCTTCGGCATCGCCGCCGCTCTCGTTCTCGGCGATCTGTACTTCCCGGCCGGCAACGCCACCGCCGGAGTGCTCGCGTCCTTCGCGACCTTCGCCGTCGGCTTCCTGGCCCGGCCCATCGGCGGCATCGTCGCGGGCCAGCTGGGCGACAAGCGCGGCCGCAAGCCGATGCTGGTCCTCGCGCTCACCCTGATGGGCCTCGCCACCACCGGCATCGGCCTGCTCCCCACCTACGACACGATCGGCGTCGCCGCCCCGATCCTGCTGGTCCTCTTCCGCGTGCTGCAGGGCATCGCCGTCGGCGCCCAGTGGGGCGGCGCGATGCTGATGGCCACCGAGTACGCCCCCGAGGGCAAGCGCGGCATCTACGGCAGCTTCGTCCAGCTCGGCGTCCCCATCGGCGTCGTGACCGCCAACACGGTGTTCCTGCTGGCCGGAGCGTTCACCACCGACGCGGAGTTCGCGGCCTGGGCCTGGCGGGTGCCGTTCCTCGTCGGCCTGTTCGTCCTCGTGCTCGCCTGGTACATCCACACGCGCGTCGAGGAGACCCCCGAATTCCGGGACGCGGAGAAGAAGCTGGCCGAGAAGGAGAAGGGCGAGCAGTCCTCTCCGTTGCGTACGATCCTGCGCGACCACCTCGGTACGGTGCTCCTCGCCGGAGGCTCCTTCGCCGTGAACACGGCGACCTTCTACATCATCATCACCGGCGTGCTCGACTACACGACCCGCGAACTCGGTATGAAGAAGAGCGCCGTCCTCACCGTCTCGCTCTGCATCAGCCTCACCCAGCTGGTGCTGATCCCGGCCGCCGCCGCGCTCTCCGACAAGTTCGGCCGCATCCGTATCTACGCGATCGGCGCGGCCGGTATCGCGCTGTGGGCCATACCGCTGTTCCTGCTGATCGACACCGGCTCACTGCTGTGGCTGGCCGTCGGCACGTTCGTCGCCAGCTGTTTCCTCAGCATCATGTACGGCCCCCAGGCGGCCCTGTTCGCCGAGCTGTTCACGCCCGAGATGCGCTACACGGGCGCCTCCCTCGGCTACCAGATCGCAGCCGTGCTCGGCGGCGGGCTCGCGCCCTTCATCATGGTGCTGCTGCTGGAGGCCACGGGCACCTCGATGGCGGTCTCGGGTTACATCATCTTCCTCTCGGTGATCGCTTTGGTGTCCATCAAGGTCCTTGCGGACAGGGCGCGTTCACGCTGACTCCCGGGTCTGCTCGGGTCGCGGCGATGCTGCCACGACCCGAGCGGCCCGCTTGCGGGACCGGGACACCGCGACACCCGCCAGGCACAGCACCCCGCCCGCCAGCGTGAGCAGACCCGGCACCTCGCCCAGCGTCAGCCAGGACATCAGCACGACCAGCGCGGGCACGGCGTACGTGGTCGCGCCCATGCGGCTGGCGGTCGTACGGGCCAGGGCGTACGCCCATGTCGTGAAGGCGAGCGCCAGCGAGAAGACGCCCAGGTACACCATGTTGAGCGTCGCCGACAGGGAGGCATCGGCCGCGTCGGCGACGAGCTGCCCGCTGAAGGGCAGGCACAGGACCGCGCCGACCAGGCACCCGAACGTCGTCACCTGGAGCGCGCTCGCATGGCCGAGCGCCGGCTTCTGCGCCACGGCTCCGCCCGCGTACCCGAGCGCGGCGAGCAGGCACAGCACCACGCCGAGCACCGAGGAACCGCCTCCGCCCGACATCGACAGCCCCACGGTCACCGCACCGGCGAACGACACCGCCATCCCGGCCAGCAGCCGCGGCGGCATGGGATCACCGAGCAGCCGCGCGCCGAGCAGGGCGATCAGGATGGGCCCCACATTCACGACGAGAGCGGCCGTACCGGCGTCCACCTGCTGCTCGCCCCAGTTCAGGGCGACGCTGTAGAAGCCGAACCAGAGCAGCCCCGATATCGCGATCCCGGGCCAGGCCGCCCGAGGGGGCAGCCCCTCGCGCCGGACGAGACAGACGACCCCGAGCACCAGGGCACCGACGAGCAGCCGCCCCAGCGCCAGCGCGCCCGGCGAGTACTCCTCACCCGCGCTGCGGATGGAGACGAAGGCCGAGGCCCACAGCACGACGGTCACGGTGGCCGCACCGGCAGCGAGGAGCTCGGGACGGCGGACGGGGCGGGCGGAGGAGGTGCTCATCATGCTCCCGAGGCTAGGAGGAAGGGAGGGCGAGGGCTCGCGGATTTCGGACGTGGCGATGGGGGGCGGGGGCGGCGTGGGGGCGGCGCCCGGCAATCCGGCGTCCGCTCAACCCACCAAGGGGCGCGGGGAACTGCGCGACCAGCCCCCACGCGCCCGCACCCGGCACACGACGCAGCACACCACCCCGCGGCGCCCGCCTCACCGCAACGCCCCCGCATCCACACCGAGCAGCTCCCCCAACGCCCGCTCACCCGACGGAGTCACCTTCACGGCCCGCTCCGACCCGATCCGCACACACCACCCCACCTCCAGCGCGTGCCGGCACAGAGCGGCGCCGGCGACCCCGGCCAGATGAGGGCGGCGTTCGGTCCAGTCGAGGCAGGCGCGGGCCAGCGGGCGGCGGCCGGTGCGCTCGAGGCGGATGCCGGCCGAGTCGAACCAGCCGAGGCCGGCGTCGGTCAGCGCGAACCCGGTGTCCTGCCGCAGCAGCCCGCGCGAGGTCAGCGCGTCGGTGACGGCGATGCCGAGCCGCCCCGCGAGATGGTCGTAGCAGGTGCGGCCGCGGGCCATGGCCGAGCCCGCGCTGGACTCCCGCAGGTTCCGGGGCCGACGGTCCGTCCCCGGTCCGACCTGCGCGGCCAGGTCCTCCACCAGCTGGGCGACCCGCGCGTCGGCCAGCCGCACGTACCGGTGCCGCCCCTGCCGTTCCTCGGCCAGCAGTCCGCCCGCGACGAGCTTGCCCAGATGCTCGCTCAGTGTCGACGCGGCGACCCCGGCGTGCCGGGCCAGCTCACCGGCGGTCCACGCCCGCCCGTCGAGCAGCGCCAGCAGACAGGCTGCCCGCGTCTCGTCGGCGATGAGTCCGGCGAGGCGGGCCAGCTGCGGTGCCTGGGGGTCCCTGGTGGTCATGGGTCCCAGCATGCGACATGGACACTTCGGCGGGCACCGAAGTATGAGCAGGGGTGCCTATGTGGCCCGTCCGACCTGCTCGTACTGCCGCGCGAGGCCGTCCAGCAGCGCGGTCAGGCCGGTGTCGAAGGCGCGCTCGTCGATCTTCTCCTGCAGCTCGGCGAGGAGATGGGCCTGCCCGAGGTGGGGGTAGTCGGCGGGGTCGTAGGCGCTCGCGTCGTCCACGAAACCCCCGGCGAACGAGCCGAGCGCCGAGCCCATGATGAAGTACCGCATCAGCGCACCGATGGACGTGGCCTGCGCCGGAGGCCAGCCCGCGTCGACCATCGCGCCGTAGACGGCGTCGGCGAGCCGCAGCGCGGCCGGGCGGCGTCCGGGGCCGCGGGCGAGGACCGGGACGATGTTCGGGTGGTCGCGCAGGGCGGCCCGGTAGGAGACGGCCCAGTCGTGCAGCGCGGTGCGCCAGTCCCGGCCGTCCTCGAACATCGACAGATCGACCAGTGCGCTGACCGAGTCGGCGACCGCCTCGAGGATCTCGTCCTTCGTACGGAAGTGGTTGTAGAGCGACGGCCCGCTGACGCCCAGCTCGGCCGCGAGCCGACGCGTGGAGACGGCCGCGAGGCCCTCCGCGTCCACGAGTTCGCGAGCCGTCGCGACGATCCGGTCGTAGCTGAGGAGGGGCTTGCGCGGTCGGGCCATGGCGCACATAGTAGGGCTGCCAGACAGAAACTAGCAGTGCTAATTTAAATGTACGGCTTTCAATGTACGGCCGTCGAAGTCCGTTCTCTGTGGGGTGACTCGGCATGAATCTGGAGCTCAGCGACGAGCAGACCGCCGTCCGGCAACTCGCCCGCGACTTCGTGGACCGCGAAATCGCCCCGCACGTCATCGCGTGGGACCGGGCCGAGGAGGTGGACCGCGCAGTCGTCAAGAAGCTCGGCGAGGTCGGCTTCCTGGGCCTGACGATCGACGAGGAGTACGGCGGCTCGGGCGGCGACCACCTGGCGTACTGCCTGGTCACGGAGGAACTGGGCCGGGGCGACTCCTCGGTGCGCGGGATCGTGTCGGTCTCCCTCGGCCTGGTCGCCAAGACCATCGCCGCATGGGGGAGCGAGGAGCACAAGCGCCGCTGGCTGCCCGGGCTCACCTCCGGTGAGCAGGTCGGCTGCTTCGGTCTCACCGAGCCGGGTACCGGCTCCGACGCCGGCAACCTCGCGACGCGGGCGGTCCGCGACGGCGACGACTACGTCATCAACGGCACCAAGATGTTCATCACGAACGGTACTTGGGCCGACGTCGTCCTGCTCTTCGCACGCTCCACGGACGCACCCGGCCACAAGGGCGTCTCCGCCTTCCTGGTCCCCACCGACACGCCCGGCCTGACCCGCCGCACCATCCACGGCAAGCTCGGCCTGCGCGGTCAGGCCACCGCCGAGCTGGTCCTCGAGGACGTACGGGTGCCCGCGGCGGCCATGCTGGGGGAGGAGGGCAAGGGCTTCTCGGTCGCGATGTCGGCGCTGGCCAAGGGGCGGATGTCGGTCGCGGCGGGGTGCGTGGGCATAGCCCAGGCCGCCCTGGACGCGGCGGTCCGGTACGCCGGGGAGCGCGAGCAGTTCGGCAAGTCCATCGCCCAGCACCAACTGGTCCAGGAGCTGATCAGCGACATCGCCGTCGACGTGGACGCGGCGCGGCTGCTGACCTGGCGGGTCGCCGACCTTGTCGACCGCGGGCTGCCCTTCGCCGTCGAGTCCTCCAAGGCCAAGCTGTTCGCGTCGGAGGCCGCCGTCCGCGCCGCCAACAACGCCCTCCAGGTCTTCGGCGGCTACGGCTACGTCGACGAGTACCCGGCGGGCAAGCTGCTGCGCGACGCCCGCGTGATGACCCTGTACGAGGGCACGAGTCAGATCCAGAAGCTGGTCATCGGGCGGGCGCTGACCGGGGTTTCGGCGTTCTGAGTACGCGGCTGAGTAGTTCAGCGGATGTGGCGCGGCGCGCGTTCGCCGACCCTTGGCCCATGAGTGACACACCGGTCAAGCAGCAGAGTACGGCCGCCTTCTACGGTCAGGCCGTCGCGTCCTTCGCGGTCGCCATGGCCGCCACCGGCATCGGCATCTACCAGCTGAGCGCCGACGCCTGGGTGCGTGGATTCCTCGCGATCGCGGTTCTGTACCTGGTGACCTCGGCGTTCACGCTCGCCAAGGTCATCCGGGACCGTCAGGAGGCCGGGCAGATCGTCAGCAGGGTCGACCAGGCCCGGCTGGAGAAGCTGCTCGCCGATCACGACCCCTTCGAGAAGATCTGAGCCACGATTGCGGGACCGGCTGGTGTCCGGCTCGGTGCGGCTCGGGTCCGGCTCGTTCAGGCCCCTCACGGCCGACTCGCTAAGCGCTCGCTCAGTATCGGCGGTATGGTGGTGGCTCTGTCAGCGAGAGGGGCGAGTGAGCGATGAGTACGGCGGAGGACACGGCCGACGGCGAGACGTCGGCGTGGGGTGAGGTCACGCCCGACGCGGCCCGGCGGCTGCTGATCGCCGCCGTGGAGGCCTTCGCCGAGCGCGGCTACCACGCCACCACGACCCGTGACATCGCGAGCCGTGCCGGCATGAGCCCGGCCGCGCTCTACATCCACTACAAGACCAAGGAAGAGCTGCTCCACCGCATCAGCAGGATCGGCCACGAGAAGGCGCTGGAGATCCTGCAGACGGCGGCCCGCCGGGATGGCACGCCGAACGAGCGGCTCGCCGACGCGGTCAGCTCCTTCGTCCGCTGGCACGCCGGGGGACGTACGACCGCGCGGGTCGTGCAGTACGAGCTGGACTCGCTCGGCCCGGACGCCCGCGACGAGATCCTCGCGCTGCGCCGGCAGTGCGACGCCGAGGTCCGCGGGATCATCGAGGACGGCGTGGCCGCCGGTGCCTTCGACGTGCTGGACGTGAAGGGCACGACCCTCGCCGTCCTCTCGCTGTGCATCGACGTGGCCCGCTGGTTCAACGTCGACGGCCCGTGGACGCCCGACGAGGTCGGCGCGCTGTACGCCGACCTCGTGCTGCGGATGGTGGGCGCGAAGTAGCCCGCGCTCAGCTGTGCGCGCGGCTCAGAAGTAGTAGCGGGAGACGGACTCGGCGACGCACACCGGCTTGTCCCCGCCCTCGCGCTCCACGGTGAACGCGACGGTCACCTGGACACCGCCGGTGACGTCGTCGACGCCGGTGATGGTGGCGGTGGCGCGCAGCCGGGAGCCGACCGGCACCGGGGCGGGGAAGCGGACCTTGTTCGTCCCGTAGTTGACGCCCATCTTCACGCCCTCGACCGCGATGAGCTGAGGTCCGAAAAGCGGGAGCAGGGACAGGGTGAGGTACCCGTGGGCGATGGTGGTCCCGAAGGGCCCCGCGGCGGCCTTCTCCGGATCGACATGGATCCACTGGTGGTCGCCGGTCGCCTCCGCGAACAGGTCGATCCGCTTCTGGTCGACCTCAGCCCAGTCGGTGTAGCCCAGCTGCTCACCCACTGCCGCCTTCAGGTCGTCGGCGCCCGTGAAGATCCTCGGCTCTGCCATGTCCCGGCCTCTCGTCGCGTGTCTCAAGTCCATGCCTAAGCAACTGCTTAGCATGCTAGCCCGTGAAGCCCCTGTCAACGGACCGGGGCCGTGCCGCGGTAGGTAGGTTTGAGGCGTGCCCCAGATCCCCGAGAAGATCCACGAGCTCACGGTCGGCCAGCTCGCCGCCCGTAGCGGCGCCGCCGTCTCCGCCCTGCACTTCTACGAGTCCAAGGGCTTGATCAGCAGCCGCCGCACCTCCGGCAACCAGCGCCGCTACACCCGTGACACCCTCCGCCGGGTCGCCTTCGTCCGCGCCGCCCAACGCGTGGGCATCCCCCTGGCCACGATCCGCGACGCCCTCGCCGAACTCCCCGAGGAACGCACCCCCACCCACGAGGACTGGGCACGCCTGTCGGAGGCCTGGCGCTCGGAACTGGACGAACGCATCAAGCAACTGAACCGCCTCCGCGACCACTTGACCGACTGCATCGGCTGCGGCTGCCTCTCCCTGGACACCTGCATCCTCTCCAACCCGAACGACGCCTTCGGCGAACGGCGGGCAGGGTCGCGCCTGATGGTGGAGCAGGGCGGAGGCCGGGGGAACGGGAGGAACGGGGGGTCGTCCGGAAGGTAGGGGCAGGGGGCAGGGGCGGATTCGGCGGTAGGCGGCCGGGGCCGCTGACGCCCGGCGACTGCCGAAGGGAGCGGCATCCCGCCGGTGCGGGTCAGTGGCCCGGCCCGGGCTCAGCCCAACGCCGGGCACCCGCAAACCGGCGGAGCCCGAATCACTCGTACTCGGTCCCACCCTTTCGCGTCAGATACGCCGGGCTGACCGCCTTCGCGATGGCCCGCCCGCCGGTCACCGCGCTGCACCGCTCGGCAACCGGACGTATCACCACGCCCTCCCGCAGATGCAGCTCCCGCCCGGAGACGGTCTCCCGGCCGCTGGCGACCTCCAGCACCCGCTCGATGTCGAACGGACCCTCGAACAGTCGTGGCACCAAGGGCAGTTCGCCCTTCAGTACTTCGGCCGCGTCCAGCCACCGCACCCGGCCGTCGATCTCCGCGGACACGTCGAACACGGCGTATCCCAAGGTCTCGCGACGGCCGTCGGCGCCGTACGTCAGGTCCTGCACCCCCGCGCCGTACACCTCACCGAAGACACCCACCCGCCGCGCGCCCAACCGCTCGGCCACGCGCGCCGCCACCTCGGCGACGCCGTGCGCCCGTACCGCTCGCCAGTACAGGTTCCGAGGGTCCTCCTTCAGCGCCAGCGACTTCGACCCGAAGCCCTTGGAGGACACGTACACCCGCTCCTCGTCGGCGACATACGTCAGCAGGCACGCCGTACCGTGCAGTTTCTCGGTCAGCGCGACCGGCTCACCCGGTTCGAAGATGTCCGGATACCGCTGGATGTTCTCGATGTCGACCCACGGCAGCAGATCCGGCGCCGGCTCCACTTCGCCGGACATCGTGGGCGGGATGGGCGGTACCCACTTGGTGATCCCGAGCCGCTCGGCGAAGTCGACACCCTCCGCAGCCGCCCGCGCCAGGTCGACGCCGGCCAGCGCCCTCGGCCGGCACACGATCCCCTGCGACAGCTCACCGCGCAGCCGCACCGCCTTGACCCGGTCGGCCTTGCTCCCCGCCAGCCGCCCGGTCAGCCCCAGCTCCTCGATCAGCCCGGCCGGCAGCACGGACTGCTCCGGGATGTACACGGCGGCATCACCCGTGCGGTACGCGCCCTTGGCGACGACGGCACGGTACAGACCCACCTGGGCCAGCTCCAGCGCATCGGCGTTGGGATGTTCGTGGACGGTCAGCACTTCGGCGGTGACGCGCAGCGTCGACATGAGGGGCTCCTCGGTGTTCCTCAGATGTGTTTCATCACTCCCGACTGTCCGGACGGGAAAGGGATGGAGCGATCGGATTACCGCCTGCTATCGTCGCGATCTTCGGCCGGCGGCCCGCTGCCGCGCACGGAGTCCTGACGGGACGACTCCCCATGTCCTCACACCCTGTCTCCCTCGATGCCGCCCTCGCCGACATCGACACGGTCTTCAACGGTTTCGCCAGCCCCGGTGAGACCGGCTGTGAGCGGTGCTTTCGTCCGGAGGAGACGGCGTATCTGCGCACGCCGTACACACGCGTGCCCGCGGAGCTGGTCGGCAGGTTCTTCTTCAAGGTCCCCGATCACTTCGAGGACCACGCGGCCGTGATGCGCCGTCTCCTGCCGCAGGCCGCGCATGCGACGGCCGAGGGCACTCTGGACGGCATCGGCCGGGGAAACCCCGGGCTGAGCCGGGTCGACTGGCGCGCCTGGCCCGCCCAGCAGGCCGCTGCCGTCGAGGCGTTCGTGCACGCCTGGTGGCAGCACGTCCTCACAACGCCCGAGCCGCCGTACCCCGTCCACGACGTGTTCGAGACGTGCGCCATGATCCTCGGAGCCATGGCTCCGCTGCTCGACGAGTGGGACGTGCACCCCATCGCCGACGCCCACCTCGTGCGCTGCGCCGACACCTGGCTGTACGACCTGATCACCGACCACTCACCGTTCCACTGGTGGTACCACGACGACGCCGAGCCCGTCATCGCCGAGATCCAGTCCTGGCTTGCCCGCAACGCCCCCTCCCGCCTCCGCGCCGCGAACGAGCCCGACCTCGCGACCCGCGCCGAACTCCTCGCCCTGCCCTACGACGAGCGCTGGGCCCACCCGTACTGGACCAGCCCCTCGGCCACCAACTGAGCGTTGGAAGCCGCCCGTTCCCCGTCCGGCAGGACGAGCGTGTCCTCCAGGCCGATGCGCGTCGCCAGCCCCAGCCGCCCCGCCAGCCGGAGCACCGGCCACGCCCCACCGTCCTCCCCGTGCAGCAGCACCGGGCGCTCGAACGCGGGGCCCAGGTCGGTCAGCAGTGCACGCGCAGTCTCCTCGGCCGTATCGACGGACGTGTCCGTCACCTCCGCCAGCACCCGCAGCACCCTGGGCCCCAGCGGCGAAGCCGCGAACCGGGCCGCCCCGTCCGTGCCGGACCAGATGCCGGCCTCGACGCCCACGCCTCGCTCGATCAGCACCGCGGCGATCTCCTCGGCGCCCTCCTCATGCCAGTTGACCGAGGCGTGGTCCGGCAGCACCGTCCAGCTGCGTACGCGCTTCAGCCGGGCCTCGGGGTCCGGTTCCGCCCACGCACCTGTGGTCACCCCGACCGGCACCCGCACCCGGGCCCGTATCGCCTCCAGCGTCGGCGCGAGCACGCGAGGCGACAGACTGTCCTGTCCGCAGGGGGTCTTGGGGTGGACATGGATGTCCGTGGCCCCGGCCGCAACGGCATGGGTCGCGGCATCGGCCAACGCCTCCGGCGAGAGCGGCACCACCGCACCGTCGCCAGCCCGTCGGGACCCGTTCAGACACACCTGGATCATGTCTCGATGGTGCCAGGCACCACCGGCAATAGGGGGTGCGGCATCCCCGGCGCACCCCCGTCGTACTAGGCGGACACCAGCAGCCGCCGCTCGCGCCGCGACGCCGCCAGCGCTTCGGCCGTGAGAACCGGACGCGGCACCACGATTCCGCAGTCCGTGCAGACCGGGCCCGACGACGGTTCATGGGCCAGGTCGTACTGCCAGATCAGTCGCTCCCCGCCGCACACCGGGCACTCGCAGCCCGGATCACGCTCCAGCGCGGAGATCAGTCGGCGCAGCACCTCGGCCAGCGGTTCACCGGGGTGGACCCGGGGGTTGTCGCACCAGGCGACTCCGAAACCGCCCCAGGTCAGCCGGTGCCAGTCGTCCACGCTGCCCGGCCTGCGCAGTCCGTCGTGCTTTTCCTTCCGGCGTCGCTCGGCGAACTCGACCTCGTAGGCCAGCCAGACCGAACGCGCTTCCTCCAGCTCGTCCAACGCGGCCACGAGCCGCGCCGGATCGGGGGACCGGTCCTCCGGACCGAACCCTGCCCGGGAGCACAAGTGGTCCCAGGTCGCCCTGTGCCCGTAAGGGGCGAACCGCTCAAGGCACTTACGCAGCGAGTAGCGCCGAAGCGCCAGATCGCACCGCGGGTCGCGCACCTGTCTCGCCAGACTCCGGAAACCGGCCATCGCCCTGCACCTCCGTCACACCTGCACCTGTACTTCGGTCACTTCGGCGTCGTCGCACGGACTTCGTGCGACGTTGACGAATAGACGTATCGACAAGCGATTCGGCTCCATCCCCGCTCCATCCGATTTCCGACGGCCTCCATGACGCTCCCTCGTGTGGCCTCCATCGCGCTTCCTGGTGACTCCCGAACGTGACGCATGTTCATCTTCAATCCCGGGGATACCGCCGGTAACATCCCGGCTCACCCTCGTCGGTAGGAGCGGCCATGCCACGGCGTACCCCACGCAACGCCCTAGTCGGACTGAGAACTCCCGGCAGATTCCACGGGTTCCTGAAGACCGCATCCGTATGCGCTCTGATCGCCGGTCTTTTATCGCCACTTTCCCCGGCGGTCGCCGCGCCCGAGGCGGCGGCCGAGGCGACGGCGGTTGCCGACCACTGCGGGAACCAGTGTTCCGACATCCTGCCGCCGGGCCAGAACGGCAACGCGACCCTCGCCCAGATCCTGCTCAACCAGGCCTTCGGCACGATGCCCGAACACGCCTCCGACCAGCTGGGTCCCTATGCCGGCCTGGCCAAGGGCCATTCCGGCCTCACCAATGCGACGATCAACAACTTCTTCAACGACGCCTCGTTCGGCGTCCCCTCCGACCAAGTCGCCTCCACCGTGAATCCCGCCGGGCGCGGCGACGTGACGATCGTCCGTGACAAGAAGACGGGTGTGCCGCACATCACCGGTACCACCAGATACGGCACGGAGTTCGGCGCCGGCTATGCGGCCGCCCAGGACAGGCTGTGGCTGATGGACGTCTTCCGGCACGTCGGACGCGGGCAGCTGACCTCCTTCGCGGGCGGCGCGCCCTCCAACCAGGGTCTGGAGCAGCAGTTCTGGCGGCACGCGCCGTACACCGAGGCCGATCTCCAGGCGCAGATCGACAGCGCCGTCGCCTCGAACGGCGAACGCGGGCAGCTGGCCCTCGCCGACGCCAAGGCCTACCTCGACGGCATCAACGCCTACATCGACGCCTCCGACAGCGGCCGGTACTTCCCCGGCGAGTACGTCCTGACCGGTCACAAGGACTCCGTCACCAACGCCGGCACGATCGAGCACTTCAAGCTGACCGACATGGTCGCGCTCGGCTCCGTCATCGGTGCCCTCTTCGGCTCCGGGGGCGGCGGCGAGGTCAACAACGCGATCTCCCTGCTGGCCGCCCAGGAGAAGTACGGCGTGGCCGACGGCACCGAGCTCTGGGAGTCGTTCCGCGAGCGCAACGACCCCGAGGCCGTCGTCACCGTCCACGACAAGAGCTTCCCGTACGCCACCAAGCCCGAGACCCCACAGGGCGAGGCCCTGCCCGACGCCGGCTCGGTCGCGGAGGAACAGCTCGTGTACGACCGTACCGGCAGCGCGGCCGGCTCCGCCGCGACCGGCGCTTCCGCCACGGCCGCCGAGACCGCCATGACCTCGGCGAAGCGGGGCATGTCCAACGCCCTCGTGGTGAGCGGCGAGCACACCGCGAGCGGCCACCCGGTCGCCGTCTTCGGACCTCAGACCGGCTACTTCGCACCCCAGCTCCTCCTGCTCCAGGAGATCCAGGGCCCCGGCATCAGCGCCCGCGGCGCCTCCTTCGCGGGCCTGAGCATGTACGTCGAGCTCGGCCGCGGTCAGGACTACTCGTGGAGCGCCACGACCTCCGGCCAGGACATCATCGACACCTACGCCGTCGAGCTGTGCCAGGACGACCACCACTACCTGTACCGCGGCACCTGCACGGCGATGGAGAAGATCGAGCAGAAGAACGCCTGGAAGCCGACGACCGCCGACAGCACCCCCGCGGGCTCGTACACGATGCGGGTCTGGCGGACGAAGTACGGTCCCGTCACGCACCGCGCGACCGTCGGCGGCAAGAAGGTCGCCTACACCACACTTCGCTCGTCCTACCTGCACGAGGCCGACTCGATCATCGGCTTCCAGATGCTGAACGACCCCGGCTACGTCAAGGGCCCGGAGGACTTCCAGAAGGCGGTGCAGCACATCAACTACACCTTCAACTGGTTCTACGCCGACTCCGAGCACACCGCCTACTACAACAGCGGCGACAACCCGGTGCGGGCGACCGGCGTCGACGCGGAGTTCCCGGTGTGGGCGCAGCCCGCGTACGAGTGGCGCAACTGGGACCCGGCCGCGAACACGGCGCAGTACACCCCGCCCTCGGCACACCCCAACTCCATCGACCAGGACTACTACGTCTCCTGGAACAACAAGCAGGCCAAGGACTACACCACCGCACCCTGGGGCGACGGCTCGGTCCACCGCGGCAACCTGCTTCAGGACCGGGTGCGGGGGCTCGTCGACGCGGGCGGTGTGACCCGGGCCGCGCTGGTGAAGGCGATGGCCGACGCGGGCCTTGCCGACCTGCGGGCCGAGGACGTACTCCCGGACCTGCTCAAGGTCGTCACCGGTTCCCCGGTGACCGACCCGACGGCCGCGGCGGCGGTGAGCAAGCTGCAGACCTGGCTGGCGGCGGGCGGCAAGCGCACCGAGACGTCGGCCGGTTCGAAGAAGTACGCCGACACCGACGCGATCCGCATCCTGGACGCATGGTGGCCGCTGCTGGTGAAGGCCCAGTTCGAACCGGGCCTCGGCAGCGAGCTGTATGCCGCGATGACGAACAACCTGCCCGTCGACGAGTCCCCGTCGTCCGCCCACGGTCCGACCGGCGCGCACGCCGGAAGCTCCTTCCAGTACGGCTGGTGGTCCTACGTCGACAAGGACCTGCGCGCCGTGCTCGGTGAGTCGGTGCAGGGCCCGCTCGATCGCAAGTACTGCGGGGCCGGCAGCCTCAGCGCCTGCCGTGACCTCCTGATCGGCACCCTGAAGGAGGCGGCCGGCAAGACCGCGGCCCAGGTCTACCCCGGCGACGACCAGTGCGCGGCGGGCGACCAGTGGTGTGCCGACTCGATCGTCCAGCGCACCCTGGGCGGCATCAAGCACGGCAGGATCAGCTGGCAGAACCGGCCGACGTATCAGCAGGTGGTGGAGTTCACTTCACACCGGTGACGGGAAGGTGGCGGCGGGTCACTTGATGCGGCCCGCCGCCAGCACCACCTGCGCCAGCTCCCGGTGCACGATGTCGCTGTGCGCCCCCGCCGGCGGCCCGCCGCGCCTGACGACCGCCGCCGCGTCGATGTTCACGCACCCCGAGGCGGGCAGCTTCGCCTGCAGCGCGTCGGCCAGCCCGAACGACCGTGTCCCCGGCACCGCCTGCACTCCGCCGTGGCCCATCGCACCCCACTTGGCGCCCAGCATCCGGCCGACGCCGAGCGCCGCGACCCCTCGTGCGTCGCCCGCCATGCGGGAGGCCAGCGGATACATCGTCGACAGGGCCGAGTCGTGCCGCGAGTGGCAGCACACCAGCGGTCCGTCGATACGGTTGTGCTGGCCCTCCAGCACTCCGCCCGCGCGCGCGTCGTGCGGCAGCCGGGACGCGAACGCGTAGTGCGAGAAGGCGCCTTGGAGCAGCGTCACCGACTTCACCGTGCGCACGCCCTTCGGCAGCCCGCGCAGCGCGAACGACACCAGCCGCGCTCCGAAACTGTGCCCGACCAGATGCACCCGCACCTGCGGCGCCCGCGCCGCCAGCTGCCCCACGACCCGGCCGAGCCCACGCTCACCGACCGTCCCGGCGCGCCGCTTCATGGCGTAGTACGTGGCCTGCCGCAGCAGCTCGTGCGCACCATCCCAGGGGTTCGGCAGCGAGAAGGAGGCCGCACCGCCGGGCGTTCCGTCCGGCGCGCCTTCCGGAGTTCTGTCCGGCGCCTCGAGATGCGCCAGCGCCTGCGCGAACTCCTCGCACACCGCCGCCACCGACCCCGAGAGCATGTCCGGCGAGTTCTGCGGCACGCCCTCCGCCAGCGTGTCCGCCGCGAACAGCACCTGCGGCCCCGGCGGAACGACGTCCACCAGCATCCGCACCAGCCGCCCGAACTCCTCCAACTCGGCCTCCTCGCGCGGCTGCTGGTCCAGCAGCCGCGCGATCTGGTCGATCACGGTCGCCCGGCCGGGAAAGGTCTCCAGCAGCGCGTGCCGTGTGTCCTTGTCCAGCGCCGGCCGCGGCGCGAGCTCGGCCGCCACCGCACGCGGGAAGTCCGGGATCGGCTCGTCCGAGAACCTCATCGAAGGCCAGACCACACCCACGTACCCGATCTTCGCTGCGGGGGCGAGCTGCGGGATCGGTGCGAAGAAGCGGTCGTAGAGCCGGGTCGCCGTCGAGCGGTCGTTGTTCCAGCCGTGTGCGAAGACGATCAGATCACGGACGTCCTGCCGCGCCACCCCGGCCAGCAGCCGGTCCCGCTTCCCGGAGTCCGGATCACCGTCCGCGTCGAAGGTCAGCTCCCAGTAAGGAGTCACGCTCACTGCCGGTTTTGCCATGACGGGCCCCTCGTCCCCCGAAGTGGTGCGATACGGGCGCATCGTCCTGCTACCGGGCGGGATTGGCCATACGTCGTCACTCATCCGTGTAACTCCGCCGCGGGGCGCTCACTTGTACAGGAGGTACTCCCGCCGTACTCGCCGGAACGCAGTCAGCTCCCCCTGCCAGCCCGCCACCACCTCGTCGGCGCTCGCGCCCGCGTCGATCATCGTGCGGACCTGTGTGGAGCCGGTGAGCTTGTCGATCCAGTTGTCCGGACGCCAGCTGAAGCCGCCCCAGGCCTGCTTGGCGGTCACCAGCAGCGCGATGCCGGTGCGCACGGGGTCGAACGCGGCGCGGTCGTGCACGTGGATCTGTACGCCTCCGACGGTCTTGCCCTGGAACTTGGAGAACGTGGGCGCGAAGTAGGCCTCTCTGAAGCGCACGCCAGGGAGCCGGAGTTCGTTCGCGGCCGCCGCCCAGCGGCCGTCGATGCCCTCCGCGCCCAGCAGTTCGAAGGGGCGGGTGGTGCCGCGGCCCTCCGAGAGGTTCGTGCCCTCGAAGAGACACGTGCCCGAGTAGACGAGGGCGGTGTCCGGCGTCGGCATGTTCGGGCTCGGCGGCACCCACGGCAGGCCCCAGGCGTCGTAGAACTCCGACCGCTTCCAGCCCGTCATCCGTACGGTCTCCAGCGGCACCGGGGTGGTGAGGAACTCCCCGTTGAACAGCCGCGCCAGCTCGGCGACCGTCATGCCGTGCGCCTGGGAGATGGGGCGGCGGCCCACGAAGGTGGCGAACTCCATGTGCAGGACGGGGCCTTGGGCCGCCCGCCCGGTCACCGGGTTCGGCCGGTCCAGTACGACGAAGCGCTTGCCGGCCAGCTGGGCCGCCTCCATGCAGTCGTAGAGCGTCCAGATGTAGGTGTAGAAGCGGGCGCCCGCGTCCTGGATGTCGAAGACCACCGTGTCCACGCCGGACGCGGTGAAGATGTCGGCGAGGGGCCGGCCGCTCTTCAGATACGTGTCGTAGACCGGGAGGCCGGTCGCCGGGTCGTCGTAGCGGCCCTCGGAGCCGCCTGCCTGGGCGGTGCCGCGAAAGCCGTGCTCGGGGCCGAAGACGGCCGTCAGGTTCACCCTTTCGTCGGCGTGCATCACGTCTACGATGTGGCGGACGTCGCGGGTCACGCCGGTGGGGTTCGTGACGATTCCGACCTTCTGGCCCTTCAGGACCGAGTAACCGTCGGCTGTGAGCCGCTCGAATCCGGTTCGCAAGGGGCTGTGGCGCTCGGCCGCGGCCGCTGCCGAAGGTAGGGATGCTGCTGCCGTTGTCGCTGCGAGGAGTGCTCGTCTGGATAGGCGCATGGGGGCAAGGTATGCGCTCCGGCATGTTGTGGGGAGAGTGCGGGTTGTTTGTGGCTGGTCGCGCCCACGCGCGGAGCCGCTCATCGATGCAGCCCCGCGCCCCAGAGGGTGTGGCGGTGCCCCTTTCTTGGAACATACCGACCGGTTAGTCTGACCGTCATAGCAGAGCCGCAGCCGAAGGAGACCGATGGTGGAAGCCGTTCAGGGTGCCGGAGTCGTCGTTACCGGGGCTGGGGGTGGCATCGGGGCTGCGCTGGCCCGGCGCTTCGCCGCCGAGGGGGCTCGTGTCGTCGTCAACGATCTGGATGCGGGGAAGGCCGAGGCGGTCGCCGACGAGATCGGTGGCATCGCGGTAGCCGGTGACGCGTCCGCCGTCGTCGCCGATGCCCGGGACGCGCTCGGCGGCGCGGTCGACGTCTACTGCGCCAACGCCGGGGTCGCCTTCGGAGGTGACGACCCCGGACAGCCGCTCGACGAGAAGGCCTGGTCGACGTCCTGGGACGTCAACGTGATGGCCCACGTGCGCGCCGCCAACGCACTGCTCCCCGCCTGGCTGGAGCGCGGCAGCGGACGCTTCGTCTCCACCGTGTCCGCGGCCGGACTGCTCACCATGATCGGCGCCGCGCCCTACGCCGTCACCAAGCACGGGGCCTACGCCTTCGCCGAGTACCTGTCGCTGACGTACCGCCACCGCGGCGTCAAGGTGCACGCCATCTGCCCGCAGGGCGTGCGCACCGACATGCTGGACGCCACCGGCAGCGCGGGGGACCTGGTGCTCAGGCCCACCGCCATCGCGCCCGACGATGTGGCGGACGCCCTGTTCAAGGGCATGGCGGAGGACCGGTTCCTGATCCTGCCGCACCCCGAGGTCGCCGGGTACTACCAGGCGCGGGCCGCCGAGCCGGACCGCTGGCTGAGCAACATGAACCACCTCCAGCAGAAGTGGGAGGAGGCCCGATGACCGACTCCCTGTACGCGGCCAAGCCCTGGGTGGCCCTGCTCTCCGACGTCCAGCGCGCCCCGATAGCGCCGGCCGACTCGCTCGTGCACGCCCTGCGCCGGGCCGTCGCCGAGACCCCGGAACGTGTCTTCCTCGCCTACTTCGACGGCCGCCTGACCTACCGCGAGGTCGACGAGCTCAGCGACTCCGTTGCCGGGCACCTCGCCGCCCGTGGCCTGGAGCGCGGCGACCGGGTGGCGATCCTGTTGCAGAACTCCCCGCACTTCGTGATCGCCCTGCTCGGCGCCTGGAAGGCGGGGGCGGTCGTGGTGCCGGTCAACCCCATGTACAAGTCGGGGGAGGTCGGGCATGTCCTGCGGGACGGGGAAGTGGCCGCGCTGATCTGCTCGGACCGGGCCTGGGAGTCGTACCTGCGGCAGACGGCGGCCGACTCGCCGGTGCGGATCGTGCTCACCGCCTGTGAGCTGGACTTCCAGACACGGGGCGACGCGCGCGTGCTGACCTTCGAACGACTGCCGCAGGCAGGGGACGCCGACGACCTGACGGCCGTCGCCCGCGCCGGGCACAAGGCGCCGCAGGGGCGAGACCTCGGGCCGTCCGACATCGCGCTGATCAGCTACACCTCGGGGACGAGCGGGGCCCCCAAGGGCGCCACCAACACGCACGGCAACGTCATGTACAACGCCGAGCGGCAGCGGACGGGACTCGGCCTGCCGGACGCGCCCGTGTACTACGCGCTGGCGCCGCTGTTCCACATCACCGGCATGGTCTGCCAGCTCGGCGCGAGCCTCAACAGCGCGGGCACGCTCGTGCTGACGTACCGCTTCGACGCGGGCGTCGTGCTGGAGGCGTTCGCCGAGCACCGGCCGCACTACACGGTCGGCCCGTCGACGGCCTTCATGGCGCTGGCCGCCCACCCGGCCGTCACCCGCGAGCACTTCTCCTCCTTCGTGAACATCTCGTCGGGCGGCGCCCCCGTGCCGCCCGCCCTGGTGGAGAAGTTCCGGGCCGGGTTCGGTCCGTACATCCGCAACGGCTACGGCCTCACCGAGTGCACCGCCCCGTGCGCCTCCGTCCCGCCCGGCCTGGAGGCCCCCGTCGACCCGGCCTCGGGGACGCTGGCCGTCGGCCTGCCGGGCCCGGAGACGGTCGTTCGGATCGTCGACGAGCAGGGCCAGGAGGTGCCGTTCGGCGAGCAGGGCGAGATCGTGGTGCGCGGGCCACAGGTCGTGCCCGGCTACTGGCGGCGCCCCGACGCCACCGCCGAGACCTTCCCCGACGGCGAACTGCGCACCGGCGACATCGGCTTCATGGACGCCGAGGGCTGGCTGTACGTCGTCGACCGCAAGAAGGACATGATCAACGCGTCCGGCTTCAAGGTGTGGCCGCGCGAGGTCGAGGACGTGCTCTACACCCACCCGGCGGTGCGCGAGGCGGCCGTCGTGGGGGTGCCCGACGGGTACCGCGGGGAGACTGTAAAGGCGTACATCAGCCTCCGTCCGGGTGCGGAAACGGACCCCGACACACTCGCCGCCTACTGCAAGGAGAGACTGGCCGCCTACAAATATCCGCGGCAGGTGGAGATCCTGCCCGACTTGCCCAAGACGGCAAGTGGGAAGATCCTCCGTCGGGAACTTCGTTCCCGGGCGAACGACGGCTAGACGCAAGCAGGAAAATCTCGGAAGGGCAGGTGGCGGCACAGTGGCCAGGACGACGGACGGTGACGGTACGCCCGTCCCGCAGCGGCTGCTCGCCGCCGCCACCCGGCTCTTCGCGGAGCAGGGCTACGACCGCACCTCGGTGCAGGAGATCGTCGAGGCGGCCGGCGTCACCAAGGGGGCGCTGTACCACTACTTCGGTTCCAAGGACGACCTCCTGCACGAGGTGTACGCGCGCGTGCTGCGCGTTCAGCAGGAGCGGCTGGATGCCTTCGCGGGGGCCGACGAGCCCATCGAGAAGCGGCTGCGGAGGGCGGCGGCGGACGTCGTGGTGACGACCATCGAGAACCTCGACGACGCGATGATCTTCTTCCGGTCGATGCATCATCTGAGCCCGGAGAAGAACAAGCAGGTGCGCGCCGAGCGGCGGCTCTACCACGAGCGCTTCCGTGCGCTCGTCGAGGAGGGTCAGGAGGCGGGCGTCTTCTCCACTGCGACTCCGGCGGACCTCGTCGTGGACTACCACTTCGGCTCCGTCCACCATCTGTCGACGTGGTACCGCCCCGACGGCCCGATGAGCCCCCAGGAGGTCGCGGACCACTTGGCGGACCTGCTGCTGCGGGCACTTCGGCCCTGAACGGGCCTCGCAGCACAACGCCGGAGGGGCTGGATTCCAGCCCCTCCGGCGTTTGAGACTCCCTACGGAGTCAGACGTACTTCTTCAACTCCCGGCGAGCCAGCGACCGCTGATGCACCTCGTCCGGCCCGTCGGCGATCATCAGGGTCCGCGCGCCGGCGTACAGCTCCGCCAGCGGGAAGTCCTGGCTGACACCAGCCGCACCGTGCAACTGGATCGCCCGGTCGAGGATGTCGACGACCGCCCGCGGGGTGGCGATCTTGATGGACTGGATCTCCGTGTGGGCACCCCTGTTGCCGACGGTGTCCATCAGCCAGGCGGTCTTCAGGACCAGCAGACGCAGCTGCTCGACCGTCACCCGCGCGTCGGCGATCCAGTTGTGGACCACGCCCTGCTGGGCCAGCGCCTTGCCGAAGGCGTCACGGGACACCGCCCGTCGGCACATCAGCTCGATCGCCCGCTCGGCCATGCCGATCAGCCGCATGCAGTGGTGGATACGGCCCGGACCGAGCCGCGCCTGGGCGATGGCGAAGCCGCCGCCCTCCTCGCCGATGAGGTTGGACACCGGCACGCGCGCGTGGTCGAAGACCACCTCGGCGTGGCCGCCGTGGGAGTGGTCCTCGTAGCCGAAGACCTGCATGGCGCGCTTGATCGTGACGCCCGGGGTGTCACTGGGGACCAGGACCATGGACTGCTGACGGCGGATGTCCTCGCCTTCCGGGTCCGTCTTGCCCATCACGATGAGGATCTTGCAGTCCGGGTTCATCGCCCCGGAGATGTACCACTTGCGGCCCGTGATGACGTACTCGTCACCGTCCCGCTCTATGAGCGTGGTGATGTTCGTGGCGTCCGAGGAGGCCACATCGGGTTCGGTCATCGCGAACGCCGAGCGGATCTCACCGGCCAGCAGCGGCTCCAGCCACTGCTTCTTCTGCTGCTCGTCGCCGAACTGGGACAGCACCTCCATGTTCCCGGTGTCGGGCGCCGCGCAGTTCGTGGCTGTCGGTGCCAGGTGCGGGGAGCGGCCGGTGATTTCGGCGAGCGGGGCGTACTGGAGGTTGGTGAGCCCGGCCCCGTACTCCTGATCCGGCAGGAAGAGGTTCCACAGGCCCTGCCTGCGAGCCTCGGCCTTGAGCTCCTCCACCACGGCAGGTGTGTCCCACGGGGAGGCCAGCTCGGCCCGCTGCTCCTCGGCCACCGCCTCGGCGGGATAGACGTACTCGTCCATGAAGGCGAGCAGCTTGGCGCGCAGCTCCTCGGTGCGTGCGTCGAACGCGAAGTCCATATCCCGTCAGCCTTCCTGGATGCCGTCTTGAAGAGTGGTCAGGCCGTGCTCGATGAAGACCGGAACCAGGTCGCCGATGCGGTCGAAGCCGCGGCCGACCGTCTGGCCCAGCGTGTAGCGGTAGTGGATGCCCTCCAGGATCACGGCGAGCTTGAACCAGGCGAACGCCGTGTACCAGGAGACCGCGGAGACGTCGCGCCCCGAGCGCGCGGCGTACCGCTCGATCAGTTCGGCCGGCGTCGGATGGCCGGGCGCCTCGGCGGTCGTGGAGACCGGGGAGTCCGCCATGCCCAGCGGCATGCTGTACATCACCAGCAGGCCGAGGTCGGTGAGCGGGTCGCCGAGCGTCGACATCTCCCAGTCGAGGATCGCCTTGATCTTGTCGTCGTCACCGATGAGGACGTTGTCCAGCCGGTAGTCGCCGTGGACCACCGTCGCCGTGGGAGAGGCCGGCAGCCGGCGGCCGAGCGTCGCATGCAGCTCGTCGATGCCGGCCAGCTCGCGGTTGCGGGAGGCGTCCAACTGCTTGCCCCAGCGGCGCAGTTGGCGGTCCAGGAAGCCCTCGGGCCGGCCGAAGTCCTCAAGACCCACCGACGCCGGCTCCACCGCGTGCAGCTCGACGAGGGTGTCCACCAGCGACAGCACCGCGCCCCGGGTGCGCTCCGCGCCGAGCGGGGCGAGCTGGTCGGCGGTGCGGTACGGGGTGCCCTCGACGAACTCCATGACGTAGAACGGCGATCCGAGCACCTCCTCGTCCTCGCACAGCAGCACCGGCCGCGGCACCGGCACGTCCGTGGGGTACAGCGCGCTGATGACCCGGTGCTCGCGCTTCATGTCGTGCGCCGTGGCGAGGACGTGGCCGAGCGGCGGCCGTCGTACGACCCACCGCGAGGTGCCGTCGGAGACCGCGTACGTGAGGTTCGACCGTCCGCCCTCGATCAGCCGGCCGGTCAGCGGACCGTGCGCCAGACCGGGCCGCTCGCGCTCGAGCAGGCCGCGCAGCCGTTCGAGATCGAGTCCGGGTGGATGGTCGGGGCTCATACGGGGCTCCTAAGGCAGGTTAACGGGACCTGACTCATGATGCCGACCAGTCGGTATGTCGTCCAGTGGGGGAGCCGAACGTGATCGGGGCCACGATAGGCCGACAGCTCCCCGCGCGGTGCGTCGGGGAGCTGTCGGGAGTGCGTTCTCGGCCAGTGCGGGGCGGGTCGGACACAGCCGCCCGTGGGCTCAGTGGTCGTCCCAGTGACCCGCGTGGGCGGCGTGCCGGTGGCCGTCGTGCAGGTAGTCGACGTGGTCGCCGTGCAGGACGCTCTCGTGCCCGCAGTCGGCGCCGTGCTGATGGGCGTGGCCCTCGTGCGCGACATGCCCGTCCGTCTCGCACTCGTCCCAGTGGCCGCTGTGCTCGCGGTGCAGGTGACCGTCGTGCGCGTAGTCGGTGTGGTCGCCGTGCGGCACCGCGGTGTGCCCGCAGTCCGGACCGTGGGAGTGCGTGTGGGAGGGGTGTTCCACGTGCATGGTGGTCATGGTGCTCACCTTCGAAGGTGCGGGTTGGTGACGTCGGACAGGCTGCCACGCGAACGGCTCATATCGGGTTATTCGGGCTTGCGTGGCGCCCTCCCACCCCGGAGGGTCGAACCCATGAAGGGCATCAGCTACACACGCTACGGCGGGGCCGACGAGCTCGCATACGGGGATGTGCGCGATCCGCGCGTCGGCCCCGACTCCGTGCTGGTGAAGGTGCGGGCGGCCGCGGTCAACCCGGTCGACTGGAAATGCCGCGAGGGCTACATGGACCGGATGCTCGAGCCGGTCTTCCCGGTCGTCCCCGGCTGGGACGTCTCCGGTGTCGTCGTCCAGCCGGGTGTCTCCGTCACGGAGTTCGGCGTCGGCGACGAGGTCATCGGCTACGTACGCGAGGACGTCCTCTCGCGCGGCACCTTCGCCGAGTACGTCGCCGCGCCCGTGCGCACCCTCGCGCGCAAGCCGCGGAACCTCACCTGGGAGGAGGCGGCCGGTCTGCCGCTGGTGGGGCTGACGGCGTTCCAGGTGCTGACCAAGGTCCTCCAGGTCAAGCGCGACGAGACGGTCCTCGTGCACGCGGCGGCCGGCGGTGTCGGCTCGATCGCCGTCCAGCTCGCCCGCCATCTGGGCGCCCGGGTGATCGGTACGGCGAGCGCGCACAACCACGACTTCGTACGCGGTCTCGGCGGTGAGCCGGTCGAGTACGGCGACGGCCTGACCGAGCGGGTGCGGGGGCTTGCGCCCGAGGGCGTGGACGCGGCGTTCGACACGGTCGGCGGTGACGCGCTGAAGGCCTCGGCCAACCTGCTGGCCCCCGAGGGCCGCCTGGTGTCGATCGCGGACCCGGACGTCTTCGACTACGGGGGTCGCTACTACTTCGTCCGCCCCGACGCGGCGGACCTGCTGCGGCTGTGCGAGCTGGCGGAGGAGGGGGTGGTGTCCGTGCACGTCTCGCAGACGTTCCCGCTGGAGCGGGCGGCGGACGCGCACCGGCTCAACCAGGAGGGCCGTACCCGGGGCAAGATCGTGGTGACGGTGGACTGGGAGACGGAGGAGGAGCCGGTGGCGCCGGAGGGGCTCTGGCAGGGGGCGGAGTGAGCGGGCCGTAGCCGAAGGCGGGGTCTCAGAGGACCAGGGCGGCGCCGCACAGGGCCAGGGCCACGGTGAACAGGACCATGCCCGTGGCGTGCCGCGGGGCGAGGGCCGCCGGTTCGACGGACGAGGCGAGGACGCTGATACGGCGGTGGGCGAGCGCCAGGAAGCCCAGCCACAGCCCGATGCACAGGGCGCAGACGACGAGGCCGACCACGGAGACGCCGCCGTGCAGCGCGGTCTTCACGGCGAGTACGGCGGCCACGGTGCCGGACAGTGTCGTACGGCGCCACGCGAGGCGCGTCCGCTCGGGCTGCAGTCCCGGATCCCTGACGGGCTCGGCGACCGCCCCCGGGTTCACCCTTCCCACCCCACGAGCACGACGACGACCATCGCGATGGCCACGACCGCGACCACCAGGCTCAGCACCGCCGGGAACCGCGACACCGGCAGGTCCTCGCCCCGCCGCATCGCCCGCTCGCAGCGCACCCAGTGATTGACGGCGCGCAACGAACACAGCACGCCGGCCGCGAGCAGCGCGAGCGCCAGCCCGACGCGCCAGCCCCAGCGCAGATCCGGCAGGAACTGGTCCACCGCGAAGCCACCGCCGACGAGCGCGAGCGCGGTACGCAGCCAGGCCAGAAAGGTGCGCTCGTTGGCCAGCGAGAACCGGTAGTCGGGCGTCCCGCCCTCCTGCCGGATCTCCTGCGGCGCGAACCACAGCCGGACGTTCCGTACGAACTCGATCACATGCACGACCCTATCCGGGCGACGGTCAGGGGTGCTGTCCGTGCCACGGGCCGTCCCCGGGCGGATCAGCAGGCCGCCGCCCGGTAGGCCCTGAGCCGCTCGTACGCCGCCAGCCCGTCCGGTACCCACGCCCACTCCGCCAGCCGTCGCTCCACCTCGGCATCCGGCAGGAAGTCGTGCCAGGCGACCTCCTCCACCTGCGGACTCACCGGCAGCTCGCAGCGCACCTCGTACACCGCCGACCACCAGGTCTGCCCGGCGCCGTCGTCGTAGAGGAACTTGAAGAGGTACGTGGGGCGGGGGAGGCCGCTCACGCCGAGTTCCTCCTCGGCCTCGCGCAGGGCGGCGTCGTCGTACGACTCGCCCGCGCCCACCACGCCGCCTACGAACATGTCGTACCGCGAGGGAAAGACCAGCTTCGTGGGCGTGCGGCGATGCACGAACAGGCGGCCCTGCGAGTCCCGGGCCTCGATGAAGACGCAGCGATGGCGCAGCCGCTTGGCGTAGGCCTCGCCGCGGCGGGACCGTCCGACGACCCGGTCGTGCTCGTCGACGATGTCGAGGATCTCATCAGCAGCGCTCATGGCGCCATCCAAGCAGGACGGCCGCTCGGGCGGTCAGTGTGCCGGGAGCGTCGCCGCGGCAGTGTGCTGTGGTTGTTTCCGCTCGGGCGGTCAGTGTGCCGGGAGCGTCGCCGCGGCAGTGTGCTGTGGTTGTTCCTGCTCGGGCGGTCAGGGTGCCGGGGGCGCCGCCACGGCCATCCGTCGTGGCTGTTCCCGGTCGCGCGGTCAGCGTGCCGGGACCGCCGCCACCGCAACCTGCCGCGGCTGCTTCACGCCGCTCGGCATCGCCGAATGCGTGCCGAGCATGATGATGCCCACCACGATCGCGGCGAGCCCCGCCGCCTCCCACGCCAGCGCGCCCGTGTCGGCGCGCAGCCGGTCGCCGAGGAAGCCGACGCCGCAGAGGATGCCGGCCAGCGGCTGGGCCGCGGTCAGGGCCGGCAGGGACATGCGCAGGGACGCCGTCTCGAAGGCGCTCTGGACGAGGATCAGCCCGGTGAGGCCGAGCGCCACGACGGCGTACGGCTGCCAGCTGGTCAGGATCTCCGCCATGCCGCCCTCGGCGAACCGCTGCCCGGTCACGCGTGTGAGGGCGTCCTGCACGCCGTACAGCAGACCGGCCGCCGTGGCCAGCAGCGCAGGGCCCGCGTTGAGCCGCGAGCGCTTGGCGTACGCCGTGAGCAGTAGGGCCGCCCCCACCATGACGCCGATGATCAGCCACTGCCTGAAGTCACCACTGGGCGCCGTCCCGCCGTGTGGCTGTCCGGCGATGATGAAGGCCGTCACACCGCCCGCGAGCAGTGCGAGTCCCGTCCAGCCCTGGCGGCCCAGCGGCTGCTTGGTCTGGCGGCGGGAGAGCGCTAGCGCGAAGAGCAGATTCGTCGCCAGCAGCGGTTCCACGAGGGAGATCTCGCCCTGGCCCAGCGCCATCGCGCCGAGCGCCATGCCGACCACCATCAGCCCGATGCCGCCCAGCCAGCGGGGCACCTTCATCAGGTCGAGGAGGATCCGGGGGGAGAGGAAGTCACTCAGCGGCGCCTTCTGGGCCGCGTTCTGCTGCAGTACGAAGCCGAAGCCCAGGCAGCAGGCGGCACTCACGGCGAGTATCAGGATCAGAAGCGACACGCTGCGTACCTCGATCATCCTGCCGGGGTAGGGGACGGGGTGCGTAAGGGCCGACTGTAGCGGCCCAGGCCCGGCATGCGCGTCCTGCCATCGTGCGGTGCCTGGTCCTGCTACGCCATGACGTACGCCACACACTCTGAACAATTCCGACATTTAAGGCAAGCTGCATGGGTGTTGAACGCATCAAGTGCCTCACCAGTCACAGCAGTTGACGCGTGTAACGCCCCGGCGGCCCTTGACGCGAACCATTGGCTGCGGGTTTGCTGTGCGTGATCGCCCGATGACAGGCCACATTCTTCCGTCCCCGACAGAACCCAGAACGGTGTCCCCACCCCCGCCACCCCTCGGCCGCGGCCGCAAGCGCGCATCCCACACCTTCGACGCGGCCCTGGACGACGCCGAGCTCGCCGCCGCCCGCACCGCGCTCGCCCAAGGCAGATGGCAGACGGCCCGCGCGCTGCTCGCCCGGACCGGCGACGACTGGGACCGCAGAGGGCACCGCGTCACCGTCCTCGCCCAGGAGCCGTACTGCGCCCCCTGGACCCGTGACTGGCTGCTCGCCGAGCCCGACTCCGCCGACGCCGCCGTCCTGCTCGCCCTCGCCCAGGTCCAGCGCGCTCTGCGCGGCAAGGAGAAGCCGGTCCGCGCCCGCGAGTCCTGCCACTCCGCCGCCACGCTCGCGCCCGCCGACCCCACCCCCTGGCTCGGCCTGCTCATGCTGGAGAGCGCCCTCGGTGCCGAGGAGGCGGTGCGGCAGCTGTTCGCGGAGGTCGGCGCCCGGTACGCGGACCACCACCACGCCCATCACCTGATGGTCGCCCGGCTCGCCGAACGCCACACCGGTGCCGGTCCCGACCCGCTGCACGAGGTCTACGACTTCGCCAACGCGGCCGCCGAGCGGGCCCCCGCCGACTCCCCGCTCGCCGTCCTCCCGGTCATCGCCCACGCCGAGCGCTACCGCGTCCTCGCAGGTGCGGGGCGCGAGCAGCCCGACGCGGCCACCTCCGGGCACTGGGCCGGCCGCCGGGCCCGGCAGGTGATGCGGGCCGCCTTCGACTGGTGGCTGGAGTGGGAGCAGGAGGGGCACCCGCGCCGTCTGGTCGACCTGAACTACCTCGCCCACGCCAAGGTCTGCGAAGGCCGCGGCGCCGAGGCCGCCGCCTTGTTCCACCGCATCGGCGAGCACGCCACCCCGTCGCCGTGGTCGTACCCGGACCGCGAGCCGTATCCCGCCTTCCGAGCCGCACGTGACACCGCGCTCGGCACGGCGTAACGCCCCCAACCGCAGTCGACCCAAGGACGGTCCCCGATGACCACGGGCAGTTCCAGCACGAGCAGAGCCACCGCCGGCGGTGGCGGAATCAGTACGTTCAAGGGGCAGGACCGGGCCCTGCGCGCCGACCGGCTGGGCACGACGGGCCTGCTGTTGTCCGTGCTCGCCGCGACGGCACCCCTCATGGTGGTAGCGGGTGTCATGCCCACGACCTTCGGGGTGATGGGCGTCGTCGGGCAGCCGCTGCTCTTCGTGGTCCTCGGCCTCGTCCTCGCGCTCTTCAGCGTCGGATACGCCGAGATGAGCCGGCACGTCCACAACGCCGGCGCCTTCTACGCCTATATCTCCCGCGGCCTCGGCGGCACCGCGGGCGCCGGCGCCGCGATGGTCGCTCTCGTCGCCTACAACGCCCTCCAGGTCGGCATCTACGGCATCTTCGGCTTCGAGGTCTCCGGGCTGTTCGCCACCTACCTGGACACGGAGGTCGCCTGGTGGATACCGGCGCTGGCGGCCGTCCTCCTGGTGGGCGGGCTCGGCTGGCTGAAGATCGACCTCAACGCGCGCGTGCTCGGCGTCCTGCTGATCATCGAGGTCGTCCTCGTGGTCGTCTTCGACGTCGCCGCGATCGCCGACCCCGGCAAGGAGGGCCTGTCGCTGCACGCCTTCAACCCGGACACCCTCACCGGCGCCGGCATCGGCACCGCCCTGTGCTTCTGCGTCGCCGCCTTCCTCGGCTTCGAGCAGGCGCCCGTCTACGCCGAGGAGACCAGCCGCCCGCACGTCCTCGTGCCCCGCGTGATGTTCCTCGCCATCGGCGGCATCGCCGTCTTCTACACGATCAGCTGCTGGGCGTACACAGTCGCCGCCGGGCCCTCCGCCATCGTCGGCACCGCGCAGGAGCAGAGCGCCGGGACGCTCTTCTTCCTCACCGAGGACCTCCTGGGCCCCGGCTTCACCGACGTCCTGCACGTGCTGTTCGTGACCGGCATGTTCGCGGCGATGCTCAGCTTCCACAACGTAGTGGCCCGCTACGCCTTCGCCATGGGCCGCGAGGGCCTGCTGCCGTCCGCCTTCGGCCGCACCAGCGGCGCGAGCGGCGCCCCCGGCACGGGTTCGCTGCTGCAGACCGTGATCTCCCTCGTGGTCGTCGCCGCTTTCGCGCTCACCGACGACAAGCCGACCGGCGACCCGACCGCACCGGTGCTGCACCTGTTCACCTGGATGGGCAACCTCGGCGCGCTGGGCGTCGCCGCGCTGATGGCCGCCGCGTCGGTCTCCGTCATCGCCTTCTTCGTGCGCCGCGGCGCCGTCGCTGCCCAGTTCTGGCGGCTGGCCGCCTCCGGGCTCTCCGTCGTCGGGCTGCTGTTCATCGTCGTCTACACCGTCAAGGACTTCGACGTCCTGATCGGCGCGGGCCCGGACTCGGCCCTGAACTGGGCGTTGCCCGCCGTCATCGTCCTCGCGCTGGCCGTGGGTGTGCTCCAGGGCCTGCTCCTGCGCTCCCGCGCGCCCGAGCGGCACGCCCGCATCGGGCTCGGCAACGAGGCGTTCCAGCTGGAGAAGGCGGCGGGGGAGACGCCGTAGCCGCAGTCTGCGCGCGAGCGCCGCGTAAGAAGTGCTTACGGAACCCTGACGAGCACCCGCGATCCCTGGTCCGGCCGGGGTCGCGGGTGTTCGAATGAGTACGTGAACCCCGAACAGCCCGAGAACGAGGGCGGAGAACAGGACGAAGAGCACAGCGGGCAGAGGGGCAAGCCGATCGGCCGCCGCGTCCTGCTCGGCACCCTCGGCCTGGGCGCTCTCGGCGTGGTCACCGCGCCCGCCCTGCAGCGCGGGATGGAGTCCTTCCTCGCGAGCGCCTCCGACAAGGACCCCACCGGCCTGACCGACCTGCTGCCCAACGGCGGCGGCTTCCGCTACTACTCGGTGACCTCTTCCGTCCCCCGCAAGAACGCCACCACCTACCGCCTCACCGTCGACGGCCTGGTCGACCACCCCATGACCTACACGCTGGCCGACCTGCGCGCCCTGCCGCAGACCCGGCTGGTGCGCGACGTCCAGTGCGTCACCGGCTGGCGGGTTCCCGACACCCCCTTCGAGGGCGTGCGCCTGTCCCGGCTCCTCGACGCCGCGGGAGTGCGCAAGGGGGCCGGCGCGGTGCGCTTCACCTGCTTCGACGGCGCCTACAGCGAGAGCCTCACCCTCGACCAGGCCCGCCGCGCCGACGTCATGGTGGCCCTGCGCATGCAGGACAAAAACCTGAACCACGCCCACGGCGGTCCGGTCCGCCTCTATGTGGCGCCCATGTACTTCTACAAGTCCGCCAAGTGGCTCTCCGGCATCACCGTCACCGAGGACGTGAAACCGGGCTACTGGGAGGAACGGGGCTACGACGTCGACGCCTGGGTCGGCCGCTCGAACGGACGCGACGATGAGCCTACGACTTGACGCCCCCGGCCGGTCCACGGGCGTGCGGCGCTTCGGCCCTGCCACCCGCTGGGTGCACCGCACGACGGCCGCGCTGATGGGCGTGTGCGTGGTGACGGCGGCCTGTCTGTACATCCCGCAGCTCGCCGAACTCGTCGGCCGCCGCGAGCTGGTGGTCCGTATCCACGAGTGGGCCGGCCTCGCCCTGCCCGTGCCGGTACTGGCAGGCCTCGCCTCCCGCTACTTCCGCGCCGACCTCGGCTTCCTCAACCGCTTCGGCCCGCACGACCGCGTCTGGCTGCGCGCCGCCCTGCACCGCGACAAGCGGCCGGCGTCCCGTCCGGCGGGCAAGTTCAACGCCGGGCAGAAGATCTACGCCGCGTGGATCGCCGGCGCCACGCTGGTGATGGTCGGCACCGGCCTCATCATGTGGTTCACCCACCTCACTCCCCTCGAGTGGCGCACCAGCGCGACCTTCGTCCACGACTGGCTGGCCCTCACCATCGGCATCGTCCTCGCCGGCCACATCGGCATGGCCCTGGGCGACCCGGAGGCCCGCCGGGGCATGCGGACGGGCTCGGTCAGCCGGGAGTGGGCGGAGCGAGAGCACTCACGGTGGCGGCCATGACGGGCTGCACCGCGACAGGCTGACGCACCTCGGGGGTCGCGAGAGCCGCGATCGGCCGGCTGCCTATGCGCCAGCACCGGCAGACGCGGCGGCGCCGGGCGATGACGTCGGTTGGCCTGGGTCCGGCACCTCGGCGCCGAGCGGGAACAGCCGTTCGCCGGGGTCTGGCATGTCTGCGGTGTGCGGGGACAGTCGTCCGTCGGGGTTGGGGAGCTTGGCGCCGGGTGCTGACGTCGGTTGGTCGGGGTACGGCACTTCGGCGTCTAGCGGGGACCGTCGTTGGCCCGGGTTGGGCAGGTCCGCGGGGGGTGGTGCCCCGGATCGGTCAGCGTCCGGCAGGTCTGCGCCGGGCGGTGGCTCCGATTCGCCGGGGTGCGGCACTTCGGCGTCGAGCGGGGACAGCCGTTGGCCGGGGTTGGGCAGGTCCGCGCCTGGCGGTGCCCCGGATCCGTCAGCGTCCGGCAGGTCTGCGCCGGGCGGTGGCCCCGATTCGCCGGGGTGCGGCACTTCGGCGTCGGGCGGGGACAGTCGTTGGCTGGGGTTGGGCAGGTTCGCGCGGGGCGGTGGCCCGGATCGGTCAGCGTCCGGCACTTCGGCGTCGGGCGGGGACAGTCGTTGGTCGGGGTTGGGCAGGTCCGTGCCTGGCGGTGGCCCGGATCGGTCAGCGTCCGGCAGGTCCCCGCCGGGCGGTGACCCCGATCCGCCGAGATCCCGCACCTCCGCGCCGAGCGAGGACAGCCGTCCGCCGAGATTCGGTGCCGCCGCCCCGGTCGGCGTCCCCGGTTCATCGGGCGCCGGTGTGCCCGGCTGCTCCACCGTGTCCGGGCCGGTGACCGTGAAGGCGGCCGGCAGCCGGACCTCGGTGCCCGCGTGCTGGACCGTGACCTCGGCCGGGCCCGGCTCCAGGGCCGGTACGGCGACGGACAGCACCAGACGGTCACCCGACTCGGACTTCAGGACGGGCACACCCGGGACCACCAGACCGCCGACGCTCACGCTCGCGTCCCGCAACAGCTCGGCATGGTCGAAGTAGGTGCCGGTCAGCTCGATGCCGATCGTGTCGCCGGGCCGTGCCTCGCCGTCGCCGCCCGTGTCGACGCCGGCGATCCGGTAGCCGCACGCCGGCGTGCCGACCGGTGTGGCCGCGAGCCGGACGGTGCCGCCCGGGTGCCGCCGGTGGAAGTCGAGCAGCCCGCCGAGGACGGCGTACGCGGCGCGCCCCTTGCAGGTGTCGACGCGCCCGGCGAGTTCGGCATGGGCCCCGGCCGCCGCGTCCCAGTCGCCACCCCGGCCCTGCACGGCCAGACAGGCCGCGGACAGCCCGCGCAGCAGCTGCCACTCCGCGTCCGCCGACCCCTGCGGGATCCTCCCGAGGGCGGACTCACAGTGCTCCGGCGCGCGGAGCAGGTCGTAAATGCTCGCCGGATCCGGCGTGTTGTCCGAGTCGGGCGAACTCGGGCCGGGCGGGAGCCATGGCGGCGCCTGGAGGACCACGGCGCCCCTGCCGCTCGGAGACGAGGTCGGCGAAGGGGTGGGACTCGCGCTCACCACCCCGCCCGGCACCCCGCCGGGGACGGCTGTCGGCCCGGACGCCTTCTCGCCCGCCCGGCCGTTGGGCGACTGCTGGGCCACCGGAGCGGAGCGATCCGCCGGTTCCGTCGGCCCTCGGCCGCCCTGGGACGGTCCGGCGGTCACGATGGTGCCCCCGCCGCCCCTGCCGTCCGAAGTGCCGCCCCCGTCACTCGTGAAGGCCGCGGCGGCCACCGCCACCGCCCCGACCACGAGCAGCCCCGAGATACGCATCCCGAGGGAAACCGCCATGACGCCCCCCGATGTTCACGCCCCCGACGGCTGCGGCAGCCTTCAGAGGTCACCTCATCATCGGGCCGAAAACGCTCTCGGGGAAGTCGCTTCATGTGATCGTCAGGGCGAGTTCAGGTATCCGCGAGCCGTGGTCCCGGAAACGGAAGCCCGGCCGGGGCCATCGGCCGCTCAAGCCGCTCAAGCCGCTCAAGCCGCTCAAGTCGTTCAAGTGGTTCAAGCCGCTCAGGCCGCCCAAGCCGCTCGGTCCGCACGGTCCCGTTCAGTCCCCGAAGTCCAACAGCACCTTGCACGAGCTGCTCCGGTCCGCCGCGAGCCTGAACGCCGCCTCGGCCTCCCGCACCGGCACCACCGCGCTGACCAGCCCGTCGAACGCCACCTCGGCCGCGAGCAGTTCCAGCGCCCCGTCGAACTCCGTGTCGAAGCGGAACGCGCCCCGAAGCTCGATCTCCCGGCTCACGACGAGGTTCCCCGCGAACGGACTGCGTCCCGCCGGCAGCATCCCCAGCTGCACCACGACGCCACCGCGCCGCACCAGCCGCAGACAGGTGTCCAGCCCCGCGGCAACCCCCGACGCCTCGATCGCCACGTCCACCTCGGAGGGCCACCCGGCCCCGTACGGATCATCCGCCCGTACGAGGGTGTCGGCGCCGGCGATCCGCGCGTACTCAAGTGCCGTCGGCAGCAGGTCCGTCGCCGTGACCCGCCCCGCCCCGGCCGCCTTCGCCGCCGCGACCACCAGACAGCCGATGGGCCCGGCACCGGTCACGAGGACATGCCTCCCCGCCAGGTCACCGGCCCGCCGCACCGCGTGCAGCGCGACGGACAGCGGCTCGGCGAGCGCCGCACGCCGCAGGCCGAGGCCGACCGGGAGCGGCCTCAACTGGTCGGCCGGTACGACCACTTGTGCGGCGAACCCGCCCTGCACGTGCGGAAAGCGCGCCGCGCTGCCCAGGTAGCGGGTGTCCCGGCAGACGTTGCGCCGCCCGTCCGCGCACTCCGGGCAGACCTGGCAGGGCGTGGCCGGGTGCACGGCGACGGCCGTACCGGCAGCCGGACCCGAGGGGGTCGGGGAGCCGTACGACACGACCGTCCCGACCACCTCGTGCCCGAGCACCATCGGCTCCCTGAGCCGGAAGTCCCCGACTCCGCCGTGGAGCCAGTAATGCAGGTCGGAGCCGCAGACCCCGCCGTAGCGCACGGCCACCAGCGCCTGTCCGGGCCCGGGGACCGGCACCGGCAGCTCCTCGACCCGCAGATCGCCCTGACCGTGGATCACACAACCGAGCATCCCGGAGGCCTCCTTCACAGCACGCTCGTCATGCCGCCGTCGACGTACAGCACCTGTCCGCCGACGAAGTCCGCGGCCGGTGAGGCGAGGAACAGCACCCCGCCCACCAGGTCCTCGGTACGGCCCCAGCGTCCGGCCGGGGTCCGCCGCCGTACCCACGCGCTGAACTCCTCGTCCGCGACGAGGGGCTCGGTCAGCTCGGTCTCGATGTAGCCGGGACCGAGGCCGTTGACCTGGACGCCGTAGGGGCCCCAGTCGGCGCACATGCCCTTGGTGAGCATCTTCAGGGCGCCCTTGGTGGCGGCGTACGGCGCGATGCCGGGGCGGACCACCTCGCTCTGCAGCGAGCAGATGTTGATGATCTTTCCGTGGCCGCGCTCCGTCATCCGCCGGGCTGCCTCCCGGCCCACCAGGAACGCGCTGGTGAGGTTGGTGTCCAGGATGCGGTGCCAGTCCGTGTCCGTGAACTCCAGCAGGGGCGCGCGCAGTTGCATGCCCGCGTTGTTGACCAGGATGTCCAGCGGGCCGACCCGCTCCTCGACGTCCGCGATCCCGGCGGCCACGGACGCGCCGTCGGTCACGTCGAACGCGGCCGTGTGGATCCGGTCGCCGGGCGGGCCGGCGGCCAGTTCGGCGGCCGCCTCGCTGAGGCGTGCTCCGTTGCGTCCGTTGAGGACCACCGTGCAGCCGGCCTCCGCGAGCCCGCGGGCGAGCGCGAGGCCGATGCCCCGGCTGGAGCCCGTGACCAGGGCGGTGCGGCCGCTGATGTCGAAGAGCGGGTGGCTCATGCCCGTACCCCTAGATGATCAGTGAGAGCAGCAGGACCAGTCCGCCGGCGACCACCGAGATGATCGTCTCCATGACGGACCAGGTCTTGATGGTCTGGCCGACGTTCAGGCCGAAGTACTCCTTGACCATCCAGAACCCGGCGTCGTTGACATGGCTGAAGAACAGCGAGCCGGCGCCGATGGCCAGGACGAGCAGGGCCGTGTGGGTCGTCGACATGTCGGCCGCGAGCGGGGCGACCAGACCGGCCGCCGAGACCGTGGCCACCGTCGCCGAGCCCGTCGCCAGCCGTATCGCCACCGCGATCAGCCAGGCCAGCAACAGCGCGGGGATCGACCAGTCCTTGGAGATGTCCAGGACCATCTGGCCCACGCCGGTGTCGATCAGCGTCTGCTTGAAGCCGCCGCCGGCGCCCACGATCAGCAGGATGCCCGCGATCGGCGCGAGGCTCTTCTCGACGAGCGGCGACACCCGCTCCTTGCCGAACCCGGCGGGCTTGAGCAGGGTGAAGATGCCCACGAGCACGGAGGCGAGGAGCGCGATCATCGGGGAGCCGACGACGTCGAACACCCGCTGGACGGTGTTCTCGGGGTCGTCGATCACGATGTCGACCAGCGCCTTGGAGAGCATCAGGACGACGGGCAGGAGGATGGTGGCCAGCGTGGCCCCGAAGCCGGGCCGCTTCTCGAGGTCCTCGGAGACCCGCTGGGGGATCATCCGGTCAGGTGCCGGGACGTCGACCCAGCGGGCCGCGTACCGCGAGAACAGCGGGCCGGCGATGATCACGGTCGGGATGGCGACCAGGACGCCGAGCGCCAGCGTCACACCCAGGTTGGCGCCGACCGCGTCGATCGCGACCAGTGGGCCGGGGTGCGGCGGAACCAGGCCGTGCATCACGGAGAGACCGGCGAGGGCCGGGATGCCGATGCGCATCAGCGAGTAGTTGCCGCGCTTGGCGACCATCAGCACGACCGGGATCAGCAGGACGACGCCGACCTCGAAGAACAGCGGCAGGCCGATCACCGAGGCGATCAGCACCATCGCCCACGGCATCGAACGGCCCTTTGCCCTGGCGAGGATGGTGTCGACGATCTGGTCGGCGCCGCCTGAGTCGGCGAGCATCTTGCCGAGGATCGCACCGAGGGCGATCAGCACGCCCACGCCGGCGACGGTGGTGCCGAGCCCGGCGGAGAAGCTGGTGATGACCTTGTCGAGCGGCGCGCCGGCGATCGCGCCGAGCACCAGTGACCCGAGGGTCAGCGACAGGAAGGCGTGGAGCTTGAACTGGGTGATGAGCAGCACGATGACGGCGATGCCCGCCAGGACGGCGATGCCCAGCTGAGCGTGGCCGGCCGAGGTGATGGGCTCGACGGTGTCCGCTGCCAGCATCTCGACGCTGAGTCTGGTCACGGGGTTCCCTTACAGGTACGGGGGCTTGGGGAAGGGGGAGAAGCGTTACGCGGTCGGCTCGGGAAGCGCCGTCAGGGCCGAGGCAGCCCGTCCGGTGATCTCCTCGGGGCTGCCCGACACGTCCACGACGACTCCCGCCTCGTCCTCCTGGAGCGGCTGGAGCGTGGCGAACTGGGAGTCGAGCAGTGCCGTGGGCATGAAGTGCCCCTGCCGGTGCGACATCCGGTCCTCGATGAGGGTGCGGTCGCCCGCCAGGTGCACGAAGACCAGGTCCGGTGCGGCGGCCCGCAGCCGGTCCCGGTACGACCGCTTCAGCGCCGAGCAGCTGACCACCCCGCCGAGCCCCGCCCGCTCGTGCGCCCAGGTGCCGATGGCGTCGAGCCACGGCCACCTGTCGTCGTCGTCGAGCGGGGTGCCGGCCGACATCTTGGCGATGTTGGCCGGCGGGTGGAAGTCGTCGCCCTCGGCATAGGGGACGCCGAGCCGGGCCGCGAGCAGGGGACCGATGGTGGTCTTCCCGGTGCCCGCAACGCCCATGACCACGACGACATGGGGGGTACTCATCGCTGCCTCACTGTCTGCTGTCCTCGTCGACACGTGATGTCGACGCAACTGAAACTCATTAGGTACGACGAATTCAAGAGTGTGTGACATATAAGTCTGACTTTTTGATCGCGTGACTTGCCCCGTACGCTGAGTGCATGAGCACAACGGGCCGGGGGCTGCACGGCCGAGTACTGGAAACCCTCGGCCCCGCGATCACCGCGGGCGAGTACCCGCCGGGCAGTGTTCTGCGCACGGACGAACTGGCGCAGCGCTTCGACGTGTCCCGCTCGGTGATGCGCGAGGCGGTCCGCGTCCTGGAGTCCATGTACCTGGTGGAGTCCCGCCGCCGCGTGGGCGTGACGGTCCGTCCGAAGTCCGAGTGGAACGTCTACGACCCCCAGGTCATCCGCTGGCGCCTGGCCGGCGCCGACCGCCCCCAGCAGCTGCGCTCCCTCACGGTCCTGCGCTCGGCCGTCGAACCGGTGGCGGCAGGACTGGCCGCCAAGTACGCCACAGCCGACCAGTGCGCCGAACTCACCGAGTGCGCCCTCGGCATGGTCGCCCACTCACGCGGCCACCAGCTGGAGGGCTATCTCGTCCACGACGTCGCCTTCCACCGCGTCATCCTCAACGCCTCCGGCAACGAGATGTTCGCCCGCCTCGGCGACGTCGTGGCCGAGGTCCTCGCCGGCCGCACCCACCACGAGGTCATGTTCGAGGACCCCGACCCGTCCGCGGTCACCCTGCACGTCCAGGTCGCGGAGGCGGTCCGCGCCGGCGACGCGGTCCGGGCGGAACACCTGACCCGTGAGATCACCATGGGCGCCCTCCAGGAGCTGGACATCCTGGCCCCGTAGGCGCCCTGCCGACAGGGCTCAGCTCAGGAACTCCCCGTCGACGTACACCCACGCCCCGTCGACCCGCTCGAACCGGCTCCGCTCATGCAGCGACCCACCCCGGTACGACGCCCGGAAGGTCACCGTCCCCGTGGCGTGGAACGCCGAACCGTCCGCCGTCTGAAGGATCTCCAGCCCGGTCCACCGCATCCCCGGATCCAGGTCCAGCCGCGCGGGCCGCGTCCGCGGATGCCAGGTCCGCACCAGATACGCCGTATCTGCCTTGACGAACGCGCTGTACCGCGACCGCATGAGCGCCTCGGCAGTCGGCGCGGCAGCCGCACCGGAGTGGAAGCGGCCGCAGCAGTCGTCGTACGCCTTGGGCAGCCCGCAGGGGCAGGAACGCGAGGTCATGCCCGCCATTGTGCTAGCCCGCCGCCCGCGCCTCGGCCCCGGGCAACGGCGGCAGCGCAGCCCCGTGCACCCACGCCTCGAACAACTCCTCCACCGGCTCGGTCGCGAACCGGGCCACGTACGAGGTGAAGGCCTGGGTCGTCACCGTGCCGTGGCGGTGCAGCTGGCCCCAGCCGCGCAGCATGCGGAAGAAGGCGATGTCCCCGAGCGCGCAGCGCACGGCGTGCAGGGCCAGCCCGCCGCGCTCGTACAGCCGGTCGTCGAACATCGACTTGCGCCCCGGATCCGCCAGCCGCAGATCCTGCGGCATCGACGACAGCAACCGGTGTGCGGCGGCGGCGAGTTGCTGCGCCGTACGCCCGCCCGACCGCTCCGACCAGAGCCACTCCGCGTACTTCGCGAACCCCTCGTTCAGCCAGATGTGCCGCCAGTCGGCGATGGACACGCTGTTGCCGAACCACTGGTGCGCCAGCTCGTGCGCCACCAGCCGTTCCGACCCCCTGGCCCCGTCCACGTGGTTGGCGCCGAACAGCGACAACCCCTGGGCCTCGACGGGCACATCGAGTTCCTCCTCGGTCACTACGACCGCGTACTCGTCGAAGGGGTACGGCCCGAACAGCTCCTGGAACAGTTCCATCATCTGCGGCTGGCGCGCGAAGTCGCGCGAGAACTCCGGCAGCAGATGCGCCGGGATGTGCCCGTGCTGCGGAATCCCGCCCAGCCCCGGGTCGCCCAGCAGCACCGTCTGGTACTTGCCGATCGACAGCCCGACCAGATAGCTGGACGTCGGCGCCGACTGCTCGTACACCCAGGTGGTCGTGGACGCCTTCGTCGTACGGGTCAGCAGCCGCCCGCCCGCGACCACCGCGTACGCCGACGGCGTGGTGATCGAGATCTGGTACGACGCCTTGTCGGCGGGCCGGTCGTTGCACGGGTACCAGGACGGCGCCCCGATCGGCTGGCTCGCCACCAGCGCCCCGTCCTCCAGCTCCTCCCAACCGAGGCCGCCCCAGGGGCTGTTCACCGGCTTGGGGTTGCCCGACCAGTGCACCTCGACCGTGAAGGCCGCCCCGGCCCGGATCGGCTTGGCGGGGCGGACGCGCAGCCGCCCCCCGCGGTGGGAGTAGTGCGGCTGTCGTCCGTCGACCCGGACCCGGCCGATCTTGAAGTCGGCCAGGTTCAGCACGAACTCGGTCAGCGGCGCCCGTCCCGCTATGGCGTTGATCCGGGCCGCCCCGGAGAGCCGGTTCGGCCCCGGGCGGTAGTCCAGCGCCAACTCGTACCGGTGCACCCGGTACCGGGGATCGCCGTGCTCCGGGAAGTACGGGTCCGCGCCTGCCGTCTGCTGAACTGCCACTGCTGTCTGTGCTCCCTGCGCCGTACTGCTGCCACTCCGTGCCGGCCCACCGCCCACTGGCCCCGAGTGGGCCGAGCTCAGGGACGCCATGCTTCGATCGGATTACCGAGCCAACGGGTGTCGTCGGGGACGGACTCCGCCGCCATGACGAGCGACGCGGGACCCAGTGTCGTACGGGCCCCGATCGCGCTGCCCGGAAGGACGATCCCGCCAGGACCCAGCGTCGCGCCCTCACGGAGGACCACAGTATCCGTCCGCAAGATCCGGTCGTGGAAGAGGTGTGTCTGGAGCACACAGCCCCGGTTCACGGTGGCGGCGTCCTCAAGGGTCACCAGATCGGTCTCCGGCAGCCAGTAGCTGTCCACCCACACGCCCTTGCCGATGCGCGCGCCGAGCCCGCGCAGCCAGGCCGTCATCACGGGCGTACCCGGCACCGAACCCGCCAGCCACGGCACCGCGAGCACCTCGACGAACGTGTCCGCCAGCTCGTTGCGCCACACGAAGGCGGACCACAGCGGATGCTCCCCGCTGCGGTGCCGGCCCACCAGCAGCCACTTGGCCAGCACGGACACGAGCCCGGCCACGGCACCCGCCCCGAGCAGCACCAGCCCCGCCAGCAGCGGCGCCCAGACGCCCAGCGCACACAGCGCGGCGATCGTCAGCACCGCCAGCCCCGCCGAGCAGAACACCGGCACGATCCGGCACAGCTCCACCAGCCCACGCGCCCACAGCAGCCGGGCCGGGGGATCGTACGTCAGGCTCTGGTCGCTGTCGGCCGCACTGCGCGGCAGCTTCACCGGCGGCAGCCCCAGATACGACGTGCCCTTCTTCGCCTTCTTCGGCGTCGCCGACAGCACGCCGACCAGGCCGCCCTCCGGCACGGTCCGCCCGGGCGCCGTCATCCCCGAATTCCCGAGGAAGGCCCGCCGCCCGATCTCCGCCCGCCCGATCCGCATCCAGCCGCCACCGAGCTCGTACGGCGCGGTCAGCGTGTCGTCGGCCAGGAACGCGCCCTCGCCGACCGTGGTCAGACTGGGCAGCGCCAGGACCGTCGACACCTCCGCACCCCGCCCGATCCGCATCCCGAGCAGCCGCAGCCACACCGGCGTGACCAGCCCGGCGTACAGCGGGAAGAGGGTCTCGCGCGAGCGGTCCATCAGCTGCGTGACCGTCCAGGCCTGCCAGCCGATCCGGCTGTGCGTGGGATGCGTTCCCTCACGCAGACCGAGGCTCAGCAGCCGCACGCCGATCAGGATCAGCACGGCGTACGCCAGCCCGAAGGCCAGCGTCGCCGGTACGAGGGCCAGCGCGGCGCCCGTCAGGGGCGCGTCCGGCGTGAAGAACACCCGGCCCACCAGGAACGCCGCCACGCCCGCCAGAACGGGCAGCGCGCTGAGCGCGAAGCCGGTGATGCCGTACATGACACGCCAGTACGTCCCGCGCCGCGGCCGTTCCTTCGGCCAGTTGCGCTTGGCCTTGCCCAGCTTGACCGCCGGGGCGCCCGCCCACCGCTGACCGGTGGGAATCTGCCCGGTGACCGCGGAACCCGGCGCCACCTCGGCCCGCTTGCCGACCCGGGCGCCGGGGAAGAGCATGCTGCGCGTGCCGACGACGGCATGCGCGCCCACCTTGACCGTGCCGACCTCCAGCCGGTCCCCGTCCAGCCAGTACCCGGACAGATCCACCTCGGACTCGACGGCCGCGCCGCGCCCGAGCTTGAGCAGCCCGGTGACCGGCGGCAGCGAGTGCAGGTCGACGTCCGGCCCGACCTTGGCGCCCAGCGCCCGGGCGTACCGCTCCAGCCAGGCCCCGGTCAGCGAGGTCGCCCCGCTGAACTCGGCCAGCCGCTCGGCCGCCCACAACCGCAGATGCAGGCTGCCACCGCGCGCGTACCGTCCGGGCTTCACGCCTCTGAGCAGCAGCCGCGCACCCCCGGCGGCCAGCGCGAGCCGCCCCGGCGGGCTGTACAGCACGGCCGCGCCGGCGGCGACGAGCCACCAGGGGGCCGTCGGCAGCCACCCGTAGGCGGGCAGCAGATTCCCGAGCGCGGCCAGCGCGACCGTCCAGCGCAGGCCGAGCAGCGTGAACAGCGGAACGAGAAGGAGGAGCTGGATCACCTGCGCGCGCCGCGGCACCGGGGCGATCGTGCGGCGGGCCCCGTCGTCCTGCGCGGACTTCTCCAGGTGCCGCGCCAGCTTCCGCAGCACCGGCTGCTGGTAGATGTCCAGCACGGCCGCGCTCGGATAGCGGGTCCGCAGCCGCGTCGTCAGCTGCGCGGCGGCCAGACTGCTGCCGCCGATCGCGAAGAAGTCGTCAAGGGCGCGGGACACGGGGATGCCGAGCACCTCGGCCCACTGCTCGGCGAGCCAGGCCTCGGTGCCGTAGAGCTGCTCCGCCGGACCGCCGGTCTCCAGGCCCTCGAGCGGCCAGGGCAGCGCGTTGCGGTCCACCTTGCCCGAGGTACGGGTCGGCAACTCCTCGACCGGCGCCAGCAGCGGCACGAGCGCGGCGGGCAGCGCGGCGCGCAGCTTCTCGACGGCGACGGCGTGATCCCAGCCGTCCTGCGTGACGACGTACCCGACCAGCAGCTGATTGCCGCTTCGAGCGGTCCGCACGGCGGCGGCCGCACCGGCCACACCGGGCAGCGCCTGCAATGCGGCATCCACCTCACCGAGCTCGATCCGCCGACCGCCGAGCTTGATCTGCTCGTCGGCCCGCCCGAGGAAGACCAGCCCCTCCGGCTCCGCCTTCACGAGGTCACCGCTGCGGTACGCCCGCTCCCAGCCCAGCGACTCGAGCGGCGCGTACTTCTCCGCGTCCTTCTCGGCGTCGAGATACCGGGCCAGCCCGACCCCGCCGATCACCAGCTGCCCGCTGCCGCCCATCGGCACGGGCTCACCGGCCTCGTCGACGACGGCCAGCTCCCAGCCGTCCAGCGGCAGCCCGATCCGGATCGGCTCCTCGCCGCTCATCAGCGACGCACAGGCGACCACGGTCGCCTCCGTCGGGCCGTACGTGTTCCAGACCTCGCGCCCCTCGGTCACCAGCCGCTGCGTCAGCTCGGGCGGACAGGCCTCGCCACCGAAGATCAGCAGGCGTACGTCGTTGAGAGTCTCGGGCTCCCAGAGCGCGGCGAGCGTGGGCACGGTCGACACGACCGTGATCTCCTGCTCGACCAGCCAGGGCCCGAGATCGGCACCGCTCCTGACCTGTGCCCGCGGCACCGGCACCAGACAGGCGCCGTACCGCCACGCCAGCCACATCTCCTCGCAGGACGCGTCGAACGCGACCGACAGCCCCGCCATGACCCGGTCCCCGGGCCCGATCGGCTCCTCGGTGAGGAACAGCGCGGCCTCGGCGTCCACGAACGCGGCGGCACTGCGGTGCGAGACGGCGACGCCCTTGGGCTTCCCGGTGGACCCGGAGGTGAAGATGATCCACGCGTCGTGCTCGACGCCGGGACGAGCGGCGGGGGACTCGGACGTGCCGTGCACGGTGATCTCGCGCCCGGCGCCGACGACGGCCGCTACATCCGCCTCCCCGAACACGAGCTCCGCCCGCTCGTCCGGGTCCTCGGCGTCGACGGGGACGTAGGCGGCACCGGCCGCGAGCACGGCGAGGATCGCCACGTACAGGTCATTGGTGCCGGACGGCACCCGCACGCCGACCCGGTCGCCGAGCCCGACCCCGGCCGCGCCGAGCCCGCGGCGCAGCCGGTCCACCTCGACGGCCAGCGCGCGGTAGGTCAGGCTGGTCGTGCCGTCGTCCAGCGCCGGCTCGTCCGGGTACGACCGCACGGACGCCTCGAAGATGTCGACGAGCGTGCGCGGGGAGGCCGCCGGGCCTGAGGAGAAACGTGCCGTGTCGCCGAACCGCTGGTGGATCTCTGCGCCGAGCTCTTCGTCGAGCAGGCCGAGAGCATTGCTCTCCTGTATGGCTGCCATCCGGTCCTCGCGTCTCGATCCCGGAAGCCTCCGGGGCGCTGGCGGGCCCGCAGGTCTGCCTGGGGTTGTCCGGCGCCAGCTCCGTAACAAGCCGGAAATTTTAGTACGAAGCTAGGTTCGGGCCCTTCGATACGCCACTTGGAGCAGCCGTTCGGGGCGGCGCGGGCACGAGGAAGCGGGCGCTGACCTGGTGATCTTCGTGGAACGAGACTTCCCCCACACAACGAGTGAGGGCCGTGACCCCGTGGTCACGGCCCTCAGTGTTTCGCGTGTCCGAGGGGGGACTTGAACCCCCACGCCCGATAAAGGGCACTAGCACCTCAAGCTAGCGCGTCTGCCATTCCGCCACCCGGACAAGGTGTCTGTCGCGCGGGTTTCCCTCGCGGCGACAGAGAAAACATTACCAGGCTTCGAGGGGTGCCCGATCACCCCCCGTCGCGGCGTGAACGGTGTGTGACGGGCCGCGGCCGGTCTTGGGCGGGGGCGGTGGGAGAGGGAGGATGAGGGGGAACCACCAGCAGCGACAGCGCGGGAGGAAGCAGCGTGAGCGAGTCGGACACGGCCAGGGGCGTCACCGGCGAGGACGAGGTCGTGGACCTCTGCCGCGAGCTGATCCAGATCGACACCAGCAACTACGGCGACCACTCGGGTCCCGGTGAGCGCAAGGCGGCGGAGTACGTCGCCGAGAAGCTCGCCGAGGTGGGCCTCGAGCCGAAGATCTTCGAGTCGCACCCGGGACGCGCCTCCACCGTGGCACGGATCGCGGGGGAGGACCCCTCCCGGCCCGCGCTGCTCATCCACGGCCACACCGACGTCGTACCGGCCAATGCGGACGACTGGACGCACCACCCCTTCTCGGGCGAGGTCGCGGACGGGTGCGTCTGGGGGCGCGGGGCCGTCGACATGAAGGACATGGACGCGATGACGCTGGCGGTCGTACGCGACCGGCTGCGCAGTGGCCGCAGGCCGCCGCGGGACATCGTGCTCGCGTTCCTCGCCGACGAGGAGGCCGGCGGCAAGTTCGGCGCCCGGTTCCTCGTCGACAAGCACCCGGACCTCTTCGAGGGCGTCACCGAGGCGATCAGTGAGGTGGGCGGGTTCTCGTTCACCGTGAGCGAGGAGCGGCGGCTCTACCTGATCCAGACGGCCGAGAAGGGCATGCACTGGATGAAGCTGACCGTGGCCGGCACGGCGGGGCACGGGTCGATGATCCACCGGGACAACGCGATCACCGAGCTGTCGGAGGCGGTGGCCCGGCTGGGGCGGCACAAGTTCCCGGTGCGGGTCACCAAGACCACCCGGGCCTTCCTCGACGAACTCGGCGACGCCCTCGGCACCGAGCTCGACCCGGAGAACATGGAGGGCACCCTCGCCAAGCTCGGCGGCATCGCCAAGCTGATCGGCGCGACCCTCAGCAACACGGCCAACCCGACGCAGCTCGGCGCCGGCTACAAGGTCAACGTCATCCCGGGCGAGGCCACCGCGCACGTCGACGGCCGCTTCCTGCCGGGGTTCGAGGAGGAGTTCCTCGCCGACCTCGACAAGATCCTCGGACCGAACGTGCGGCGCGAGGACGTGCACGCCGACAAGGCCGTGGAGACCGGCTTCGACGGGGCGCTCGTGGCCGCGATGCAGTCCGCGCTGGTGGCCGAGGACCCGGCGGCGAAGGCGATCCCCTACATGCTCTCCGGCGGGACGGACGCCAAGTCCTTCGACGACCTGGGCATCCGCGGCTTCGGCTTCGCACCGCTGAAGCTGCCGCCGGAGCTGGACTTCGCGGGCATGTTCCACGGCGTCGACGAGCGGGTGCCGGTGGACGGCCTGCAATTCGGGGTCAGGGTGCTCGACAGGTTCATCGATGCGTCCTGAATTCGCCCGCTGAAAGCACACTTCAGAATTCGACCAGACGTACTGGCTGTGACCGGGGAGGGTGAAGACGCTCATCAGGTCGTAGCCCTATTAGTTCCTCCTCGTTACAGGTGATGCGATCAGCTACTTGTGATCGCATTGCCAACAAGGAGGAATAATGATCAAGAAGGTCGTCGCCGCTGCGGCTGCCACTGGTGGGCTGGTTCTCGCGGGCGCGGGCCTCGCCGTCGCCGACTCCGGTGCCCAGGGTGCTGCCGTGCACTCCCCGGGTGTCCTGTCGGGCAACGTCGTTCAGGCTCCGATTCACGTCCCCGTGAACGTCTGCGGCAACACGATCTCGGTGATCGGGCTGCTGAACCCCGCCTTCGGCAACACCTGCATCAACAAGTGACGTTGTGCCTCGCCCCGTGAAAGGGGCTGAGCCCGTCGGCCCCGGAGCGCGTGCCATGCGCTCCGGGGCCGACCGGCCTTTTCTACAGCGCCGGTCCATTTCCGGCGTCGTATTTCCGGAACAAGGTCGAAGGCAGGTAACAAGCGAATGCGACAGGTCACCCGCAAGGGCCTGATGACCGTGGCGGCCGCGACCGGCATCGTCGCCGCCGCGGGCGGCGCCGCCCACGCGACCGGCTCGGGTGCGCACGGCTCCAGCGTGAACTCGCCCGGCGTGCTGTCGGGCAACACGGTGCAGGCGCCGGTGCACGTGCCGGTCAACGTCTGCGGCAACACCGTCGATGTCGTCGGGGTGCTCAACCCGGCGAGCGGCAACAGCTGTGGCAACCAGGGCGGCGGTTCGTCCGGCGGCCACGGCGGCTCGGGGGCGTCGGCCGGCGGACACGCCACCGACTCGCCCGGCGTCGGCTCCGGCAACCACGTCCAGGCGCCGATCCATGTGCCGGTCAACGTGTGCGGCAACACCGTCGACATCATCGGCATCGGCAACTCCGCCGAGGACAACGACTGCGCCAACAACGGCGGCGGGAGTCACACCCCGCCGGGCGGCGGCCACGAGAACCCGCCCGGGGCGCCGGAACAGCCGGGCAACCCGGGCAATCCGGGCAACCCCGGAAACCCTGGCAACCCTGAGCAGCCGGGCAACCCTGGGAACCCCGGCAACCCGGGGAACCCCGGCAACCCCGGCAACCCCGGCAACCCCGAGCAGCCTGGGAACCCCGGTAACCCCGGCGAGCCGGGCAACCCCGGTTCCCCGAGCACGCCGCCCGGTACGGGCGGCCTGACTCCGGGCGGCTCCTCCCAGGGCAACCACCCGGGCGCCCACTTCGTCACCCAGCCCCGGGGCGACGCCGAGCTCGCCCAGACCGGCGTCGACCTGCCGATGGGCCTCGCCCTGCCGGTCGGTGCGGGGGCGCTGCTCGCGGGCGCGGTGCTGTACCGCAAGGCGCGGCCCTCGGCGTAGGGCGTAATCGCCCGGCACGCAACGGAGCGGGCCCCGCCTCGGCGGGGCCCGCTCCGTGTGTTTCTCTTCTGCTGTCCTGCGTCCGTCCTGCGGTCCCCGTCTCGCTGTGTGACCTCTCAGCTCACCATGTGGCCCGCACCTGGCGGATGATCCGGCGCCGCAGCCGCACCCTGCGGCTGCCGTCGCGCAGCAGGCTCAGGCGGTCCAACTCCCAGTGTCCGTACTCGGCATGGTCCGTCAGCAGGCGTGTGGCGTCCTTGCGGGAGACCCCGCGCGGTACGTACACGTCGACAAATTCGTATTCCGGCATCGCATCTATTGTGCGGGCTGGGGCCCGGTACGGATAGCGTCTGCACTATGTCTGATGCTGTGCAGCCCACCGCTGCCGAGGTACGCGCCGCCGCCGAGGCGGTCAAGACCGCGCTCGACCGCCACCTGGCCGCGGTCGAACGTCGGTCGGGTGAGGACGACCCGGCCGTCTACGAGGCGTTCAACCAGCTGGCCGCAGCCGCCGAGGTCTACGACGAGCTGCTCTACGACCGCTACGACGAGGTCACGCCCTTCGAGATCCCCGGTACGGAGGACGCGCTGCCGCCGTACACGGGACCCGAGGAACCGAACGCTGTGAGCGTGCTGATCCGCCGTGACTACATCGTGGCGGAGCCGCAGCGACTGCTGGCGCATGCCGAGCGGATCGAGGCGGCGGACTACGACGACGGGTCGGACGCGGATGCCTCCGGCACGGTGCACGGCGCGTTGGGCATCCTGTTCGGCGAGTTCGAGCCGGACGAGATCGGCTCACGGCACAAGGAATTCGGCCTGGAGGAGGGCGACTCCACGCTCTGGGTGACCGCGTCGGACGAGCAGCCCGAGCCAGGGGAATGGCTGGAGGCGCCCTTCGAGGGGGTCGATCCGCAGCGGGTGGTCTGCCGCTTCGACGTCAGCACGGTGTTCGACGAGGACCTGGACGACCTCGACGAGGCGGAGGACGGTGACGAGGACGCCGAGGACGGCGACGACGACAGCGACGACGACCTCGAGGACGAGCTCGACCGGGATCTGGACGAGGAAGATGATCTGGAGCCACTGGACGCGGATCGCTGACGCGGGTCGCTGAAGTAGCTCGCGGAGGCGACTGCCGACGCGGGCGCGGTTGTTCGACGACGACGGCGGCGGCGGTCACGGTATTCATCCGTGACCGCCGCCGCCGTCGTGTGCGCCCGCCCCGCGCCTGCGGGTCGCCTGCGGTCAGGTCAGCCCGCCGCCGGCACCTGGGTGCTGAGCAGGAGAGGGAGGCGGGTCGTGCGCGGCTTCGCCGGGACCTCGGCGACGGCTCGCGGCAGGGCCTGCTCCACGCCGTGGACCACGGAGAGGTGACGGTCGGCTCGGCTGAAGGCCGTGTAGACCCAGGGGCGGCTGAGGGCCTGGGCCGCGTCGCCGGGCAGGACCACGACCACGGCAGGCCAGCGGGCGCCCGCCGCCTGGTGTGCGGTCAGGGCCCAGCCGTGCCGTACGGACTGCTCCACCCGTTCCTTCGGTACGACGACGGCCTCGCCCTCGCAGGCCAGATGCAGTCCCTCGGCGTCGGCCTTCACCACCTGACCCGGCACCGTACGCCCCGGAGCGTGGGAGTAGGCCACGCGGTCACCGGGGTCGAAGCCACCGAAGCGGCCGGGGCCGGGGTTGAGCCGCTCCTTGAGGGCGGCGTTGAGCGCGCGCGTGCCGGCCGCGCCGCCGTGGCCCGGCGTGATCACCCGGGTCTCCTCGGCGGGGACGCCGAACGCGCGCGGCACCGAGTCCGCGACGAGCTGCACGGTGCGGTGCACGGCCTCGCCCGCGTCGCGCACCGGCACGATCACGACCTCCTTGCCGGGGGCCTCGACCTGGTTGAGCTCGCCGATGCCGATCCCGGACACCAACTCGCCCAGCGGGCCGGGATCCGGCTGCCGCGAGGCGATCTGCGGACAACTGCGCGCCGCCAGCAGGTCGGCGAACACCCGCCCGGGCCCCGCCGACCACAGCACCGCCGGATCTCCGGCCAGCACCAGCCGGGCCCCGTCCGGCAACGACTCCGTGAGCAGGGCGGCCGTCTCGACATCCACCTGCGGTGCGTCCAGCACGACGAGCAGATCGAGGTCGAACGCACCGTCAGCGTCCCGGCCGGGCCCTTCGGCACCGGAGAGCAGACCGGCCACGGTGGCGACGCCGGGTGCGCCGGTCCCGCTCAGCCGCGCGGCGAAGCGACTCCGTCCGATCGGGCTGTGGGCGGCCGCCCAGGCCCGCAGCCCGAGCTTCCGCGCCGCGTGCAGCAGCGCCGCCGGTTCGGCCAGGGACGCCTCCCCGCCGGTGTGGAGGACCAGGCCATGGGTCGCCACCGCGCGGACCAGGTCGGCGGCCGAGCCCGCGTCGGCCGCGGCCCGCTCCCAGTCCTCGGCCGAACCGTCCTGCTTCGGCGCCGAGTTGATCAGACGCGCGAGTCCGTCGGCGAGGCTCTCCTCCGCGAGGGCGTACCGCTCCAGGCCGACGAGGACACGGACCGGCCGCTCCTCGCCCCCCTCTTCCTCCTCGGCCGCGTCGTCCCGCCGCGCGGGCGTGCCGGGCGCGTCCAGGGCGTCCTGGAAGGCCAGGGCCTCGCCTTCGGCCAGGGTGTTCTGCACGGCCGCGTCGGCGTCGGGCACGCCCCGCTGGTTCAGCGCGGCGATGAGCGTCGCCAGCTCCAGGGCCGTGTGCCCGGCCAGGGCCGCCTGTTCCAGCAGCCAGACGGTGACCGCACGGCCGCGCCGCTCGTCGTCGGGTCCGCACTCCGCGCCGAGCAGCGCACGCGCGAACCCGTCGGCCTGCTCCGGCCGTACACCGTCGATCCGCAGCAACTGCCAGGGGTCCGACCGCAGTTGGTCACCCGCACCCTCGCCGAGGACCGCGGCGGCCTGCGGGGCGAGGCTCTCCGGAGCGCCGCCGTCGGCCAGCACTTGCCGCACCGACTCGACGGCCTCCGGCGCCGGAGCCGCAGCCGCGTCGGCCGCCACGGGCCGCGGCGGGCGTACCGGCTGAGGGGCGGGGCGGCGCGGCGGCTCCGGCTCGCTGAAGACGGTGGCCGGCGGCTTCGCACCGCTCTCCACGGCCCGTACGGCGGCCAGCAGATCGGCGGCCTTCCCGCTGAGCTTGGCCCCGCTCTCCAAGGGCTCCTGCCGCTCGGCCTTGCGCCGCTCGATCCGCTCCCGCTCGATCCGCTGAGCGGCAATCTCGGCCTCGGCCTCCGACAGTTGCGCACCCTCGCCCCCGTCGCCGTCCTTGGCTGCGGAGTCCTGGACGGCAGCTTCCCCCTCGCCGCCGTCCGCCCCGACGGCCGGGCCCACGCCCACGTCTGCGCCTTCGCCTTCCGAGGCCTGGCGGTCCCCGGACGCCGCTTCGCCCCCGGCAGGCCGCTCCTCGGCACCTCCGGCGCTCGCCCCCGGCGTGGCCTCCGTCGGCCCCGGCTCGGTGTTCCCCGTGGTCTCGGGCGGCTCCGTGCTCACAGCGTGCTCCAGTCGTGATCGGGATAGCGGTGCACGGGCGCCGACACATCGTCGAGCGCCCGGCAGATCTCGTCAGGAAGACTAAGGGCCTCCACTGACAATGCCGCCGTGAGCTGCTGCGCGTTGCGAGGGCCGATGACGGGCGCGGCCACCCCGGGCCGGTCGCGGACCCAGGCGAGGGCGACCTGCAGCGGGGTCACGGCCAGCCCGTCGGCGGCCGTCTGCACGGCGTCCACGATGCGGCTCGCCGTGTCGTCGAGGTACGGCTCGACGAAGGGCGCCAGATGCTCCGAGGCGCCGCGTGAGTCGGGCGGCGTGGAGGTGCGGTACTTGCCGGTCAGCACGCCCCGGCCGAGTGGGGAGGAGGGGAGCATGCCGATGCCCAGGTCCAGCGCGGCCGGCAACACCTCGCGCTCCACGCCCCGCTGGAGCAGGGAGTACTCCAGCTGGGTGCTCGCCAGTCGGGTGCGTATGCCCGGCGCCGCGAGCTGCCATGTCCCCGCCTTGGCGAGCTGCCAGCCGCAGAAGTTGGAGACACCGGCATAGCGGGCGCGCCCGCTGCTGACGGCCAGGTCGAGGGCCTGGAGGGTCTCCTCCAGCGGCGTGTACGGGTCGAAGGCGTGGATGTGCCAGACGTCGACGTACTCCGTGCCGAGCCGGGCCAGTGAGGCGTCCAGCGCGCAGAGCAGATGGCCGCGCGAGCCGTCGAAGCGGCGGTCCGGGTCGGGAACGCTGCCCGCCTTCGTCGAGATCACCAGGTCCCGGCGCGGGACGAGCCCTTCCATGAGCCGGCCGAGCAGGTATTCGGCCTCCCCGTCGCCGTACACGTCGGCCGTGTCGACGAGGGTGCCGCCCGCCTCCCAGAAGGTTTTCAAGAGGTCGGCCGCATCGTGCTCGTCGGTGTCCCGGCCCCAGGTGAGGGTGCCGAGCCCGATCCGGGACACGCGCAGGCCGGTGCGGCCGAGATGCCTCTGCTCCATGAACGCCGAGATTACTGGCCAGAACCTGCCATGTGGGGGGCCTGTGGATAACCAGTTTTCCGGACGGTGACCGGGGAAACCGACCGCCGTGCCGCCGCCTGCGGGGCGACGCCCGCCACACCGGCCTCCCCGCGGGACGTGCCCCGCGCTATGGTCGGGCCCACAAAAGACGTTACTGATCGGTAAGGGGATCGGCCATGCAGCTCGGGATCAACCTCGGCTACTGGGGTGCCGGAATGGACGCGGACAACCTCGCCGTCGCGCAGGAGGCCGACCGGCTGGGGTACGCCGTGTGCTGGGCCGCCGAGGCGTACGGCTCGGACGCGGCCACCGTGCTGAGCTGGGTCGCCGCCCAGACCGAGCGCATCGACGTCGGCTCCGCCATCTTCCAGATCCCGGCCCGCCAGCCGGCGATGACGGCCATGACGGCCGCGACCCTGGACTCGCTCTCCGGCGGCCGCTTCCGCCTCGGCCTCGGCGTCTCCGGACCGCAGGTCTCCGAGGGCTGGTACGGCGTCAAGTTCGACAAGCCGCTGGCACGCACGCGTGAGTACGTCGAGATCGTCCGCAAGGCCATGACGCGCGAACGCCTCTCGTACGAAGGTCAGCACTGGACGCTGCCGCTCCCCGGCGGCCCCGGCAAGCCGATCAAGCTGACCGTGCACCCCCAGCGCGAGCACATCCCGCTGTACATCGCCGCCATCGGCCCGAAGAACCTCGAGCAGACCGGTGAGATCGCCGACGGCGCCCTGCTGATCTTCCCCTCCGCCGAACACCTGGAGGACACGACGATCAAGTACCTGCGCGCCGGGCGCGAGAAGGCCGGCAAGACCCTCGACGGGTTCGACGTCTGCCCGACCCTGCCGCTCGCCGTGGGCGACGACAAGGACGTGGCCACGCTGGCCGACACCTTCCGCCCCTACACCGCGCTGTACGTCGGCGGAATGGGCAGCCCCAAGCAGAACTTCTACAACCAGCTCGCCCAGCGCATGGGGTACGAGAAGGAAGCCGCCGAGATCCAGACCAAGTACCTCTCCGGCGACAAGCAGGGCGCCGCGGCCGCCGTACCGCACGACCTGATCGACAAGACCACGCTGCTCGGCTCCGTCGACCGCATCGCGGACCGGATGAAGGCCTATGCGGCGGCCGGGGTCACGACCCTGTCGCTGGCTCCCGCGGGCTTCACGCTCGACGAGCGGCTCGCCTCGCTCCGCGCCGGCACCGAGGCCCTGGAGCGCGCCGGGCTCGCGTGACGCCCGGCGTCACCGGCAGACCGCAGGACCTGCCAAGTTTCAGCGGCCGTGGTGGGGGCTCGGGGGTCTTCCCCGCCACGGCCGTCATGCAGAACAACGCGCGCGTGTCCACGCGGTTACGCCCGCGTCGTGACCCCGATCGTCATTCTTTTGGCGGAGTTGTCCGACACAGCTGTTGCAGCACCTCTCTTACCGCATTTGACTCGTTCTTTGCGGAATCCTGCGGCGTCCTGCAGAGAGGTGCCCCACGATGCTTTCGGCCAAGAGTCTGTTCCAGGAGATCATCGACAACGACGAGTCCTTCCGCCTGTTCTGCTCCATCGCGGCCAGCGGCGAGACCCAGGGCGGCTGGGAGAACGCGCGGATCGCCGCGCTCGTCCCGGAGAGCCAGCGCCCGCTCGCACCCAAGATCACCCGGCACGGGGCGGACGAGGACAAGCACGGGCGGATCTTCAACGCCCTGATGAAGAAGCGCGGCCTCGAACCCGTCCCCGTCCCGCCCGAGACCGACTACACGATGCTGCTGGAGCAGCACGGCATCGGTCTCGCCCACGAGAAGCTCAAGTCCGAGCAACCGCTCACGGTCGAGGACATCATCGTCTACCTGTCCCACAGCCGGGTCACCGAGCAGCGGGCCGCCGACCAGATGGTGATGCTCAGAAAGTACTTCGCTGACCACCCGGACGTCGGCAAGGCCGTGCGGATGATCTCCAACGACGAGGACAACCACCTCGCGTACACCCATGAGGAACTGCTGCGCTTCGCGGCAGCAGGGCGCGGCAGGCTGATCCAGCGGACGCTGCGCGAGTGCGCGCTCGCCGAGATCCGGGTCTACCGGGACGTCAGCCTCGCGGTCATGGACCACATGGGGCGCATCCTCGGCTGGTCCCGCCCCAAGGCGGCCGTGCTCGGCGCGGGCATCCACGCCATGTACGTCTGGGAGCGGCTCGCGGGCTGGCGGCGCATGGTGTCCCTGAAGATGCCGGAACGACGCGACGCCCTCGGCGGACCCGCCACGTCCGCGCCCGAGTTCGCCTGACGGCATCCGGTCCCTACAGCCAGCCCCGGCGTTTGAACAGCCGGTACAGCAGCACCTCGAGGGCGGCCATGCACGCGATCAGCGCCGGATACGACCACAGCCAGGTCAGCTCCGGCATATGCTCGAAGTTCATGCCGTAGATCCCCGCGATCATCGTGGGGACCGCGGCCATGGCCGCCCACGCGGAGATCTTCCGCATGTCGTCGTTCTGCCGGACGCTGGTCTGCGCGAGGTGCGCCGACAGGACGTCGGAGACGAGGCGGTCGAGGCCCTCGACCGCCTCGTTCACGCGCGTGAGGTGGTCGCTGACGTCGCGGAAGAAGGGCTGCGCCTTGTCGTGCACGAAGGGCACGGGCGAGCTGAGCAGACCCGTGTCGGCGAGCCGTTCCAGGGGCTGTGCGAGCGGGCCGGTGGCCCTGCGGAACTCCAGGACCTGCCGCTTGAAGGCGTAGATCCGGGACGCCGTGTGCCGTGAGCCGCCGCGGGCCGGCGAGAACACCTCCGCCTCCAGTTCGTCCAGGTCCGTGCCCAACTCGTCCGCCACGTCGACGTAGTGGTCGACCACGGCGTCGGCGATCGTGTACAGCACCGCCGTGGGACCGTGCCGGAGCATCTCAGGCTCGTGCTCCAGACGGCTTCGTACCGCCGCCAGCGGGGCCTCCTCACCGTGCCGGACGGTCACCACGAACGAGTCGCCGATGAAGACCATCACCTCGCCAGAGGTGACGACGTCGCTGTCCGGGTCGTACCCGACCGGCTTGAGGACCATGAACAGCGAGTCGTCGTACACCTCCAGCTTGGGACGCTGATGAGCGTTCAGCGCATCGTCCACGGCCAGCGGATGCAGCCCGAACTCCTCGGTGACCTTGTCGAACTCCTTCTCCGTGGGTTCGTACAGGCCGATCCAGACGAACGCGTCGTCCTGGGGGCGGCACAGATCCAGGGCGTCGGAGATGTCCCCCGGCCCCTGTATCCGGCGCCCGTCCCGGTAGATGGCGCAGTCGACGATCACGGAGCGTATTCTCCCGCCCTCCGGCCCCGAACGCACCCCGTCGTGCGCCTACCCTGGGCGGCATGCCCACGCTGATCCTGGTCCGGCACGGACGTTCCACCGCCAACACCGAGGGACTGCTCGCCGGGTGGACGCCCGGCGTCGCCCTCGACGAGCGCGGGGCCGAGCAGGCCGCCGCACTGCCCGCACGGCTCGCCGCGTTGCCGCTGTCCGAGGTCGTCACGAGCCCGCTGCAGCGCTGTGAGGAGACGATGCGGCCGCTCCTCGAAGCCCGGCCCGGGCTTACCGCGCACACCGACGAGCGGATCGGGGAGTGCCACTACGGCGACTGGTCCGGCCGCAAGCTCGCCGAGCTCAAGGACGAGCCGCTGATGGAGGTCGTCCAGGCGCACCCGTCGGCGGCCGCGTTCCCCGGCGGCGAGTCGATGCGGGCGATGCAGACCCGGGCCGCCGAGGCCGTACGCGAGTGGAACGCGCGCGTGGAGCGCGATCACGGTGCCGACGCCGTGTATCTGATGTGCTCGCACGGCGACATCATCAAGTCCCTCGTCGCGGACGCACTCGGTCTTCATCTCGACCTCTTCCAGAGGATTTCCGTAGAACCGTGTTCCATCACCGCGATCCGCTACACACGCCTGAGGCCGTTTCTCGTACGCCTCGGGGACACAGGCGATTTCGCCTCCCTCGCCCCGCGCGAGGAGCCGCCGGCCGGTGACGCGACGGTCGGGGGCGGCGCGGGCGCACCGTGATCGTCCGGCGCAGTAGGGTGAAGCGGTCGAAGCAGCCCCGCACTCACGATTTCGCCGCCCCACGATTCGCCGCACTCACGATTCCAATGGAGACAGGACGTGTCCCGTCAGGTGTTCCTCTACGACCCCCCGGACCGCTTCGTGGCCGGTACGGTCGGACTGCCCGGGCGCCGTACGTTCTTCCTCCAGGCCACCGCAGGCTCCCGGGTGACCAGCGTGGCCCTGGAGAAGACCCAGGTCGCCGCCCTCGCCGAGCGCATGGACGAGCTGCTCGACGAGGTCGTACGGCGTAGTGGCGGCAGCGCCTCAGTCCCCGCCATGGCGCCCTCCGAGATCGCCGACACCGAGCCGCTGGGCACTCCCATCGAGGAGGAGTTCCGCGTCGGCACCATGGCCCTCGCCTGGGACGGCGAGGAGCAGCGGATGATCGTCGAGGCGCAGGCCCTCGTGGAGCTCGACGCCGACTCCGAGGAGGACCTCGCCGAGGCCGAGGAGCGGCTGCTTCAGGACGAGGAGAACGGGCCCCCGATGCTGCGGGTCCGGCTCACCGGCGCGCAGGCGCGAGCCTTCGCCAAGCGTGCCCTGGACGTCGTCAACGCGGGGCGGCCGCCGTGTCCCCTGTGCAGCCTCCCGCTCGACCCGGAAGGACACGTATGTCCGCGCCAGAACGGATACCGCCGCGGAGCGTGACCTCGGTGGAGCTGCTCACCGAGGGTGAGCTGACCGTCCGCGGCCGCATTCGCGAGGCGTCCAACGCCGCGCTGTTCTGCACGGTCGCGTACGACGGGCACGAGGCGTCCTGCATCTACAAGCCGGTCGCCGGTGAGCAGCCGCTGTGGGACTTCCCCGACGGGACGCTCGCGCAGCGCGAGGTCGCGGCGTACGAGATCTCCGAGGCGACCGGCTGGGGGCTCGTGCCGCCCACGGTGCTGCGGGACGGGCTGTACGGCGAGGGCATGGTCCAGCTGTGGATCGAGGTGGCGCCCGGGTCGGAGCTGCTGGCCCTGGTCGACGGCGAGGAGCCCGAGCCCGGCTGGAAGGCCATCGGCTTCGCCGAGGTCGGCGAGGGGAAGACCGCGCTGCTGGTGCACGCCGACGACGAGCGGTTGCGGCGCCTGGCTGTCCTGGATGCCGTGATCAACAACGCCGACCGCAAGGGCGGGCATCTGCTGCCCACCGAGGGCTCCCGGCTGTACGGCATCGACCACGGCGTCACGTTCAACGTCGACAACAAGCTGCGGACCCTGCTGTGGGGCTGGGCGGGGGAGCCGCTGACCGGGGAGGCCGTCAAGGTGCTCGGCTCCCTGCGCAAGGGGCTGGAGGCGGGCGGCGAGCTTGCCGTACGCCTCACCGGGCTGATCACGGCCGCCGAGGTGGAAGCCACACGCGCGCGGGTCGAGGCGCTGCTGACGTCCGGGAAGCATCCGGAGCCGAGCGGACAGTGGCCGGCCATTCCCTGGCCGCCCGTGTAGGAGCACACTCTCCGTATCGCGCGCAGCACAGCGGCCGGTATCGCGCAAGAACGCCTCACCGGCCATCCGGCCTGGTCCGGTTCGTGTACGGAACATCCGTCCGGTTAGGCTCATGACATGTATGCCTGGCCCGCTTCTGAGGTCCCCGCCCTGCCCGGTCAGGGCCGCGACCTGAGGATCCACGACACCGCGACCGGGGGCCTGGTCAGCCTCGACCCCGGTCCCGTCGCCCGTATCTACGTCTGCGGCATCACGCCGTACGACGCCACTCACCTGGGGCACGCGGCGACCTACAACGCGTTCGACCTCGTGCAGCGCGTGTGGCTCGACACCAAGCGGCAGGTTCACTACGTCCAGAACGTCACCGACATCGACGATCCGCTCCTGGAGCGGGCCGAGCGTGACGACATCGACTGGGCCGCCCTCGCCGAGAAGGAGACGGCCCTCTTCCGCGAGGACATGACCGCCCTGCGCATGCTGCCCCCGCAGCACTACATCGGCGCGGTCGAGGCGATACCCGGCATCGTGCCGCTCGTGGAGCGCCTGCGGGACGCGGGTGCCGCGTACGAACTTGACGGCGACATCTACTTCTCCGTCGAGTCCGACCCGAACTTCGGCAAGGTGTCGGGCCTCGACGCCGCCGCCATGAGGCTGCTGTCCGCCGAGCGCGGCGGCGACCCGGAGCGGCCGGGCAAGAAGAACCCGCTCGACCCGATGCTGTGGATGGCCGCCCGCCCGGGCGAGCCCAACTGGGACGGCGGTTCGCTCGGACGCGGCCGGCCCGGCTGGCACATCGAGTGCGTCGCCATCGCCCTCGACCACCTCGGCATGGGCTTCGACGTCCAGGGCGGCGGCTCCGACCTCGCCTTCCCGCACCACGAGATGGGCGCCTCGCACGCCCAGGTGCTCACCGGCGAGTTCCCCATGGCCAAGGCCTACGTCCACGCCGGCATGGTCGCGCTGCACGGCGAGAAGATGTCGAAGTCCAAGGGCAATCTCGTCTTCGTCTCCCAGCTGCGCCGCGACGGCGTCGATCCCGCCGCCATCCGGCTCGCCCTCCTCGCCCACCACTACCGGGCCGACTGGGAGTGGACCGACCGGGTGCTGGAGGACGCCGTGGCCCGTCTCGGCCGCTGGCGTGCCGCCGTGTCCCGGCCCGACGGACCGCCCGCCGAGGCGCTCGTCGAGGAGATCCGCGAGGCCCTGGCCAACGACCTGGACGCCCCGGCCGCGCTCGCCGCGGTCGACCGCTGGGCCGCCGCACAGGAGGGGAGCGGCGGCACGGACCCGGGCGCCCCCGGCGTCGTATCGCGGGCTGTGGACGCGCTGTTGGGCGTAGCTCTCTAGGCGCCCCCGACCACCCCGGACACGACAGGGGCGCTTCCTCCCCACGGGTGGAAGCGCCCCGACGCGTTTGTTCAGGTGCTCGTCAGAGTCGCTGGATGCGGACGCTGCGCAGCACGCTCGGCGACTGGGTGTCCCAGATGCCGATCACCTGGTGCCCGAACGCGAAGGCCTGCTGGACCTGCTGGTGGATCTGCGGGTTCGGGTTGTTCAGGACCCGGAACTGGTTGTTGATGCGCAGGAAGATCTGATGCGGCTGCCCTTGCAGCGGGTGGACGATGTCGATGAAGCCGTTCGCCACGCCGGAGGCCAGTGCCTGCGCCTGGACCTGCTGGACGACCTGCTGCACCGCCGCCAGCGCGACCTGCTGCAACTGCTGCTGCATCTGCTGCTCGGCCTGCTGCGCCTGCTGGTCCTGCTGGTTCTGCTGCGGGTTCTGCTGCTGGCCGGCGAACTGCTGCTGGCCCAGCTGCTGCTGGGGCTGCTGTTGGCCGAACTGCTGCCCGAGCTGCTGGAGCAGCTGCTGGTAGGGCTGCTGCTGGCCGAGCTGCTGGAGCTGCTCCAGCGAACCGCTCATGCCCATGCCGTACGGCTGCTGCTGGCCGTAGCCCTGCTGCTGCCCGGACGGCTGCTGCTGGTACGGCGACGTGCTCGGGAACTGCTGGCCCTGCTGTTGTCCCATGTGACTCATCTGCGGGGTGGTGCTCATTCGGGTGTCACCTTCCCTTGATGTGATGGGCTGCGTCAGCCGGTGATCACCAGGCCGACGATCTCCTCGTCCGAGAACCACACTCGGACATCGGGCCGTCCCCCCGCGAAGGCGGTGTGGACCGCCTGGCGGATCTCCGGGGACGGGTGGTTGAGGTTGCGCCACTCGCCGGCCACGAACAGCCGGAGCCGGGGCGGAAGTTCACGCGGATACGGCAGCAGCTCGTCCCAGTACCGCTCGGCCCGGCCGGAGCCGACCGCCTGCGGCACCAGATGGGTGACGGCCGCCTTGATGTCGGGCCGGTTGCCGATCCGCTGGGAGGCGGGCCGGCCCGGGGCGTCCTGCTGCGGGGAACCCGTCGCCCGCAGTACGGCACATGCGCGCTCGGGGGACATCGGCGGCTGGCCCGCCGCCTTGAGCATGCCCTGGAGCGCGGCCAGCGCGCCGACCACCACCGGGGAGGCGGACGACGTCCCCGAGAACGTGTCGGTGTACCAGGCGATCTCCTCGGGCCCGCCCTGCAGATCGCCGGGCCTGTCCCAGGAGCCGCCGGTCGTCGTCACCTCGCGGCCCCAGCCCTGCGCGTCCACCCGGGCGCCGTAGTTGGAGAACGCCAGCCGTGAGCGGTCGGGTCCGTGGTCGCGGCCGTGGGTGCCGGGCGGCGGGGCGCCCGCGCCGACCAGCACGGACCCGGAGGACGGGTTGGAGGGGTTGAAGGGGTTGCGCCACGACTCGGGGAAGCCGTCCGGGCGGCGCTCGTAGACGGCGTCGTCGAGCGACTCGGCGCCGTTGCCCGCGGCGGCGACCACGAGGACGCCCTTGGCGGTGGCGTGGCGGACGGCGGCGAAGTCGTCCGGCCACCATTCGAGAGCGACGTAGCCGCGCTGGTCGTCGCGTTCGGCGTACTCGAACCGGGGCCCCGGGCGGTGCAGTTCGATCAGCACGATGTCGCCGGGGCTCAGCCGGTCGGCCGCCGCCTGGATCGCGGCCGCCGTGCCGAGGCCCTGGAAGGACGCGGCCGCGGTCACCGTGTCCGGCACGATGCCGGTCACGCCGTGCTCGCCCCGGTCGCCGCCGATCACGCCGATCACGGCGGTGCCGTGGTTGCGCCAGGCGAGGTCGGTCAGCGGGGTGCCGACGACGACGCCGGCCAGTTTGGCGGCCAGGTCCTCGTGGCCGAGCTGCCAGGAGCCCTCCACGTCGATCACGGTCACGCCCTGACCGGTGCCGCCGGGCCGCTGCCAGGCCCAGTGCGCGTCGACGCCCTCGGGCGCGGGCCGCAGATATCCCTGTCGGCCGCTGTAGTCGGGCGTGAGGGGCGTGCCCTCCTTCAGCCGCCCGCCGTCCTCCCCGATCCGCCCGAAGGAGGCGGGCACCGCACCCGGCTTCACGTACGCCGTGTCGATCCCCGGCAGCGCGGCGATACGGGCCCGCAGTTCCTCGGCGCGGCTCTCCCCGCCGCGCACCCGGTAGAACAGCGCGAGGTCGGGCACGTCCTGCGCGCCGGTGGCCTGCTGGAGGCGTTCCTCGCTGCCGAACAGGGGCTCCAGTGACAGCTGTTCGTCGGTGAGGAACATGTTGAGAGCCGAGACGTCGGCGCCCGCCGCGGACCGCACGCCCTCGGCCCGGGCACGCAGCCGGGCCTCCGGTCGGGCGACGACGATCAGTTCCTGCTCGGCTCCTCGATAGGTGAATCCCGCTCCGTCGGGCCCCGGCCCGGACGCTCCCGGGCCCTGAGCCGGCTGTGCCTGGTCGGTCATCGTCTGCCGCTCCCTTCGGTCCTGCGGGTGGCAAGTGCGGGTGGTGCGGCGCGCCTTCGGGGGACAACCAAGCACTCGCGGACCGTTCCGTCCAGACCGCTTTCGCCAACTCGGTTTGGAAACAAGTTGAATTGGGCAACGTGTGCAATCCGGCTGGAAACAGATGTCACGCGGAAATCGGGTCAGATGTGTCCAGTCGCTGTCGAGAGGCTGTCCACGGCTGCGGGGGCGGCCGGCTTGTGGTGGGGTGGAGGAGTCAGTTGACCGTTGGACCAGCCGACGGCCGGTCCTGTCCGCGGAAGGACGCACCGTGGCCCCCGAGCACCGCTCCTTCGCACCTCATCCCACCCGCCGCGCACTCCTGACGGCCGGCGCCGCCACCGCCGGTGCCGTACTCGTCGCGGCCGCCGGCACTCCCGCCACGGCGGCCGGAAATCCACCCCGGCCCACCGTGATCCACCTCCCGAACGGCTTCCGCCCGGAGGGCATCACCATCGGCGGCGGACCGTACGCCTACCTCGGCTCCCTCGGCGACGGCTCGATCTACCGCGCCGACCTGCGCACCGGCGAGGGTTCCGTCATCTCGGCCGGGCCGGGCACGCCCTCCGTCGGGCTCAAACTCGATCACCGGGGGCGCCTGTTCGTCGCCGGACGCGGCCAGGGCGCCCGCGTCGTGGACGTCCGCAGCGGCAGGATCCTCGCCTCGTACGTCCTGACCACGGCGACCCCGACCTTCGCCAACGACGTGTTCCTGACCGCGCGCACGGCCTGGTTCACCGACTCCTACCAACCCGCGCTCTACGCCCTGCCGCTCGGGCGGCGCGGCGAACTGCCGGACGCGGACGAGGTCGTGACGCTCACCCTGAGCGGCGCCTGGAGCCAGGTCCCCGGCGAGGTCGTCAACGCCAACGGCATCACCGGCACCCCCGACGGATCCGCCCTGCTGGTGGTGCAGTCCGGGGTCGGCGGCCTGCACCGCGTGAACTCGCGCACGGGCGTCACCGAGCTGGTGGACCTCGGCGACGCGGCCCCGCTGACCAACGGCGACGGGCTGTTGCTGACCGGGCGGACGCTGTACGTCGTCCAGAACCGGCAGAACGCCATCGACGTGTTCACTCTCGCCGCCGACGGCCGCAGCGGCGTCTTCCAGCGCCGGATCACCGACCCGCTGTTCGACGTACCGACCACGGCGGCCGCGTACCAGGGCCGCCTCTACCTGCCCAACGCGCGCTTCACCACGACGCCGGCACCGGAGACGACGTACGACGTGATCTCCGTGCCGGTGTGAGCTCCGTGCCGGCGTGATCTCCGTGCCGGTGTGAACTCCGGGACGGCGCAAACCCCGGGACGGCGTGAGCTCCGGGACGGCGCGAACCCCGAACGGCCTGACGAGTTCCGTCCCGTCCCCGTGAGGCGAGCGAGGGCGGTGCGCCCGGCGCACCGCCCTCGTCCTCACTCCTCCGACGACTCGTCGTCGTCCGTGCCGCTCGGCCTCGGCGGCTTGGGCGGCTTCGTCCGGCCGCCCGGGTTGTCCTTCAGGAACGGGCCGGCCTCCCCGCCGTCCGCCGTGGCGTGCCCGCCCGCCGACGGGTCCCGTCTGCGCAGATACCGCTCGAACTCGCGGGCGATCGCCTCGCCCGACGCCTCCGGCAGCTCCGCCGTGTCCCGGGCCTCCTCCAGCGACTGCACGTACTCCGCGACCTCGCTGTCCTCGGCGGCCAGCTGGTCCACGCCGACCTGCCAGGCGCGCGCGTCCTCGGGCAGCTCGCCCAGCGGGATGCGTACGTCGATCAGGTCCTCGAGCCGGTTGAGCAGGGCCAGCGTCGCCTTCGGGTTGGGCGGCTGCGAGACGTAGTGCGGTACGGCGGCCCACAGCGACACGGCCGGTACGCCCGCGTGGGTGCACGCTTCCTGGAGGACGCCGACGATGCCCGTCGGGCCCTCGTACTTGGTCTCCTCCAGATCCATGCGGCGGGCCAGGTCCGAGTCGGACGTGGTCCCGCTGATCGGGACCGGACGCGTGTGCGGGGTGTCGCCGAGCAGGGCGCCCAGGATGACCACCAGCTCCACGCCCAGCTCGTGCGCGAAGCCGAGGAGCTCGTTGCAGAACGAGCGCCAGCGCATGGATGGCTCGATACCTCGGACTAGGACGAGATCACGCGGCTTCTCACCGCTGATGCGGACCACCGACAACCTTGTCGTGGGCCACGTGATCTTGCGCACTCCGTCGTCCATCCACACCGTGGGGCGGTTCACCTGGAAGTCGTAGTAGTCCTCGGCGTCCAGCGCCGCGAACACTTCGCCCTTCCACTCCCTGTCCAGATGCGCGACCGCGGTGGAGGCGGCGTCGCCGGCATCGTTCCAGCCCTCGAACGCGGCCACCATGACCGGGTCGATCAGCTCGGGAACCCCCTCGAGCTCGATCACCCAGTGCCTCCTTCCGACGTGCCCTCGCCTGACTACCCAACCTTACGGCGTGCGACGCGGGCGCCCGCAGCCCCCTTGCATGGGGTGGTGAACGGATCACTGCCCCGTTCACCACCCCGGAACACCCCGCAGTCATCCGAGCTGTGTCCGGCCGACGGGCGCGGTTGACGGATTCCGTCACCCACTCGTGTGGCATCGGCCGAAGCCGCCCCCTGACGTGGCCGACCTGCGGAACTCTTCGCCGGTTGAGCGGAGTTGCCTCAAGGGCACGTCTGCGGAGCGCCGGGATCGTGGGCAACCTGGGGGCGCTGCTGGTCGCCCGTGCGTGTCGAGGACCTGGCGGCCGGGGGCGCGGCGCTGCTGCCGCGCTGGGCCGTGACGGGTCCCCGCGGCCGTCGCCGCACTGCGGCAGTGGGAGGCGGAGGTGCCGGCACGGCGGCCGGCGGCCCGCACCCGCCGCTGGTGTCCTGGCGGGGCGCCTGTACCGGCCGGGGGTCGGGATGACGGAAGGGCCGACGGGCAGGGAAGGGGTGGATCGGCGCGGTCTTCGACGGCCGGCGTGTCCCCGATCGGCGGCTGCTGGTTCTGGGGCGCACCCTTCGGCGTCGCCCCCGACGGCCGGCTCTCGTGCCCCCGCCCCGCGTCACAGAGTGGACCGCAGCCACTGCTCCACGCTCGCGATGTGCACCGTCGCCCACGACCGGGCCGCCTCCGCGTCGCGGTCCCGCAACGCCTCCAGGATCGCCCGGTGTTCGTGCAGGGTCCGGCTGACCGCGTCCTCCTGGGTGAGCCCACGCCAGATGCGCGCTCGCGTGGTGGGCCCGGACAGGCCGTCCAGCAGCGAGCAGAGCACCGAGTTCCCCGAGCTCTGCACGATGCCCCGGTGGAATTCCAGGTCGCAGGCGACCAGCTCCTCCACGGACGGGTCGTTGCCGAGCTTGTCCAACTGGTTCGTCAGCGCGTTCAGTTGCTGTTCGCTGATCCTCGACGCCGCCATCGCCGTGGCCGCCGGTTCCAGGATGCGGCGCACGGCGAGGAACTCCAGCACCGTGTCGTCGCGGTGGAAGTCGACGACGAAGCTCAGCGCCTCCAGCAGCAGTTGCGGGTCCAGGCTCGTGACGTACGTGCCGTCGCCCTGCCGTACGTCCAGGATCCGGATCAGCGACAGGGCGCGCACGGCCTCCCGCAGGGAGTTGCGGGACAGTCCGAGTTCGGCAGCCAGTTCGCTCTCCTTGGGGAGCCGGTCGCCGGGGCGGAGCGCGCCGGAGACGATCATGCCCTTGATCTTCTCGATCGCCTCGTCGGTGACTGCCATGACCGGCCTCCCTGCCGTTCAGGATGCCGTGCAAGACATCCGATGTCTGACGCCATTATGCGGGGTCGATCGAGTGGGCGACCTATACTCCGGACTCATGGCCGACGCAGCGAGCTCACCGGATCCCGACCTGGTCAGCGCCCTGCGGGCGTTGTCGAATCCGGTACGCCTGCAGTTGCTGCTGTGGCTGCGTGAGCCCGAGCGGCACTTCCCCATGGACCGGGCCATCGCGGATCCCGGCGAGGTCGGGGTGTGCGTGAGCCACATCCAGGCCAAGGCCGGGCTGGCGCAGTCGACGGTGTCGGCGTATCTGGCGGAGCTGCAGCGTGCGGGGCTGGTGCGGGCGACGCGGGTGGGGAAGTGGACCCACTACCGGCGCGACGAGGACCGCATCGCCGGGCTGGTCGCCCAACTCGGACAGACCCTCTAGCAGTTGGCGTGTCTCGCGTCGGGAATGGCGTGTCTGTTGCGCCTCATATCGAGAATCTGCGATATTCCGATCCATGATGAACCTGGGAACGTTCGGCATCTACACCTTCGACTTCGAGCACCAGTCGGCCACAGAGGTACGCGACTCGGCCCAGGAGCTGGAGGAACGGGGCTGGCGGGCGTTGTGGGTCCCCGAAGTCGGCGGCCGCGAGGCCCTCACCCACGCCGGCTTCCTGCTCGCCGGCACCGAGCGGTTGCACGTGGTCAACGGCATCGCCCAGATCTGGTCCCGCGAGGCCCGGGCGACGTACGGCGCGAGCGCCCTGCTGGCCGACGCCTACCCGGACCGGCATGTGCTCGGCCTGGGCTTCGGCGGGCTCAAGAGGCCGGGCGTCAAACCGCTGGCGGCGATGGCCGAGTACCTCGACGAACTTGATGCCCTCGCCGAGGAGTCACCCGTCCCGGCGCCACGGATCCCGGTACGGCGCGTCCTGGCCGCGTACGGCCCCAAGATGCTCGCCCTGGCCCGGGACCGCTCCCTCGGCGCGCACACCTACCACGTCAACACCGCCCACACCGCAGCCGCGAGGGAGATCCTGGGTCCGGACGGCTTTCTCGGCGTCGAGCACCCGGTACTCCTCGAGCCTGACCCCGCCCGGGCGCGCGCGACGGCACGTGAGCATCTGCGGCCGTATCTCAGCACCCCGTACAACCTCGCCAAGTTCCGCAGGCTGGGCTACTCGGACGAGGAGATCGAGCACGGCGGCAGCGACCGCCTCGTGGACGACCTGGTGTTCTGGGGAGACGTGGACACGGTGGCCGGCAAGCTCCGGGCCCATGTCGCGGCGGGGGCCGATCATGTCGCCGTCCAGGTGATCGGCATCGAGCCGGGCGCATCCGCGTCGGCGCACTGGAGGCGGCTCGGCGGGGCGCTGCTTCCCTGAGAGGCGAAAGGTTCCTTGGGGCGAAAGGTTCCCTGGGGAGGGCGAAGGTTCTTTGGGGGCGAAAGGTTCGCTGGGGGGGGGAGAGGTTCCCAGGGGGGCGAAGGGTTCCTTGGGGGCGAGAGGTTCCCTTTGAGGGGCGAAGCGTCCCCGAGAGACGGAAGGGGCGGCTCCGTCGGCGTGGAGCCGCCCCCTCCGGTGGTGGCCGGCCCCGGTGCGGAAGGGGCCGCCCTCGTGCGGTCCGGCCTGGTCAGGGGAGTGGCCGGACCTGGCGCCGTGGGAGGCTCATCCGGCGAAACCCTCCCGCGGCGCGTGCGAGGTCACTTCTTGTCGAGCAGGTCCTGGACCTTCGCCCGGACGTCGTCCGTCGCCAGACCCCGGATCGTCAGCGTCGTACGGCGGCGCAGCACGTCGTCCTGCGTCTCGGCCCACTCGTTGTCCCGGGCGTAGACGACCTGGGCCCAGATCTCCGGGGCGTCCGGGTGGACGCGCTCGCCCAGCTCCGGGTTCTCGTTGGCGATGCGGGCGATGTCGAAGGCCAGCGAGCCGTAGTGGGTGGCCAGGTGCCTGGCGGTGTCGGCCGCCATGCGCGGACCCGGCGCCGGGCGGTCGGTGAGCAGACGGTGGGCGACCGCGCGCGGGTTGGCGATGCCCGGCAGCGGCAGCTTCTTCGGCAGCGAGGCGATCGGCTCGAAGTCGTCGCCCAGCGGGTGGCCCGGCAGCGCCTCCAGCTTCTTCATGATCGTGCGGCCGATGTGCCGGAAGGTGGTCCACTTGCCGCCCGCGACGGAGAGCATGCCGCCCCGGCCCTCGGTCACGACCGTCTCGCGCTTGGCCTTTGCCGTGTCACCGGGACCGCCCGGCAGCACGCGCAGACCCGCGAAGGAGTAGGTGATGAGGTCGCGGTCCAGCTGCTGGTCCCGGATGGAGAACGCGGCCTCGTCCAGGATCTGGGCTATGTCCTTCTCGGTGACCGCGACGTCCGCCGGGTCGCCCTCGAACTCCTCGTCCGTGGTGCCCAGCAGGAGCATGTCCTCCCAGGGCAGGGCGAAGGTGATGCGGTACTTGTCGATCGGGGTGGCGAGCGCCGCCTTCCAGGGCGCGGTCCGCTTCAGGACCAGATGCGCGCCCTTCGACAGGCGGATCGACGGCGCGGCATCGGGGTCCTCCATCTTGCGCAGGTGGTCGACCCACGGGCCGGTCGCGTTGAGCACGAGGCGGGCGTTGACGCCGAACTCGTCACCGGTCGTGCGGTCCTTCAGGTCCGCGCCGGTCACCCGGCCCTTGGTGAAGCGCAGGCCGGTGACCTCGGCGTGGTTGAGCACGACCGCGCCCGCCTCGACGGCCCCGCGGACCGTCATCAGCGCCATGCGCGCGTCGTTCATCTGGTCGTCGCCGTACACGGCCACGGCCTTGAGGTTGTCGGTGCGCAGCTCGGGCACGTCCTGCGCCGCCTTGGCGGGGGAGAGGAGGTGTCCGACGCCGTCACCGAAGGCGGAGAGCGCGGAGTAGGCGAACACGCCCGCCCCGAGCTTCGCGGCGCCGTGCGGCCCGCCCTTGTACACGGGGAGGTAGAACGTGAGCGGGTTCGCCAGGTGGGGGGCCACCTGGCGGGAGACCGCACGGCGCTCGAAGTGGTTCTCCGCCACCAGCTTCACCGCGCCGGTCTGCAGGTAGCGCAGACCGCCGTGGAGCAGCTTGGAGGAGGCGGAGGAGGTGGCGCCGGCGAAGTCGCCGGCGTCGACCAGAGCCACCCTGAGGCCGGACTGCGCGGCGTGCCAGGCGGTGGAGATGCCCAGGATGCCGCCGCCGATCACGAGAAGGTCGTACGACGCCTTGGCGAGCTGTTCCCGGGTCTCGGCGCGGCTCGGGTTGGAGCCGGAGGCCGGGTGCGTACCGAGGGCAGGCACGGACTGCAGGGTGGTCTGACTGGTCATTTCGGGTTCTTACTCCTCATCAGAGTTCGAGAGCTGCGGTCAGTTCTCGTCGTCCTCATCGAGCCAGCCCATGGTCCGCTCGACGGCCTTGAGCCAGTTCTTGTACTCACGGTCGCGGGTCTCCGCGTCCATGCGGGGGGTCCACTCGGCGGCCCGGCGCCAGTTGGCACGCAGGTCGTCGGTGCTGTTCCAGAAGCCGACGGCGAGACCGGCGGCGTAGGCGGCGCCGAGGCAGGTGGTCTCGGCGACCATCGGGCGCACCACGGGTGCGTCCAGGACGTCGGAGAGCGTCTGCATCAGCAGGTTGTTGGCGGTCATGCCACCGTCGACCTTGAGGGCCACCAGCTCGTCGCCGGAGTCCTTGACCATGGCGTCGGCGATCTCCCGGGTCTGCCAGGCCGTGGCCTCCAGGACGGCACGCGCCAGGTGCGCCTTGGTGACGTACCGGGTCAGGCCGGCGATCACACCGCGGGCGTCGGAGCGCCAGTGCGGGGCGAACAGGCCGGAGAAGGCCGGCACGAAGTAGGCGCCGCCGTTGTCCTCGACCGACAGCGCGAGCGTCTCGATCTCGGCAGCGGTGGAGATCAGGCCCATCTGGTCGCGCATCCACTGCACCAGGGAGCCGGTGACGGCGATCGAGCCCTCCAGGGCGTAGACCGTCGGCTGGTCGCCGATCTTGTAGCCGACCGTGGTCAGCAGGCCCGCGTAGGAGTTGATGATCTTCTCACCGGTGTTCATCACCATGAAGGTGCCGGTGCCGTACGTCGACTTGACCTCGCCCTCGGAGAAACAGGTCTGGCCGAACAGGGCCGCCTGCTGGTCGCCGAGCGCGGAGGCGACCGGGATGCCGCCGAGCAGGTCGCCCAGCTTGCCGCCGGTGATCTCGCCGTAGACCTCGGCGGAGGAGCGGATCTCGGGGAGGATCTGGGTCGGCACGCCGATCGACTCGGCGATCTTCTCGTCCCACGCCATGGTGTGGAGGTTCATCAGCATGGTGCGGGAGGCGTTGGTGACGTCGGTGACGTGCTTGCCGCCGTTGGCACCGCCGGTCAGGTTCCAGATGACCCAGGTGTCCATGGTGCCGAAGAGGATGTCGCCGGCTTCGGCGCGCTCCTTGAGGCCCTCGACGTTGTCCAGCAGCCAGCGGGCCTTGGGACCGGCGAAGTAGGAAGCGAGGGGGAGGCCGGTCTCGCGGCGGAAGCGGTCCTGGCCGACGTTGCGGCCGAGCTCCCGGCACAGGGCGTCGGTGCGGGTGTCCTGCCAGACGATGGCGTTGTGGACGGGCTCACCGGTGTTCTTGTCCCACAGCACGGTGGTCTCGCGCTGGTTGGTGATACCGATGGCCTTGATGTCGTCGCGGGTGATGCCGGCCTTCTGGATGGCCCCAGCGACGACCTCCTGGACGTTGGTCCAGATCTCGTTGGCGTTGTGCTCGACCCAGCCCGGCTTCGGGAAGATCTGCTCGTGCTCCTTCTGGTCGACGGAGACGATCCGGCCGTCGCGGTCGAAGACGATGCAGCGGGACGAGGTGGTGCCCTGGTCGATGGCGGCGATGAAGGGCCCGGCGGTGTGGGCGTCGGTCACTGTCTGCTCCTGGAAGTTCCGTGGTTATGGGGCTTTACGTACGGCGCGTGCTGAGAGTTTCGGTGCTTCTCACTCGAACGGGTGAAGCTCGTACTCCTAAGCAAAAGCGACGTTGTAGATGCCTGCCGCGATGGCGCCGCCGATCAGCGGACCGACCACCGGGATCCAGGCGTAGCCCCAGTCGGAACCGCCCTTGTTGGGCAGGGGCAGCAGGGCGTGGACGATACGCGGACCGAGGTCACGGGCCGGGTTGATCGCGTAGCCGGTCGGGCCGCCGAGCGACAGACCGATCGAGACGACCACGAGCGCGGTGATCAGGGCGCCCAGCGTGCCGAGGCCCTTGCCGCTGTCGTTCAGGCCCTGTGTGAGGACCGCGAGCACCAGCACGACCGTGCCGATGATCTCCGTGAGGAGGTTCTGCACCGCGTTCCGGATCTCGGGACCGGTGGAGAAGATGCCCAGGACCGGGCCGGCGCCCTTCTCCTGGGCCTCGACGGCCTTGGCCGTCGTGGCCTGCGCACCCGGACCGCCGACGATCTCCTTGTCGGTGAGGTGGGCGTGGAACTGGCCGTAGTAGGCGACCCACACCAGAGCCGCACCGATCATGGCACCGAGCAGCTGTCCGGCGAAGTACGCCGGAACGTTGCTCCAGTCGCTGTCCTTGATCGCGAGCGCGACGGTCACGGCCGGGTTCAGGTGGGCGCCGGACAGGGGCGCCGAGGTGTACACCGCCGTGAGTACTGCGAAGCCCCACCCGAAGGTGATGGCGAGCCAGCCGGCGTTGCGGGCCTTGGAGGCCTTCAGCGTCACAGCGGCGCAGACGCCGCCGCCGAGCAGGATGAGTATGGCGGTACCGATGGTCTCGCCGATGAAGATGTCGGAGCTGGACACCCGCGACTCCTTTGTCCTTCGTCCAGGGGAAGCCGAACCTCCGGGTCCCTCCGGTGGTTCGCGTCGCCCTCGGGTGAGAGCGGCGCCGGCCCTTGGCGTTGTCACACTCTAGCGCGTATTGCCGGTAGGTGTTCGACAATGCCGACCGATGGACGGGAGCTTGCCCCGGCGTCACACATGCGTCAAGAGTCACGTCGTCGAATGTGCGATCGTTGTTGCTTGTGTTGATTTGTCGACACCGGTGACGGCAGTGCGGGGGAACGGCGAAGCGCCGGAACGTCCTACGACGTTCCGGTGTCCGTTTCTCGCCCCGTCCGGCTTCTCAGAACCGCCCGGCGCCCAGGTCCCGTGACACCGCGCGGGCGCAGTCGCGCACCGCCGCCACCAGCTCGGGGCGCAGCTCGCCGTCCCGGCACAGCCGCTCCACGGCACCGGTGATGCCGACCGAGCCGACCGGCATCCGGCGCCGGTCGTGGATGCAGGCGGCGACGGAGGCGACGCCCTCCCAGGTCTCCTCGACGTCGGCCGCGTAGCCACGCGCGCGTGTCACGTCGAGGATGTGCTCGAAGGCGTCCAGCTCGCACACGGTGCGGTCGGTGAAGGCCTTGCGGTCGGCCTCGATCACCTCGCTGTGCGCGACCGGGTCGTACGCCGACAGGACCTTGCCGAGGGCGGTGGAGTGCAGCGGCTGCATGGCCCCGATCTCCAGCACCTGGCGGCTGTCGTCGGGGCGGAAGACGTGGTGGACGATCAGTACGCCCTGCTGGTGCAGCACGCCCAGATACACGCTCTCCCCGCTGGAGCGGGCCAGGTCGTCCGTCCACACCAGGGCGCGGGCCCGCAGCTCGTGTACATCCAGGTAGGTGGTGCCCAGCCGCAGCAGCTCGGCGCCCAGCTGGTAGCGCCCGGAGGCGTCGTCCTGCTCGACGAAGCCCTCCTGCTGGAGGGTGCGCAGGATTCCGTGGGCGGTGCCCTTGGCGAGGCCCAGCGACGAGGCGATGTCGGACAGGCCGAGCCGCCGCTCACCGCCTGCGAGGAGCCGCAGCATCGCGGCCGCCCGTTCGAGCGACTGGATGTTCCGTGCCATCGCCGTACTGCCTCCGTCCCCTTCGAGCGTCGACCGTGCGACGTCGCTGCCGCCGTTCGGCAATGTCGAACACTACCGGTCGATGCCGACCTCCCGCCAATGGTCGGCGGTTATCCGTCCACTGGTGTTGCGTGGCCCGTGGCCGAAGATCGACCCTGCCGTCATCCTCGTCCCGCCTCGTGGACCGCCCGACCGTTCGACGGCGGTCCCGGCTACCCTGGCGGCGTGCGCCCACCGCGGACGGATCCGTAAAGGGCGCAAAGCCGACAGCCGTCGCACTCCAGGGAGCCCTTACATGGCCTCGTTGCCACCGACCCCTTCCGCCGACAGCCGGACCCGTGTGTCCGCGCTCCGCGAGGCGCTCGCCACCCGAGTGGTGGTCGCCGACGGAGCGATGGGCACCATGTTGCAGGCCCAGGAGCCCACACTCGAGGACTTCGAGAACCTCGAGGGCTGCAACGAGATCCTCAACCTGACCCGCCCCGACATCGTCCGCTCCGTGCACGAGGAGTACTTCGGCGCGGGCGTGGACTGCGTCGAGACGAACACGTTCGGCGCAAACCACTCGGCCATGGCCGAGTACGACATCGCCGACCGGGTGTACGAGCTGTCCGAGGCGGGCGCCCGTATCGCCCGCGAGACGGCCGACGCGTTCGGTGCCCGTGACGGCCGCCAGCGGTGGGTGCTCGGCTCGATCGGACCCGGCACGAAGCTGCCGACCCTCGGCCACATCGGCTACGGCACGCTGCGCGACGGCTTCCAGGCGAACGCCGAGGGCCTGCTCGCCGGCGGCGCGGACGCCCTGATCGTGGAGACCACGCAGGACCTCCTGCAGACGAAGTCGTCGATCCTGGGCGCCCGCCGCGCCATGGAGGCGACCGGCACCGAGGTGCCGCTGCTGGTGTCCATGGCCTTCGAGACCACCGGCACGATGCTGCTCGGCTCCGAGATCGGCGCCGCGCTGACCGCGCTGGAGCCCCTCGGCGTCGACATGATCGGCCTGAACTGCTCGACGGGCCCGGCCGAGATGAGCGAGCACCTGCGCTACCTCGCCCGGCACTCGCGCACCCCGCTGCTGTGCATGCCGAACGCAGGCCTGCCGATCCTCACCAAGGACGGCGCCCACTTCCCGCTCGACCCCGAGGGCCTGGCCGACGCCCAGGAGACCTTCGTACGGGACTACGGCCTGAACCTCGTCGGCGGCTGCTGCGGCACCACCCCCGAGCACCTCAGGCAGCTCGTGGACCGGGTCCGGGAGGCCACGCCCGTCGAGCGCACGCCGCAGCCCGAGCCCGGCGCCGCATCTCTCTACCAGACGGTCCCGTTCCGCCAGGACACCTCCTACCTGGCCATCGGCGAGCGCACCAATGCCAACGGCTCGAAGAAGTTCCGCGAGGCCATGCTGGAGGCGCGCTGGGACGACTGTGTGGAGATGGCCCGCGACCAGATCCGCGAGGGCGCCCACATGCTCGACCTGTGCGTCGACTACGTCGGCCGGGACGGCGTCGCCGACATGGAGGAGCTGGCCGGCCGCTTCGCCACCGCCTCCACGCTGCCGATCGTCCTGGACTCGACCGAGGTCGACGTCATCCAGGCCGGCCTGGAGAAGCTCGGCGGGCGCGCGGTCATCAACTCCGTCAACTACGAGGACGGCGACGGCCCCGAGTCCCGCTTCGCGAAGGTCACCAAGCTCGCCCGCGAGCACGGCGCCGCGCTCATCGCGCTGACCATCGACGAGGAGGGCCAGGCCCGCACCCCCGAGAAGAAGGTCGAGATCGCCGAACGGCTGATCGAGGACCTGACCACGAACTGGGGCATCCTCGAGTCCGACATCCTCATCGACACCCTGACCTTCACCATCTGCACCGGTCAGGAGGAGTCCCGTAAGGACGGCATCGCCACCATCGAGGCGATCCGCGAGCTCAAGCGGCTCCACCCGGACGTCCAGACCACCCTCGGCCTGTCGAACATCTCCTTCGGCCTGAACCCGGCCGCCCGCATCCTGCTCAACTCCGTCTTCCTCGACGAGTGCGTCAAGGCGGGCCTGGACTCGGCGATCGTGCACGCGTCGAAGATCCTGCCGATCGCCCGCTTCTCCGAGGAAGAGGTCCAGACCGCCCTCGACCTCATCCACGACCGCCGCGCCGAGGGCTACGACCCGCTGCAGAAGCTCATGGCCCTGTTCGAGGGCGCCACCGCCAAGTCCCTGAAGGCCGGAAAGGCCGAGGAACTCGCCGCCCTGCCGCTGGAGGAGCGCCTCAAGCGCCGCATCATCGACGGCGAGAAGAACGGCCTGGAAGCCGACCTCGACGACGCCCTCCAGGCCCGCTCCGCCCTCGACATCGTCAACGAGACGCTCCTGGACGGCATGAAGGTCGTCGGCGAGCTGTTCGGCTCCGGCCAGATGCAGCTGCCGTTCGTGCTCCAGTCCGCCGAGGTGATGAAGTCCGCCGTCGCCTACCTCGAACCGCACATGGAGAAGACGGACGCCGACGGCAAGGGCACCATCGTGCTGGCCACGGTCCGCGGCGATGTCCACGACATCGGCAAGAACCTGGTGGACATCATCCTGTCCAACAACGGCTACAACGTGGTCAACCTGGGCATCAAGCAGCCCGTCTCCGCGATCCTGGAAGCCGCCGAGGAGCACCGGGCCGACGTCATCGGCATGTCCGGGCTGCTGGTGAAGTCCACGGTGATCATGAAGGAGAACCTGGAGGAGCTCAACCAGCGCGGCCTCGCGGCCGACTACCCGGTCATCCTCGGCGGCGCCGCCCTCACACGCGCGTACGTCGAGCAGGACCTGCACGAGATCTACGAGGGCGAAGTCCGCTACGCCCGCGACGCGTTCGAGGGCCTGCGCCTGATGGACGCCCTCATCGGCGTCAAGCGCGGCGTGCCCGGCGTGCAGCTGCCCGAGCTCAAGCAGCGCCGCGTCAAGAGCGCCGCCGCGACGGCCGTCCTGGACGAGCGCCCCGAGGAAGGGCACGTCCGCTCCGACGTCGCCACCGACAACCCGCTCCCCGAGCCGCCGTTCTGGGGCACCCGTGTCATCAAGGGCATCCAGCTCAAGGAGTACGCGTCCTGGCTCGACGAGGGCGCACTCTTCAAGGGCCAGTGGGGCCTGAAGGAGACCCGCAGCGGCGACGGACCGTCGTACCAGGACCTCGTCGAGACCGAGGGCCGCCCGCGGCTGCGCGGTCTGCTCGACAAGCTCCAGACGGAGAACCTCCTCGAAGCGGCCGTGGTCTACGGCTACTTCCCGTGCGTCTCCAAGGACGACGACCTGATCCTGCTGGACGAGCACGGCAACGAACGCACCCGCTTCAGCTTCCCGCGTCAGCGCCGTGGCCGGCGGCTGTGCCTCGCGGACTTCTTCCGCCCGCAGGAGTCGGGCGAGACGGACGTCGTGGGCCTGCAGGTCGTCACCGTGGGCTCGCGGATCGGTGAGGAGACGGCCCGGATGTTCGAGGCCAACGCCTACCGGGACTACCTCGAACTGCACGGCCTGTCCGTGCAGTTGGCGGAGGCCCTCGCCGAGTACTGGCACGCGCGCGTGCGTTCCGAGCTGGGCTTCGCCGGTGAGGACCCGGCCGGCATCGAGGACATGTTCGCGCTGAAGTACCGGGGCGCCCGCTTCTCCCTCGGCTACGGCGCCTGCCCCAACCTCGAGGACCGGGCCAAGATCGCCGACCTCCTCGAGCCGGAGCGCATCGGCGTCCACCTGTCCGAGGAGTTCCAGCTGCACCCCGAGCAGTCCACGGACGCGATCGTCATCCACCACCCCGAGGCGAAGTACTTCAACGCACGCTGAGGCGCCCCCCGCCCCGATTGCGGGCGGTTAACCGGTGTGCCCCGAGGCACACCGGTCAAACCAGGCGCTTCATCCGCGCAGGTCGTACACTGGACGGTCCACCGCAGGCCGGTTCCCTCCGTGGGAACCGGCCTGGTCGTCCCTTCAAGGAGGTACGTGGATGACCAGCACGGTCCCCGCACCAGTAACCCGTACGGCCGAGGGCTCGGCCCTGCAGGCGGTCCTCCTCGACATGGACGGAACCCTGGTGGACACCGAGGGCTTCTGGTGGGACGTGGAGGTCGAGGTCTTCGCGAGCCTGGGGCACACCCTCGACGACACCTGGCGCCATGTCGTGGTCGGCGGTCCGATGAGCCGCAGTGCCGGGTTCCTGATCGAGGCCACCGGCGCCGACATCGCCCTCGCCGAGCTCACGCTGCTGCTGAACCAGGGCTTCGAGGACCGTATCGACCGCGCCCTGCCGCTGATGCCGGGCGCGGCCCGGCTGCTGGCCGAACTGGCCGCGTACGAGATCCCCACGGCCCTGGTCTCGGCCTCGCACCGGCGCATCATCGACCGTGTGCTCACCTCGCTCGGCCCCCAGCACTTCGCGCTGACCGTCGCCGGTGACGAAGTGGAGCGCACCAAGCCGCACCCGGACCCGTACCTTTTCGCCGCGGCCGGACTGGGCGCGGATCCCGCCCGGTGCGCGGTCGTCGAGGACACCGCGACCGGCGTCGCCGCAGCGGAGGCCGCCGGCTGTCATGTGGTGGCCGTGCCGTCGGTTGCGCCGATCACCCCGGCCGCCCGGCGCACCGTGGTGACCTCACTGGAAGAGGTCGATCTGGCATTTCTGCGCGGTCTGATCACCCTCTGACGGAGACTGACAACGTCCGACAACGGAAATAGGGCCGGTGTTCACCCAGCGTGCAACACCGATAGCGCGGGAATTCCGCAAGGGAATTCGAGTGGCGCCGGATGGCTGAATTCCGGTGCACGCCAGCACCGTTCAGATTGTGACGTTTACCACTGCCCACGGGGTCGACAGGTGACTCGCCGTGTGCAGCACCCCCTGCTTCGAGGGCTTGAGGCGCACCTTTGTGTCCCGATTGATGGATCGGTGCACGAATCCTTCCGGTCCAAGGTTTCCGGTGCGTTCGCGACCGGCTCCACAGCGTGATGGGGGCTCAACTCCGGTCGCGGCGAACCCTCCTGCGGGCGCGGACTAACCTCGTCGCGAGAACATCGAACTTACCCCGTGATCCGCCGCGACACCCCTGCATGCCGGGTACACGGAGTCGACAGCTGGAGAAACCCGAGCATGAACCGCAAGAGTTTGGTGCTGCCGGCCGTCATCGGCCTGCTTGTGCCGGTTCTCGCCGCCTGTGGCGGAACCGACAGCGGCAGCGACAGCGGCGACGCGATCGTCGTCGGCACCACGGACGCGTTCACTGCCTCGAAGGACGCTCCCGCACCCCTCGATCCGGCCTACGCCTACGACGTCGGCACCTGGAACATCCTGCGCCAGACCGTGCAGACCCTGATGATCCAGCCGCGCGGCGAGGGCGAACCGGTACCCGAGGCCGCCCAGACCTGCGGCTTCACCGACAGCGGCAACGAACGCTACGCGTGCACCCTGCGCAAGGACCTGAAGTTCGCGAACGGCGACCCCGTCACCGCGGACGACGTGAAGTACTCCATCGACCGCGCCCGCGCCCTCAAGGCCGACAGCGGCGTCTTCGCCCTGCTGTCCACCATCGACACCGTCGAGACCCAGGGCGACCGCGAGGTCATCTTCCACCTCAAGACCGCCGACGCCACCTTCCCGTTCAAGCTGTCCACCCCGGTCGCGGGCATCGTCGACCCGGACATCTACGCCAAGGACAAGCTGCGCGACGGCTTCGAGCTCGACGGCTCCGGCCCGTACACCCTCCAGGCCGAGGTCAAGAACGACGAGCTGGTCTCCGCCATGTTCACCAAGAACCCCGACTACAAGGGGAGTCTGAAGGTGAACAACGACAAGGTCGAACTGCGCAACTTCGCGGACGCCGACGAGATGGGCGCCGCCCTCGACAAGGGCGACATCGACCTGATGACCCGCACCATGTCGCCCGAGCAGATCCAGAAGCTGTCGGCCGACTCCGACGACACCGTCGACCTCGTCGACATGTCCGGCCTGGAAATCCGCTACCTGGCCTTCAACACCGACGACCCGTCGGTGCGGACCAAGGCCGTCCGCCAGGCCATGGCGCAGGTCATCGACCGCGGCGAACTCGTCTCCAAGGTCTACGGCTCCCAGGCCGAACCGCTGTACTCGCTGGTTCCCGCCAGCATCACGGGCCATTCCAACGCGTTCTTCAACAAGTACGGCGACCCGAGCACCGCCAAGGCCAAGTCCCTGCTGGAGAAAGCCGGCGTCACCACCCCGGTGAAGCTCACGCTGCACTACACGACCGACCACTACGGCTCGGCCACGAAGAAGGAGTTCGAGCTGCTGAAGAAGCAGCTCAACGACAGCGGCCTGTTCGACGTCGACATCAAGGGCGCCCCCTGGGCGACGTTCCGCCCCGCCGAGCAGAAGGGCGAGTACGAGGTCTACGGCATGGGCTGGTTCCCGGACTTCCCGGACGCCGACAACTACCTCGCGCCGTTCCTCGACAAGGACAACTTCCTCGGCTCGCCGTACGCCAACAGCACGATCCGCAACACCCTCATCCCGGAGTCCCGCCGCGTCGCCGACCGGCTGTCGGCGTCCGGCAGCCTGACGGACATTCAGGACATCGTCGCCGAGGACGTGCCTGTGCTGCCGCTGTGGCAGGGCAAGCAGTTCGTCGCCGCCGGCGACGACGTCACGGGCACCGCGTACGTGCTCAACTCCTCCTCGACCCTTCAGCTGTGGGAGCTCAGCCGTGGCGTGAGCGGCTGACCTCACCCGTGACCGGCGGCCATGACCAGGGCGCCGGCACGCCCGGGATCCAGGACGGGTGCCCGGGTACCTCACAACCGACGACAAGGCACTCGTAAGTGAACATGCGCAACCAGTGGCCGGTCCTGCCCGTCGTGGCAGGGCTGGCCTCCGGCCTGCTGACCGGCTGTGGAACGGAGACCGGCGACGCCGGGGGAACCGGTACCTCGGTGGTCATGGGGATGTCGGACGACGTCCTGGCCACCGACCCCGCTTCCGGCTACGACCCCGGCTCCTGGCTGTTGTTCAACAACGTCTTCCAGTCGCTGCTCAGCTTCCCCAAGGGCGCCACCGAACCGCAGCCGGAGGCCGCCGAGCAGTGCGCCTTCTCCGACACGCAGACGACGGTCTACAGGTGCACGCTCAAGGACGGCCTGAAGTTCAGCAACGGTGACGCGCTCACCGCCAAGGACGTCAAGTTCTCCTTCGACCGCATGCTGAAGATCAACGACCCCGACGGTCCCGCGGTCATGTTCCCCACGCTCGACAAGGTCGAGACGCCCGACGACAAGACGGTCGTCTTCCAGCTCAACACCCCCGACGCCACCTTCCCGAGCAAGATAGCCTCCGGCGCCGGCTCCATCGTCGACGAGGAACAGTACGACGCGGGCGCGCTGCGCAAGGACGACCAGGCGGTCGGCTCTGGCCCCTACAAGCTCGACAAGTTCGACGACGACGAGGCCGTCTTCTCCGTCAACGAGAACTACAAGGGCACCGCGAAGGTACAGAACGACGGCGTGACCCTGAAGTTCTTCAACGGCGACCAGGACGCCCTGAAGAAGGCCCTGAGCGCCAACGAGGTCGACATCGCCTACCGCGGCCTCACCGCGGGCGGCATCGCCGACGTCGAGAAGTCCGGCGGCGACTCGGGCGTGGAGGTCGTCGAGGGCAGCAGCGCCGAGGTCCAGCACCTGGTCTTCAACATGGACGACCCGGTCGCCGGCAAGCTCGGCGTCCGCAAGGCCATGGCCTACCTGATCGACCGTGACGCCCTCATCAAGGACGTCTACCAGGGCACGGCCACGCCGCTGTACTCCATCATCCCGGCCGGCATCAGCGGCCACAACACGGCCTTCTTCGACACCTACGGCGCCCGCCCCTCCAAGGCGAAGGCCGCCGCGGCCCTGCGGGACGAGGGCATCGACGGCAAGGTGAAGCTGACCCTGTGGTCCACCCCGTCGCGCTACGGCCCGGCCACCGACCAGGAGTTGGAGACGATCGCTCGGCAGCTCAACGCCAGCGGCCTGTTCGACGCCGATGTGCAGTCCGTCGCGTTCGACCAGTACGAGAAGGACATTGCCGACGGCAAGTATGGCGTGTACGTGAAGGGCTGGATCCCGGACTACCCGGACGCCGACAGCTTCACGGCCCCCTTCTTCGGCAAGGGCAACGTGCTGAGCAACAACTACAGCAACGACGCCATCACCGGCACGCTCATCCCGCGCACAGCCGCCGAGAGCGACCGCGCCGCGACGGACGACGAGTTCAACGAGCTCCAGGACATCGTGGCCCAGGAACTCCCCGTCCTTCCGGTCTGGCAGGCCAAGCAGTACGCGGTCGTCCGCGACAACGTCTACGGCCTGGAGTACTGCCTCGACGCCTCCACCGTGTTCCGCTTCTGGGAGCTGAGCAAGGGCTGACGGACGTCGTACGCGACGCACCTGCTCCAAGCAGGAAAACGCGGAGGGCGCCCCTTCCTGGGAAGGGGCGCCCTCCGCGTCGTCGTACGGCGGCGTACAGGCTCCTACTGGGCGCCGGGACGCACCAGCCCGCTCTCGTACGCGTACACCGCGGCCTGCACCCGGTCCCGCAGGCCCAGCTTGGTCAGGACGTGACCCACATGCGTCTTGACGGTGGTCTCGCTGACGAACAGGTCGGCGGCGATCTCGGCGTTGGACAGACCCCGCGCCACCAGCTTCAGCACCTCCACCTCGCGCTCCGTCAGCGTGTGCAGGGTGTCCGGAACCGGCTCGTCACCCGACGGCAGATGCGTGGCGTACTTGTCGAGCAGCCGGCGCGTGATGCTCGGCGCGAGCATCGCCTCACCACCGGCGACCACCCGGATCGCCTGCACCAGCTCATTGGCCGGGGCGTCCTTCAGCAGAAAACCGCTGGCACCCGCCTTGAGCGCCTCCACCACGTACTCGTCGAGATCGAACGTGGTCAGCACCAGCACCTTCGCCGGGCCGTCCCGCCCGGGACCGGTGATCTGCCGCGTCGCCTCGACCCCGTCCATGCGAGGCATGCGGATGTCCATCAGAACCACGTCGGGCTGCAGGGCCCGCACCTGGTCGAGAGCTTGGAGGCCGTCACCGGCCTCGCCCACGACCGCGATGTCCTGCTCCGCCTCCAGAATCATCCGGAAGCCGGTACGCAGCAGGGGCTGGTCGTCGACCAGTAGGACGCGGATGGCCACGTGAGTCTCCTTCGCCTAGTCCGGGCCCATTCTGCCCTGCGCACCGCCGCCGGACTCGCCCGCCCTGACCGGCAGCGGATACGGCGGGGGAGTGCCCCCGAACTCCGGGCAGTGGGCCTGGTGGTCGCACCAGCCGCACAGCTTCGTCTGCCGGGGACGCCAGTCGCCCGTCTCGGTCGCCACCCGGATCGCCTCCCACAGCGCCAGCAGCTTGCGCTCGACCCGCTCCAGGTCGGCGAGGACCGGGTCGTACGTCAGCACGTCACCGCTGCCGAGATAGACGAGCTGGAGCCGGCGAGGGATCACCTTCTTCAGCCGCCACACGACCAAGGCGTAGAACTTCATCTGGAACAGCGCACCCTCGGCGTACTCGGGCCGGGGCGCCTTGCCCGTCTTGTAGTCGACGATCCGCACCTCGCCCGTGGGCGCCACGTCGACGCGGTCGATGATGCCGCGCAGCCGCAGCCCCGAGTCCAGCTCGGCCTCGATGAACAGCTCCCGCTCGGCCGGCTCCAGCCGCGTCGGATCCTCGAGACCGAACCACCGCTCGACGAGCCGCTCCGCCTCACCGAGCCAGGTCGCCAGCCGCTCGCCCTCGGGGTCGTCCGCGAACAGCTCCACGACCTCCGGCCTGCTCTCCCGCAGCCGGTCCCACTGGCCCGGGATGAGGGACTTCGCGCGCGGCGCGGTCCGCTCGGCGGCAGGGGCGTCGAAAAGCCGCTCCAGCACCGCGTGCACCAGCGTGCCCTTCGTCGCCGCCGCGCTCGGCTTCTCGGGCAGCCGGTCGATCACCCGGAACCGGTAGAGCAGCGGGCACTGCATGAAGTCACTGGCACGAGAAGGGGACAGCGAGGCCGGCGCTATCGCCGGGCGCACGGCCGTGCCGCCCGCTGCAGCCGCGCTCTCACCCGCATCGCCCGCAGTCGCCGTACTGTCCGTCCCCACCGGGTACTCGTCCGTCACCGGCTCTGCCACCGGCGCGGCGTCACTGCCGCAGTCCGCCGCGGCACCCTCCGTGCTCGTCTCCATGACCACAGACCTTACGGCCCACCACTGACAGTGACCCAGCCCCGGCCGTCAACGCCGGGGCGGACGGGGAAACAGAGGGGTGCCGGGGCGAAACGCGCCGCGACGGCCGCATACCATCGACCCGAGACCCATCCGCCCGGCAGGGCGGAAGACGCTTCGAACGAGGGGACACCGTGGACGAGAGCGGCGGGAGCGGGCAGCCGCGGTCCGGCACCGACGAGTCGACCGAGCGCCGAGCCGACCGTGAGGCCCCGGCCACCGAACCCACACGCCCCGACCCTGCCCCGTCCGACGAGCAGCCCAAGGACGACACGAACGGCACAGGCGAGCGCGGCGACACCCCACCCCGCCCCGCGACACCGACCTCGTCCGGCTCCCGCGAGGAAGCGCGCCCCGCCCCCGGCGACAGCACCGACCCGCACACCCCTGACCGGCACGACGCCGACCACCCGTTCACACAGGCCGCCCACAGCGACCGGCACCCGCACCCCGACACCCACCCCGACCGCCCCCTCGCCCACTCCGGCACCACCAAGGGCCGTCCGCCGCAGCGCCCCAAGGCCCCCCGCGGCGGGCTCCTCATGGGCCGGCCGTTCGGAGTTCCCGTCTACGTCGCCCCCAGCTGGTTCCTGGTGGCCGCCCTCATCACCTGGGTGTTCGGCGGACAGCTCGACCGTGTGCTGCCCGAGCTCGGCGCCGCCCGCTACCTCGTCTCCCTCTTCTTCGCGGTCGCCTTCTACGCCTCCGTCCTCGTCCACGAGCTCGCCCACACCGTCGCCGCGCTCCGCTTCAAACTGCCCGTGCGCCGTATCCAGCTCCAGTTCTTCGGCGGGGTCTCCGAAATCGAGAAGGAGGCCGAGACACCGGGACGCGAGTTCGTGCTGGCCTTCGTCGGACCACTGCTCTCCCTCGTCCTCGCCGGCATCTTCTACGGCGCCCTGCAGGCCGTCGAACCCGGCACCGTCCCCGGCGTCCTGCTGGCCGGCCTGATGATCTCCAACCTGATCGTGGCCGCCTTCAACCTGCTCCCCGGCCTGCCCCTCGACGGCGGCCGCATGCTCCGCGCGGTCGTCTGGAAGATCACCGGCAGGCCGATGACCGGCACCGTCGCCGCCGCCTGGGTCGGCCGCGCACTCGCCGTCTCCGTCCTCATCGGGCTCCCATGGCTCACCCAGTCCGGCGCACTCGGCTCCGACGCCGTGGACAACGTCGGCATGGACACCGTCATGGACGCCCTGCTGGCCGCCATCCTCGCCGCCATCATCTGGACCGGCGCCGGCAACAGCCTGCGCATGGCCCGCCTGCGCGAGCACCTCCCCGACCTGCGCGCCCGGACCCTCACCCGCCGAGCCGTCCCCGTCGAGACGGGCACCCCCCTGTCCGAGGCCCTGCGCCGCGCCAACGACGCCGGCGCCCGCGCTCTCGTCGTCGTCGACGCCGACGGCAACCCCCTCTCCCTGGTCCGCGAGGCCGCCATCGTCGGCGTACCCGAACACCGCCGCCCCTGGGTCGCCGTCAGCGGCCTCGCCCAGGACCTGACCGACGGAATGCGCGTCTCCGCCGAACTGGCCGGCGAGGAACTCCTCGACGCCCTCCGGGCGACCCCCGCCACCGAGTACCTGGTCGTCGAGGAGACCGGCGAAATCTACGGCGTCCTGTCGGCAGCGGATGTCGAGCGCGCCTTCGTGAAGGCCATGGCCCGCCCGAACTGAGCACCGCTCCGCGAAGCAGCGCCCGCCCATTCCCGGTGGTCGGCGGCCCCCCGAAACGCCGGTAGGCTGTTCACATGTCCGAACCGACCGGTGCCGCCCGCAGGCGCGGGCCCTTCAAGGTCGGGGACCAGGTTCAGCTGACCGACCCCAAGGGCCGCCACTACACGTTCACGCTCGAGGCCGGGAAGAACTTCCACACCCACAAGGGTTCCTTCCCGCACGACGAACTGATCGGCGCTCCCGAGGGCAGCGTTGTCCGCACCACCGGGAACGTCGCCTACCTCGCGCTGCGCCCCCTGCTCCCCGACTACGTCCTGTCCATGCCCCGCGGCGCCGCCGTGGTCTACCCCAAGGACGCGGGGCAGATCCTCGCCTTCGCCGACATCTTCCCCGGCGCACGCGTCGTCGAGGCCGGCGTCGGCTCCGGCTCGCTCAGCAGCTTCCTGCTGCGCGCCATCGGCGACCAGGGCATGCTGCACTCCTACGAGCGCCGCGAGGACTTCGCCGAGATCGCGCAGGCGAACGTGGAGCGCTACTTCGGCGGCCCGCACCCCGCCTGGCAGCTGACCGTCGGCGACCTCCAGGACAACCTGTCCGACACCGACGTCGACCGCGTCATCCTCGACATGCTCGCCCCCTGGGAGTGCCTGGAGGCCGTCTCCAAGGCGCTCGTCCCCGGCGGCATCCTGTGCTGCTACGTCGCCACCACCACCCAGCTCGCCCGGACCGTCGAGTCCATCCGCGAGATCGGCTGCTTCAACGAGCCGACCTCCTGGGAGACGATGATCCGCAACTGGCACGTCGAGGGCCTGGCCGTCCGCCCCGACCACCGGATGATCGGCCACACCGGCTTCCTGCTCACCGCCCGCCGCCTCGCCGACGGAGTCGAACCGCCCATGCGCCGCCGCCGCCCCGCCAAGGGCGCCTACGGCGAGGACTACGAAGGCCCCAACGCCGACGGAGGCAACCGCCGCTGACGCGGCCCCGTACCGCGATCAACGTACAAGCGCTGTGGTCGAGTTCCCGGAATACCGCCGGAACTCGACCACAGCGCCTTTCTGTTGGCCCAAAAGCCCACAAAACCACAAGCCAACAAATCCACGAGACGACAACCCGCTGGTCGGAACGCCGCACGACACCCGCACGCCCCCCAAACACCCCCAACCACCACACCGGCACGGGAACTCCACACCCCGCCGTTCCCCCGCACTGTGACGTGTGGCACCATGCTGGCCACCCCCACCGGCACAGCCCTCACAGGAGACGCTCCTAGTGCAGCAATCCGCCGTCCCGGAACTGGCACACACGCACACCCGCCCGATCCACTGGCTCGCCACCGCCACAGCGGTCGCCGGTGTCGTCGCCCTCTCCTCGGTCCTGCAGCCCAACTCGGCGACAGCGGCACAGACAGCCGGCCCGGACGTGAAGAACGCCCCCGCGGCCGTCGCACCCCCCGACCCCGCGAGCGTCGAGTTCCCCCTGGAATGCGGCCCCGTGAAGGCGGTCGTGGTCAAGAAGGCCAGCGGAGACCTCGACGGCGACGGCAGCCCCGAAACCGTGGCCGTCGTGCACTGCGACGCCCCCATGGGCACCCCACCCGACGGCGTCTACGTCCTCACCCGCGGCACCGGGACGGCCGCCCCCCGCGTCGTCGCGACCCTCGTGAACCCGAAGGACAGCACCACCGTCAGCGACCTCGCCGTCCGTGACGAAGCCGTCATCGCCGAACTGCTCACCTACTCGTCCGACGACGTACCGCGGTGCTGCCCCGACGTGAAGGACAGCGCGAAGTGGCAGTGGCAGAACGGCTCGTTCGTCCGCTCGACACCCGCCGGTGCCCACAGCGTCTGACCCATGCCACCGGCACATGTGAGAAATCAGACAGTCGTAACACCCTGTACACGCAAGGTCACTCGGCGTCCGGACCGAACACTTCGACCTTGTCCGAAACGCGCCGCACATGGATGCAGTCGCCCGGACACTCCTTCGCCGAGTCCACGACATCCGTGAGAAGCGGCAGCGGCACGGGCGTTGTGGCCCCCTCGGCCTGCAACAGCTCGTCGTCCAGGCCCTTCACATAGGCCAGACCATCGATGTCCAGCTCGAACACCTCAGGCGCATACTGGGCACAGATGCCGTCACCGGTACAGAGATCCTGGTCGATCCAGACCTCCAGTGCCTGACCCTCGACCCCGGCCGCCTGCTCCACGCTCATCTCTCCTACCGTTCCGTGCGCCGAGCCGGACGGGAATCCGGCCAGCTCTGAAGGGTGTTGAACGCTTCGAGCCTACCTGCGGCGGCTTTCCAATCATGTTCGGTGGGTATTCCCCTGGCGTGAGGGAGAGCGCAAGGGTGAAGATCGGACACACCCCGACAGTCTTTGTGATCTAGGGGTTTCAATCGACACCCACCCAGGTAGGGTCTGGAAGCGTCCAGCTCCCCTTGGAGGAGGTGAGGACCGTGGCAGCCCACGACGACGACATGAACCGCGGCATCCGCCCGGGACGGGGGTCCGACGACCCGGCCGGGCAGATTGCCTACCTTGAGCAGGAGATCGCCGTCCTGCGACGCAAGCTCGCCGACTCTCCGCGGCACACGAGGATTCTCGAAGAGCGGATCGTCGAGCTGCAGACCAATCTGGCCGGCGTGTCCGCACAGAACGAGCGACTCGCCAACACGCTCCGTGAAGCCCGCGACCAGATCGTGGCCCTCAAGGAGGAAGTCGACCGGCTCGCACAGCCACCGGCCGGCTTCGGTGTCTTCCTGACGGCGAACGAGGACGGCACGGCCGACATCTTCACCGGAGGCCGCAAACTCCGCGTGAACGTCAGCCCGAGCGTCGAACTCGACGACCTCAGGCGCGGCCAGGAAGTAATGCTCAACGAAGCGCTCAACGTGGTCGAGGCCATGGAGTACGAGAGCGTCGGCGACATCGTCACCCTCAAGGAAATCCTCGAGGACGGCGAGCGCGCCCTCGTAGTGGGGCACACCGACGAGGAACGGGTGGTACGGCTCGCCGAGCCGCTGCTGGACGTCACCATCCGACCCGGCGACGCCCTGCTGCTCGAACCCCGCTCCGGCTACGTCTACGAAGTCGTCCCCAAGAGCGAAGTCGAGGAACTCGTCCTCGAAGAAGTACCCGACATCGGCTACGAGCAGATCGGCGGCCTGGGCAACCAGATCGAAATGATCCGCGACGCGGTCGAGCTCCCGTACCTCTACCCCGACCTGTTCAGGGAGCACGAACTGCGGCCGCCCAAGGGCGTCCTCCTGTACGGGCCCCCCGGATGCGGCAAGACACTCATCGCCAAGGCCGTCGCCAACTCGCTGGCCAAAAAGGTCGCCGAAGTCACCGGCCAAGCCCAGGGCAAGAGCTTCTTCCTCAACATCAAGGGTCCCGAGCTGCTCAACAAGTACGTCGGTGAGACCGAGCGGCAGATCCGCCTCGTCTTCCAGCGTGCACGCGAGAAGGCCAGCGAGGGCACACCCGTCATCGTCTTCTTCGACGAGATGGAATCCCTCTTCCGCACCCGCGGCTCCGGTGTCAGCTCGGACGTGGAGAACACCATCGTCCCCCAGCTGCTCGCCGAGATCGACGGTGTCGAAGGCCTGCAGAACGTGGTCGTGATCGGCGCCTCCAACCGCGAGGACATGATCGACCCCGCCATCCTGCGCCCCGGCCGCCTGGACGTGAAGATCAAGATCGAGCGCCCGGACGCCGAGGCCGCCAAGGACATCTTCGGCAAGTACCTCACCCAGCGCCTCCCGCTCCACCCCGAGGACGTCGGTGAGCACAGCGGCGACAAGGCCATGACGGTCCAGAGCATGATCCAGACGGCCGTCGAGCAGATGTACGCCGAATCCGAGGAGAACCGCTTCCTGGAAGTCACCTACGCCAACGGCGACAAGGAAGTCCTCTACTTCAAGGACTTCAACTCCGGAGCCATGATCGAGAACATCGTGGGCCGCGCCAAGAAGATGGCGATCAAGGACTTCCTGGAGCACAACCAAAAGGGCCTGCGCGTCTCCCACCTCCTCCAAGCATGCGTGGACGAGTTCAAGGAGAACGAGGACCTGCCCAACACCACCAACCCCGACGACTGGGCCCGGATCTCCGGAAAGAAGGGCGAGCGGATCGTATACATCCGCACCCTCATCACCGGAAAGCAGGGCGCAGACACCGGACGCTCCATCGACACGGTGGCAAACACCGGTCAGTACCTGTAAAAGACAGGGCGGCTGCGGGTGCCCCCACCGGGTACCCGCAGCCGACTGTTTTTCCGGCCACCGCCGGAACAAAGGCGAGCAACGCAATGACGCAAATGATCTCCCCACCAGCGCAAAGGCGTTCTAGGCTCTTCGGTACCGCCGAGTCGCGCAGTGCGGGGACGGGCACCGCACACGCACCGGAGCGCCAGCGGTACTTGAGCGGCGCCCCCGACCGAGGGCGCCGCCGGGCAAGGAGGGCCGCATGACTGTACGGCGAGTAATGGGCATCGAGACGGAGTACGGGATCTCCGTCCCCGGCCACCCCAACGCCAATGCCATGCTCACCTCATCCCAGATCGTCAACGCCTACGCGGCGGCGATGCACCGGGCCCGCCGGGCCCGCTGGGACTTCGAGGAGGAGAACCCGCTGCGGGACGCGCGAGGCTTCGACCTCGCCCGCGAGGCCGCCGACTCCAGCCAGCTCACCGACGAGGACATCGGCCTCGCCAACGTCATCCTCACCAACGGGGCACGGCTCTACGTCGACCACGCACACCCCGAATACAGCGCCCCCGAGGTCACCAACCCCCGCGACGCCGTCCTCTGGGACAAAGCAGGCGAGCGGATCATGGCCGAGGCCGCCGAGCGGGCCGCCCAGCTGCCCGGCGCCCAACCCATCCACCTCTACAAGAACAACACCGACAACAAGGGCGCCTCCTACGGCACGCACGAGAACTACCTGATGAAGCGGGAAACCCCCTTCTCCGACATCGTGCGCCACCTGACGCCCTTCTTCGTCTCCCGCCAGGTCTTCGCCGGCGCCGGCCGCGTCGGCATCGGCCAGGACGGCCACGAACACGGCTTCCAGCTCAGCCAGCGAGCCGACTACTTCGAGGTCGAGGTGGGCCTCGAGACCACCCTCAAACGCCCGATCATCAACACACGCGACGAGCCGCACGCGGACGCCGAGAAATACCGCCGCCTCCACGTGATCATCGGCGACGCGAACCTGTCGGAGATCTCGACGTACCTGAAACTGGGCACCACCGCCCTGGTCCTGTCGATGATCGAGGACAGCTTCATCGCGGTCGACCTCGCCGTGGACCAGCCCGTGCGCACACTGCACCAGGTGTCGCACGACCCGTCACTCAAACGCCTGATCACGCTCCGCAGCGGCCGCACACTGACCGCTGTACAGCTCCAGATGGAGTACTACGAGCTCTCACGCAAATACGTCGAGGAACGCTTCGGCGCCGACGCCGACGAACAGACCAAGGACGTCCTCACCCGCTGGGAGGACACCCTCAACCGCCTGGAACGCGACCCCATGAGCCTCGCCGGCGAGCTGGACTGGGTCGCCAAGCGAGAACTCATGGAGGGCTACCGGCGCCGCGACGACCTCGACTGGGACGCCGCGCGCCTCCACCTCGTCGACCTCCAGTACGCCGACGTACGCCCCGAGAAGGGCCTCTACAACCGCCTCGCGGCCCGCGGACGCATGAAGCGCCTCTTGGACGACAACGAGGTCGAGAGGGCCCGCACGAAGCCGCCGGAGGACACGCGCGCGTACTTCCGCGGGCGCTGCCTGGAGCAGTACGCCGACGACGTCGCCGCGGCCTCCTGGGACTCGGTGATCTTCGACCTGCCCGGCCGGGACTCCCTCCAGCGCGTCCCAACCCTCGAACCGCTTCGCGGAACGCGAAATCACGTCAAGGAGCTCCTGGACCGCTGCCGCACGGCGGAAGACCTGGTCAGGGTCCTCTCGGGCAACTGAGGGGTACTCGGGCGGTATCAGCTGGACGTCGGCCGAGCAGGGTGGAAAACCCGGCGTCCGGGAATCATCGAGATGGCCCCCGTACGTTGGAGAAACTGCGGGGCCGATGTCAGACCCGGCTTGTAGGGTCTGATCATCACCGATCGGCAGGAAAGCCGACCTGTCGACCATGTCGGGCGAACTGAGCGGGGTGAGGGATATGGCAACCAAGGACACCGGCGGCGGACAGCAGAAGGCCACACGTTCCACCGAGGAAGTCGAGGAGCAGACCGCGGAGACGCAGGCTTCCGAGGACCTCAAGGAGCGGCAGGAGAAGCTGAGCGACGACGTCGACTCGGTTCTGGACGAGATTGACGACGTACTCGAGGAAAATGCCGAGGATTTCGTGCGCTCATTCGTGCAAAAAGGCGGCGAGTGACGGGTATCGAGCCGCTTTGGCCTTCGAAGTGAAGGTGGCGGGGGATGAGGGTGGCTGGGGATCCGAGCGCGAAACAATGCACGGGCTGCAAGCGAGACTTGCCCTCCGAAGCATTCGCACGGGACAAGAACCGGTGTGATGGACTTCAGGTGCGGTGCCGGGAGTGCGTGGCGGAGTACAGCGCAGCGCACTACCGGCGCCGTCGGGAAGCCATGGGGAAGCCGGTACGCGAGAAGGTGGATGTTCCGGCCGGGCACAAGCTCTGCCGGACGTGCGGTGAGGTCAAGCCGCACAAAGAGTGGCATCGCAACGCCACTGCATCCGACGGTCTGTCGACACGGTGCAAGGCGTGCCGGGCCATCCAGGGGCGGCAGGGCCATCTGAAGCGCCAGTACGGCATCACAGAAGCCGAGCGCGACGGGTTGGTGGCCTCTCAAGGCGGCGTCTGCTGCATATGTTTGGCGGCTCTGCCGGAGCATGTGGATCACTGCCACGAGACGGGTAGGGTCCGTGGCGTACTGTGCTTCAGCTGCAACGCTGCACTGGGGCAGTTCAAGGATCGGCCCGACGTCATAAGGCGGGCTGCTGCATACGTGGAAGGAATCGCGTGGAAGCCAACACTCGTAGCACCGGGCGTCTACCAGCTGCCTTCCTGACGCCTGGGTCGTCCTCCTTCATGGACTTTCTCTCCGAGCACCAGCCCGAGATGCTGCCCGGGAACCGTCAACTGCCGCCCACGCAGGGCGTGATCGAGGCGCCGCACGGCACGACCATCGTGTCCGTGACGTTCCCGGGGGGCGTCGTGCTGGCGGGTGACCGGCGGGCGACCATGGGGAATGTGATCGCCCAGCGCGACATCGAGAAGGTTTTTCCGGCCGACGAGTACTCGGCCGTCGGTATCGCCGGCACCGCCGGCCTGGCCGTGGAGATGGTGAAGCTCTTCCAGCTGGAGCTGGAGCACTTCGAGAAGGTCGAGGGCGCGCAGCTGTCGCTGGAGGGCAAGGCGAACCGGCTGTCGACGATGATTCGGTCCAACCTGGGCATGGCCATGCAGGGGCTGGCTGTCGTGCCGCTCTTCGCGGGGTATGACGTCGACCGGGAGAGGGGGCGGATCTTCTCCTACGACGTGACCGGTGGTCGTTCCGAGGAGCATGGGTACGCCGCCACCGGCTCCGGTTCGATCTTCGCGCGTGGCGCCATGAAGAAGCTCTTCCGTGAGGACCTGAGCGAGGCCGAGGCCACGACGCTTGTGGTGCAGGCTCTGTACGACGCGGCTGACGACGACTCGGCGACCGGTGGTCCCGATGTGGCCCGCCGGATCTACCCGATCGTCACCGTGATCACCGAGGACGGTTTCCGTCGACTGGGCGATGATGAGTCGTCCGAGATCGCCCGTTCCATCCTGGCGCGGCGTCTGGAGCAGCCCGACGGCCCGCGGGCTGCGCTGCTGTAGCGGCGGTTCGGTCTTATCAAGGTGGTCCTGTGACTTCGACAGAAAGGGACGGATAACCGGTGTCGACGCCGTTCTATGTCTCACCCCAGCAGGCCATGGCCGACCGGGCGGAGTACGCCCGCAAGGGCATCGCCCGTGGCCGCAGCCTGGTCGTGCTGCAGTATGCCGATGGCATCGTGTTCGTCGGCGAGAACCCGTCCCGTGCGCTGCACAAGTTCAGCGAGATCTATGACCGGATCGGTTTTGCGGCCGCCGGTAAGTACAACGAGTACGAGAATCTGCGGATCGGCGGGGTGCGGTATGCCGATCTGCGTGGTTATACCTATGACCGTGATGATGTGACGGCGCGTGGTCTGGCCAATGTCTACGCCCAGACGCTGGGCACGATCTTCTCTTCCGCGGCGGAGAAGCCGTACGAGGTGGAGCTGGTCGTCGCCGAGGTCGGTGAGACGCCTGAGGGTGACCAGATCTACCGGTTGCCGCATGACGGCTCGATCGTGGACGAGCACGGTTCGGTCGCGGTCGGCGGTAATGCCGAGTTGATCAGCAATTATCTGGATCAGCGTCATCAGGACGGTGTGAGTCTCGCCGAGGCGCTGAAGCTGGCTGTCCAGGCGCTGTCGCGTGAGTCGAACGGCACGCAGCGGGAGATCCCCGCGGAGCGGCTCGAGGTCGCGGTGCTGGACCGTACGCGTCCGCAGTCGCGGAAGTTCAAGCGCATTGTGGGCCGTCAGCTGGCCCGGTTGCTGGCGGCCGAGGGTGCGGCCACCGAGGCCGAGAGTGCCGACAACGGGGAGGACTCCGATGCGGAGGACTCCGGCAGTTCCGAGGAGTAGCCCGACCACCGACCTCACCGAGGGGCAGTCCCGACCTCGTTCTTCGCCCGTACTGTGCCCCGGCCGCCCGCTCGGCCGGGGCACAGGCGTTCACGGGGGCCTTCAGGGGGCGCTGGGTGGCGCTGTGGAGCCCCGTACGACGAGCTCGACCGGAATGTCGCCCTCCTCGGGTTCGCGGCCTTCCAGGACCGCCAGGAGGGCCTGCATGCCGCGTTCCCCGAACAGTTCGGCGTCCAGGCGGACGGTGGTCAGCTCGGGGTCGATGGCGGTGGCGAGGGCGAGGTCGTCGAGGCCGGTCACGGAGATGTCGTCGGGGATGCGCAGGCCGAGTCGGCGTACGGCCTTGTAGGCGCCGGCGGCGAGTTTGTCGTCGTCGCAGATGATGGCTGTGGGGCGGGGGCCCTTGGCCGAGAGGGCCGTCTCGGCGGCGGTGCGGGCGCCGTCGATGGAGATGGGTGCGCGGACGGTGAGCAGCGATGTGCCGGGCACCTCGCCGATGCGTGTGGCGAGCTCACGTGCCCGTACGTCGAAGGTCCAGGAGGGCACGTCGGCTGCGAGGTGCAGGAAGCGGCGGTGGCGGAGGCGGAGCAGGTGATCGGCGACCTGCCGGACGCCGTCTGTGATGTCGAGGTTCACCGTCGCGGCCCCGAGGCTGCCGTCCGGGTCGCTGTCGAGCATGACCAGGGGGAGCTGGTCGCCGCGGATGGCGGTGAGGGCGTCGGCGGCCATGGAGGAGGCGATGACGCCGTCGAGGGCTGCTTGGGCGGAGGCGAAGGGGTCGCGGGCGGGGCCGATGCCTTCGGGGGAGGGGTAGAGGACGACGCCGAATCCGTGGTGGGCGGCGACGCGGGCGGCGCCGGTGTAGACGCCGGCGAAGAACTCGGTGGTGAGGGCGGGGACGACGAGGAGGACGGTGCGGGTGTGGCCGAGGCGTAGGTTGCGGGCGGCGAGGTTGGGCCGGTAGCCGAGTTCGCGGGCGGCCTCGCGGACGCGTTCGGCGGTGGCCTCGGAGACCCGGCCGCGCCATTTGTCGCCGAGGACGAGGGAGACCGCGGCCTGCGAGACGCCCGCCGCCTGGGCGACGTCCCGGCTGGTGGGGCGGGTGCTGCCGTGTGCCACCGTCGGTCTGCTCCCTTGCTTCCGGTCGTTCGCCTCCGGGCGTTGCTGCCCTGCGGCGCGCTTCGCTGTCTGGACTGGTGAACAGCGCACATGGTACGTATGACGAAGGACGTTATACGTAAAACTTATCCGGAGGGGCGGCGCTGCCGATGACCGGCGCATACCTGGAGGTCCTCAGGGCGAGGCATGCCGCCCGGCTGCTCGTCGGCACGCTCATAGGCCGGCTGCCGAACGCCGTGGCCGCGCTCGCCATCGTGCTGTTCGTGCGCGCGGAGGGCGGCTCGTACAGCATGGCCGGTGGCCTTGCGGCGGTGTACGGGGTGGCCAATGCCGTGGGGCAGCCGCTGCTCGGGCGGCTGGTGGACCTGTACGGGCAGCCGCGGGTGCAGTTGCCCGCCGCCGTCGCGTCGGCGCTCGCGATGGGTGTGTTCGCCTTTGTGGGCCTCGGTCCGCTGCCGCTCGCGTATGCGGCCGTGGCCGCCTCCGGACTGTTCACGCCGCCCCTGGAGGGCGGTCTGCGGGCGCTGTGGTCGTCCGTCCTCCACAAGGAGGGCCAGGTGCACACGGCGTATGCGATGGACGCGGTGGCCCAGGAAGTCATGTTCACCATCGGTCCGTTGCTGCTCACGCTGTGCGCCTCGCTGTGGTCGGCGCAGGCGGCGCTGCTGATCCTGAACGTGATCGGGGTGCTGGGAGCCCTGTCGGTGGTCGTGTCGCAGCCCTCGCGTGCGTGGCGGTCGGCGCCGCGTGAGGCGCACTGGCTGGGTGCGCTGCGCTCGGCCGGGCTGCTGGCGCTCCTCGCGGCGTTCCTGTTCGTCGGCGTGGCGATGGGGTCGATCGCGGTCGCGGCCGTGTCGTACGCGGACGACCACGGCGGTGACGTGGTGTACGGCTGGCTGATGGCGGGTCTGGGGCTGGGTGCGCTCGTCGGGGGCATGGTGTACGGGGCGCGGCAGTGGGGCGGTGAGCCGGCGCGGCGACTGCGGTGGCTGGTGGCGCTTCTGGCGGTGTGTTACCTGCCGCTGACGCTGATGCCGGGTGTGGTCGGGATGACGCTGCTGGCCGTGCTCGCGGGGGTGTTCCTCGCGCCGTGCATCGCATGTGCGTTCGTGCTGGTGGACCGGCACGCGCCGCGTGGGACGGTCACCGAGGCGTTCTCCTGGCTTGTGACGACGTTCACCGTGGGTGCGTCGGTCGGAACGGGCCTGGCGGGGCCGGTCGTCGAGGCGGGCGGGGCGCTGTGGGGGTTCGCCGTGCCGGGGGCCGCGGGAGCCGTGTCGTTGCTGGTCCTGTTGGCCACGGGGAGGGTCCTTGCAGCTCCCGCCAGGGGTGCGGTTGTTGCGGCTTCATCGGAAAATGATCCAAACCGTGCTGTCGAACCCCGTTTCAGCTCAGGGGATCGGGCGTAATGTTCAGTCATGGACCGCCGCATTTTCGGGCTGGAGAACGAGTACGGCGTCACGTGCACGTTCAGGGGACAGCGCCGCCTGTCGCCTGACGAGGTGGCGCGGTACCTCTTCCGCCGTGTCGTGTCATGGGGCCGTAGCAGCAATGTCTTTCTGCGAAACGGCGCCCGCCTCTATCTCGACGTGGGCTCACATCCGGAATACGCGACACCCGAATGTGACAACGTGACCGAACTGGTCACCCACGACAAGGCCGGCGAACGCATTCTGGAAGGACTCCTGGTAGACGCGGAACGACGCCTGCACGAGGAGGGAATCGCGGGCGACGTCTACCTCTTCAAGAACAACACCGACTCGGCGGGCAACTCCTATGGCTGTCACGAGAACTATCTCGTCGCACGGCACGGGGAGTTCTCCCGGCTTGCGGACATTCTGATCCCGTTCCTGGTCACCAGGCAGCTTCTGTGCGGTGCCGGCAAGGTGCTGCAGACCCCGCGGGGCGCGGTGTACTGCGTCAGTCAGCGGGCCGAGCACATCTGGGAGGGTGTCTCCTCGGCGACGACCCGCTCCCGGCCCATCATCAACACCCGCGACGAGCCGCACGCGGACGCCGAGCGCTACCGGCGCCTGCATGTCATCGTGGGCGACTCGAACATGTCCGAGACGACCATGCTGCTCAAGGTCGGCGCGACCGATCTGGTGCTGCGCATGATCGAGGCGGGCACGGTGATGCGTGATCTGACCCTGGAGAACCCGATCCGGGCGATCCGCGAGGTCAGCCATGACATCACCGGGCGGCGCAAGGTGCGCCTGGCCAGTGGCCGGGAGGCATCGGCGTTGGAGGTGCAGCGCGAGTACTACGAGAAGGCCGTGGACTTCTGCGAGCGCCGCGGCATCCGTACGGGCACGGTCGAGCAGGTCCTGGAGCTGTGGGGCCGCACGCTGGACGCGATCGAGGCCGAGGACCTCGACCGGATCGGTACCGAGATCGACTGGGTCATGAAGTACAAGCTCATCGAGCGGTACCGGGCCAAGCACAACATGACCATGTCGCATCCGCGGGTCGCGCAGATAGACCTCGCCTACCACGACATCCACCGCCGTCGTGGGCTGTACTACCTGCTGGAGAAGAAGGGTCAAGCAGCCCGTATCTGCAACGACTTGAAGATCTTCGAGGGCAAGTCCGTGCCGCCGCAGACCACGCGGGCCCGGCTGCGCGGCGACTTCATCCGCAGGGCCCAGGAACAGCGCCGTGACTTCACGGTCGACTGGGTCCACCTCAAGCTCAACGACCAGGCGCAGCGCACGGTGTTGTGCAAGGACCCGTTCCGTTCGGTGGACGATCGGGTGGAGAAACTGATCGCCGGTATGTGAGCGGGCCGTGGCCGTCTCGGCTGCGTCCCGTCCAGAACGCCCGGTGCCCGCAGGTGGCGACGCCTGCGGGCACCGGGCGTTTCCTCTGCGGGGAGGGCGGGCGGCGTGTCGGGCGACGACCGGTGCCGAGCGCATGTTCGTCGTAGAGTGGCGGCCATTGCCCGCCACCCCCGAGCCCAGTGGGACTGATGAACTACAACACGAAACGCCGCGTCGCGGCGCTGCTGGCCGTTCCCGCCCTGTTGTTCACCGCCGCGTGCGGATCGGACGGCGACAGCAGCGACGGGGGAGAGTCGGCAGGGGTCGCCCAGGTCGACGGCAAGGTCGGGGAGAAGCCCAAGATCTCCGTGCCGAAGGAGGGCGACCCGTCCGGGAAGACCGTGGTCGAGACGGTCTCGGAGGGCAGCGGAACCGCGATCAAGGCGTCCGACTTCGTCCGCCTGGACTGGACCGTCGAGAAGTGGGGCGAGGACCAGGAACTGGGGGGCACCTGGGCGGCCACGGCGACCGGTGCGAGCACGCCGCGCAGGCAGTCCGTCGAGCAGATCGGCAAGCCGAGTCAGCAGCTGCCGGAGAAGGTCCTCGACGCGGTCAAGGGGAAGAAGCCGGGCAGCCGGGTCCTCGTGCAGGGCACCGCGGGTGATCTGATCGGCGAGTCGCTGAACCCGTCCTCCGGCATCAACCAGAAGGACGTACTGATCTGGGTGGTCGACGTGGCCGGTGCCGGCACCGTCGACGCCAAGGGTGAGGCCAAGGGCGAGCAGGCGGCCACGGAGGCCGGCCTGCCCGAGGTGAAGGCCCCGTCGCAGAAGGCGGCGACCATCACCATCCCCAAGAACACCAAGGCCCCCAAGGACCTCAAGGAACAGGTGCTGATCAAGGGCGACGGCAAGAAGGTCGAGGCCGGCCAGGGGCTTGTGGCCCAGTACACCGGGGTCAAGTGGGAGGACGGCAAGAAGTTCGACTCCTCCTGGGACCACGGCGGCGCGACCGCCTTCCAGATCGGCACCGGCTCCGTCGTGCCAGGCTGGGACAAGGGCCTCGTCGGCAAGAACGTGGGCGACCGGGTGCTGCTGGTGATCCCGCCCTCCCTCGGCTACGGCTCCAGCCCCAACAGCGAGCTGTCCAAGAACACACTGGTCTTCGTGGTGGATATCCTCGACGTCGTCTGACCGAGGTGTCCGTGAGGTCGTTTCGCGACCCAGGTCACGCAACAAGGAGTGATGAAGTGAGCATCGACAAGCCCGAGATCGACTTCCCGGGCGGCGAGCCCCCGGCGGACCTCGAGATCAAGGACATCTGGGAGGGCGACGGCCCCGTCGCGCAGGCGGGTCAGACCGTCACCGTGCACTACGTGGGTGTCGCCTTCAGCACGGGCGAGGAGTTCGACGCCAGCTGGAACCGCGGTACGCCGTTCCGCTTCCCGCTGGGTGGCGGCCGCGTCATCAAGGGCTGGGACCAGGGTGTGCAGGGCATGAAGGTCGGTGGCCGCCGCCAGCTGACCATCCCGGCCCACCTCGCCTACGGCAACCAGAGCCCGACCCCGGCGATCCAGCCCGGCGAGACCCTGATCTTCGTCGTCGACCTGCTCGGCGTCTGATCGTCGCGTCCGGCCGGCGTCCGGCTCGTCGCGTCTGATCGGAGTGCGACCGGACCCGACTACCTGGGGCCCATGCCTGTCCGGGCATGGGCCCTCGGCTTTTGCCGGGCCACCGTGGGGCGGTAGGTTCATCGGTCGTAAGCACCATAGGGAGGCGAAGGGCGTCGATGGCCATTGCCAAGGCCGAGCGGCTCATGAATTTGGCGCTGTGTCTGCTCGGGACGCGGCGGCCGCTGAGCAAGCGCGAGCTGCGTGAGTCCATCGAGGCGTACCTGGAAGCCGGGTCCGACGACTCCTTCAACCGGATGTTCGAGCGCGACAAGGACGACCTGCGCGAGCTCGGCCTGGTCATCGAGACCGTCGAGAATCTCGACGGCGAGGTCGGCTATCTCGCCCGCCGCGACAGCAACCGCCTGCCGCCCATCACCCTCGACGCCGAGGAGGCCGCCGCTCTGGGCCTGGCCGCCAAGGTGTGGCAGCAGGTCCGCCTCGCGGGCGCGGCCAGCGGCGCTCTGCAGAAGCTGCGCGCGGCCGGCCTGCCGGAGGACGTCGATCCGTACGAGGCGCACGGCGCCCTGGAGCCCCGTATTCCGGTGCACGAGGCGGCTTTCGAGCCGCTGATGCTGGCGTGCCGCGACCGGCGCCCGGTCGTCTTCGACTACCGCAAGGCCACCGCCGCCCGCCCCGAGCCCAGGCATGTCGAGCCGTGGGCGCTGGAGTGCTGGCGCGGCCACTGGTATCTCGCGGGCTGGGACCGGGACCGCGGCGCCGAGCGCGTCTTCCGGCTGTCCCGCATCACGGGCAAGGTGCGCTCGCGCGGCTCGCGGTTCACCGCGCCGGTCCCCGACGTCGTCACCGTCCGGGAGACCGTCATGAGCTGGGCGGGGGAGACCGCCGACCGCTCCGCGCGGATCCGGCTGCGCACGGACGCCGGTTACCCCCTTCGGGCGAAGGCCACCTCGGTCCGGGAACTCGGGGACGGCTGGGACGAGTTGGAGATTCCGTACGGCCACGGGCTGGATGCCTGGCTGGTGGAGTTCGGGCCGGATGTGGTGGTCCTGGAGCCCGCGGAGCTGCGGGCCGACGTGGTGGACCGGCTGCGTGCCGTGGCCAAGGGCTGAGGGGGAGCGGAGCGACACAGTGGCAGGCAAACCGGTCAGGCCCGTCAACGCCATCGACCAGACCCGGAGGATGCTCTCCCTGGTGACGTATCTCCGGGAGCGTCCCGGCGCCCGCGTCGAGGACGTCGCGCGTGCCTTCGGTATCTCCGAGGACGAGCTGGTCTCGGACCTGGACGTGCTGCCCATGTGCGGCACCAGCTTCCGTGGCGGTGATCTGCTCGACATCGACACCGACGGCGAACGCATCTGGTGGCACAACCCCGCCGCCTTGGCGGCAGAAGCGGCCGAGCCGCTGCGGCTCGCCGCCGACGAGGCGACCGCGCTGCTGGTGGCGGCCCGCGCGGTTTCCACGTTGCCCGGACTGCGCGAGAGCGACCGGCAGGCGCTCCTGCGGGCGACCGCCAAGGTGGAGGCCGCGGCCGGGGAGGCGGCCGGCGCCAGCTCCCGGCTGTCGGTGACCTTCGAGTCCGAGGGCGGTGTCTTCGCCGACGTCGACCGTGCGATCTCCGAACGTCGCCGGCTGTGGATCCGCTACTACTCACCGGCCCGCGACGAGGTCACCGAGCGCGAGATCGACCCGATCCGCCTGGTCAGCGTCGGCCACACCTACGTCGAGGCCTGGTGCCGGCGCTCCGAGGCGCGCCGCACCTTCCGGCTCGACCGGGTCGCCGAGATCAAGATCCTGGACGAGCCGTCCGCGCCGCCCGAGATCGAGCTGCGGGACCTGTCCGAGGGGCTCGTGCAGCCTGCCGCGGAGGACCCGGAGGTCGTGGTCGAGGTCGGCCCGGGCGGGCGCTGGGTCGCCGAGTACTACCCGCACGACAGCGCCGATGAGCTGGCCGACGGCGGGCTGCGTATCACCCTGCGCACCCCCGATCCCACGTCGCTGCGGCGCCTCGCACTGCGGCTCGGGCGCGACGGCCGGATCGTCTCACCGCAGGCGCTGGCCGACAGCGCCCGGCAGGCGGCCCGCGAGGCGCTCGCGGCGTACGACGGGGCCGAGGTGCAGGACGAGCACGGGACGCACCGGGTTCACGACGGCCAGTAGGACAGCGCCCCCGAAGGCGAGCGACCACGAAGAAGGGGAGCAAGGGCTTTGAGCGAGTCGGCGACGTCCGGTGCGGTGGGAATGACGGCGGCGTCCGCGTTCGCCGGGATGAGAAGCGTGACCCCGGTGAAGTTCAAGGCGGGCTGCCCGGACTGCCGGGGCCGCTTCGAGCTCGCCGCGAGCGCGCTGCGCCTCGCCATCGGCGCGAGCAGCCGTACGACGTTCTACTCGTTCACCTGCCCCGAGTGCGGCGCGTCCGTCCGCAAGCCGGCCGGGGAGCGGATCGTCGAGCTGCTGACCGGCGGCGGGGTGAGCACCCTGCGGCTGCACTCCACGCTGTAGGACGGTCTAGGCTCGGCGTCATGTTCTGGCCGATGTTCGCGGTAGCTGTGGGGTTTCTGGGTCTCGCCGTTCTCGGTGTGCTCGCCGTTCGGGTCTTCCTGGAGGCGCAGCGCCTCGGCCGGCAGGTGACGGACTCCGCGCGGCGCATCAGCAGGGCGGCAGAGGACCTGGAGCGGGCGAGCGTGAGCGCCGCTCGGGCCGTGGACACGCTCTGACCCCGCCAAGGATTGGGTGTGAGTCCCTCCCCGCATGCGTTTTGGGCCACTTCGCCCTGTCAACTTGACGTCCGGGACAGGTACGCTGCTGGTCGCGGCCCGGAGAACGAGGCCCGGTCCGCGGACAGGGAGTACGCACGGGGATTGCCTGACGTTTACCCCTGAGCGTTACGATCGCTGTCAACGCGATCGTTCGGACACATGTCCGACCGATCGGACAGCACCCCACCCCAGTAGCCTCGGTGAGAAGGTAAAGACTTATGTTCGGAAGGCTCGGAGCCCCCGAGATCATTCTCATCCTCGTCGTCATCATCCTGCTGTTCGGCGCGAAGAAGCTTCCGGACATGGCGCGCTCGCTCGGCAAGTCCGCGCGCATCCTGAAGAGCGAGGCGAAGGCGATGAAGGACGACGGCAGCAAGTCCGCCGCCCCGGCCGACCCGCCGAACAACACCAGCGACGACCAGCAGCCCCCGGCTCAGCGTGTGATCCAGGCCTCTCCCGGCGACGTGACGAGCTCGCGCCCGGTCAACGAGCCCACGGACACGACCAAGCGCTGACGCAGGGCCGGTGACCTCCGGCCCGCCGCACGAGATGGGAACGTGGGTTGCTGAAGTCTGCCCGCAAAGAGGAGAAGGATCCCGAGGGGCGGATGCCCCTCGCGGAGCACCTTCGTGAGCTCCGCAACCGGCTCGCGAAAGCGCTGCTCGCGATCGTCGTCATCACGGTCGTCGCTGCCTTCTTCTATCAGGACATCATCAACTTCTTCACCAAGCCGGTCCTCGAGTCGGTCGGCTGCCCGAAGTCGTTCGAGGAACTGGCCAAGACGTCACGCGACCAGAACCCGTGCGCGCAGATCACGATCAACGGTCTGCTCGCGCCGTTCACGCTGGCCCTGAAGGTGTCCCTGATGGCCGGTGTCGTGCTCGCCGCACCGGTCTGGTTGTACCAGCTGTGGGGCTTCGTCGCCCCCGGCCTCCACAAGCACGAGCGGAAGTACGCCTACGCGTTCGTCGCCACGGGCTTCCCGCTCTTCCTCGCCGGCGCCTTCTTCGCCTACAAGGTGCTGCCCAAGACCGCCACCGTCCTGATCGAGTTCACGCCGTTCGGCGTCGACAACCTGCTGCCGCTGGACGATCTGCTCGACCTCGTCACGCGCATGGTGATCGTCTTCGGTCTCTCCTTCGAGCTGCCCCTGCTGCTGGTGATGCTCAACTTCACCGGCGCCATCACCGGCAAGCGCATGCTCGGCTGGTGGCGCGGCATGATCATGGGCATCACCGTGTTCGCGGCGATCGCGACCCCGAGCACCGACCCGCTGACGATGATGGCCCTCGCCGGACCGATCTGGATCCTGTACTTCGCCGCCGTCTTCGTCTCCCTGATCAACGACCGCCGCAGACGCCGCCGAGAGGCCATGGCCCCCGCCGACGACGAGGCGTCCGACCTCGATCTGACCCCCGAGAGCATCGGCGAGGTCGAGACCGTGTCCGCGAGCCGGGCCCTGCCCGAGCAGGCCACCACCGAGCGGGTCAACGGCTACGACGACGTGACCTGACCGAGCCGGAATTTCGGGAACAGTGCGGCCGGGCGCCTACAGGGCGTGCCCGGCCGCTTCCGCTTCGCAGCCGTGAGCTGCACGGATCGCGGGTTTGCCCGATGGCGATCCGGATAATGATCGTCCTGTTGTCAGTGGCGCCCGGTACGCTCGAAAGCACGATGACAGAGGACCTCTCACCGGCCGAGCGGTACGCGGCAGCGCGTCAGCGTGCTGCCGAGCAGGCCACGGCGCTCGCCTCATTCCGCGAGATGTACGACTTCGGCCTCGACCCCTTCCAGATCGAGGCGTGCCAGGCGCTCGAAGCGGGGAAGGGCGTGCTGGTGGCCGCGCCCACCGGCTCGGGCAAGACGATCGTGGGCGAGTTCGCCGTCCACCTCGCCCTGTTGCAGGGCAGAAAGTGCTTCTACACCACGCCCATCAAGGCGCTGTCGAACCAGAAGTACGCGGACCTGTGCCGCCGTTACGGCGACGGCATGGTCGGTCTGCTCACCGGCGACAACAGCATCAACTCCGAGGCCCCGGTGGTCGTGATGACCACCGAGGTGCTGCGGAACATGCTGTACGCCGGGTCGCAGACCCTCCTCGGCCTCGGCCATGTGGTCATGGACGAGGTGCACTACCTCTCCGACCGCTTCCGCGGGGCCGTATGGGAGGAAGTGATCATCCATCTCCCCGAGTCGGTCACGCTGGTCTCGCTGTCGGCGACCGTGTCCAACGCCGAGGAGTTCGGCGACTGGCTCGACACCGTCCGCGGCGACACCGAGGTGATCGTCTCCGAGCACCGGCCCGTGCCGCTGTTCCAGCACGTGCTCGCCGGGCGGCGGATGTACGACCTGTTCGAGGAGGGCGAGGGCCACAAGAAGGCCGTCAACCCCGACCTCACGCGGCTGGCCCGCATGGAGGCGACCAGACCCTCGTACCAGGACCGCAGACGCGGGCGCGCCATGCGCGAGGCCGACCGGGAGCGGGAGCGCCGGCAGCGGTCCCGGGTGTGGACGCCGGGGCGCCCCGAGGTCATCGAACGCCTCGACGCCGAGGGTCTGCTGCCCGCCATCACCTTCATCTTCAGCCGCGCCGCCTGCGAGGCGGCCGTCCAGCAGTGCCTGCACGCGGGACTCCGGCTGAACGACGAGGAGGCGCGGGACAGGGTGCGCGCCCTCGTGGAGGAACGCACCGCCGCCATCCCGACCGAGGATCTGCACGTCCTCGGCTACTACGAATGGCTGGAAGGCCTGGAGCGCGGCATAGCCGCTCACCACGCGGGCATGCTGCCGACCTTCAAGGAGGTCGTCGAGGAACTGTTCGTGCGCGGGCTGGTGAAGGCCGTGTTCGCCACGGAGACGCTCGCGCTGGGCATCAACATGCCTGCCCGTTCGGTGGTGTTGGAGAAGCTCGTCAAGTGGAACGGCGAGCAGCACGCCGACATCACACCCGGTGAGTACACGCAGCTGACCGGCCGTGCGGGCCGGCGCGGCATCGACGTCGAGGGCCACGCCGTCGTGCTGTGGCAGCGCGGCATGAGCCCCGACCACCTGGCCGGGCTGGCGGGCACCCGCACCTATCCGCTGCGCTCCAGCTTCAAGCCGTCGTACAACATGGCGGTCAACCTCGTCGAGCAGTTCGGCCGGCACCGCTCGCGTGAGCTGCTGGAGACGTCGTTCGCGCAGTTCCAGGCCGACAAGTCGGTCGTCGGGATCTCCCGGCAGGTGCAGCGCAACGAGGAGGGGCTGGAGGGCTACAAGGAGTCCATGACCTGCCACCTCGGGGACTTCGAGGAGTACGCGCGCCTGCGCCGCGAACTGAAGGACCGCGAGAACGAGTTGGCCAAGCAGGGGGCGGCGCAGCGACGCGCGGAGGCCGCGGTCGCACTGGAGAAGCTCAAGCCCGGAGACGTCATCCACGTGCCGACGGGCAAGTACGCCGGCCTCGCGCTGGTGCTGGACCCCGGGCTGCCGGCCGGGCGGTCCAACGGCCACCGCGGCTTCGAGCACCACGACGGCCCGCGCCCGCTGGTCCTCACCTCCGAACGGCAGGTCAAGCGGCTCGCCTCGATGGACTTCCCGGTGCCCGTCGAGGCGTTGGAGCGGATGCGGATCCCGAAGTCCTTCAACCCGCGTTCCCCGCAGTCCCGTCGGGACCTGGCCTCCGCGCTGCGCACGAAGGCCGGGCACATTTCGCCGGAGCGGCAGCGCAAGCGGCGCTCCCAGGCGGCCGACGACCGCGAGATCGAGCGGCTGCGCAAGGCCCTGCGCGCGCACCCCTGCCACGGTTGCAACGACCGTGAGGACCACGCCCGTTGGGCCGAGCGCTACCACCGGCTGCTGCGGGACACCTCGCAGCTGGAACGCCGTATCGAAGGCCGTACGAACACGATCGCGCGGACCTTCGACCGCATCGTCGCGCTGCTGACCGAACTGGACTATCTGCGCGGCGACGAGGTCACCGAGCACGGCAAGCGGCTCGCGCGGCTGTACGGCGAGCTCGACCTGCTGGCCAGCGAATGCGTCCGCGAGCGGGTCTGGGAGGGGCTCAGCCCGCCCGAACTGGCCGCCTGTGTCTCGGCGTTGGTGTTCGAGTCGAGGGCCGCGGACGACGCCATGGCCCCGAAGCTGCCGTCGGGCAAGGCCAAGGCCGCGCTCGGTGAGATGGTCCGGATCTGGGGGCGACTGGACGCCCTGGAGGAGGAGTTCCGGATCACGCAGTCCGAGGGCGTCGGGCAGCGTGAGCCCGACCTCGGCTTTGCCTGGGCCGCGTACATGTGGGCCAGCGGCAAGGGGCTGGACGAGGTGCTGCGTGAGGCTGAGATGCCGGCGGGGGACTTCGTGCGGTGGTGCAAGCAGGTGATCGATGTGCTGGGGCAGATCGCGGCGGCGTCTCCAGCGGAGGGCTCCACGGTGGCCAAGAGTGCGCGTAAGGCTGTGGATGGGCTGCTGCGGGGGGTTGTTGCCTACTCGTCGGTGGGGTGACGTGTCCGTCGGGCGGGCGCGGGTGCGTTGTGGCTGGTCGCGCCCACGCGGCGGGGCCGCATAAGGATGCGGCCCCGCGCCCCTGGGCGAGTGCACTCGGCGCCGGTCATGAGGGGCTGGTGAGGATCACCAGCTGCTGGGTTGCTCGGGTCATTGCCACGTAGCGGTCCACCGCTCCTTCGATCCCGTCGCCGAACTCGTCCGGGTCGACCAGCACGACCAGGTCGAACTCCAGACCCTTCGACAGTTCCGGTGTCAATGAGCGGACGCGGTCCGTAGGGGCGAACGCGGGGGAGCCGATGACGCAGGCTGTGCCTTCGGCATGCTCGGTGAGCCAGTTGTCCAGGATCGAGCCGAGGTCCGACAGGGATCCGTGTGTGACGGGAACCCCACCGCTGCGGATGGACGTCGGCACATTGGCGTCCGGGAGCGCCGCCCGGATGACCGGCTCCGCCTCCGTCATGATCTCTTCCGGAGTCCGGTAGTTGAGGCTCAGGGAAGCCAGGTCGATCCGGTCGAGCCCGATGCGCTTGAGCCGTTCCTGCCACGACTCCGTGAAGCCCTGCCTGGCCTGGGCGCGGTCACCCACGATGGTGAAGCTCCGGGACGGGCAGCGCAGCAGCAGCATCTGCCACTCCGCGTCGGTGAGTTCCTGGGCCTCGTCCACGACGACGTGTGCGAACGGGCCGGCGAGCAGGTCCGGGTCGGCCGTCAGGACCTCGGACTCGTCGACGAGGCTGACCTGGGCGTCCTCGCCGCGCAGCATCGTCACCAGGCCAATGCCGTCGTCGCCGTCGGCACCGGAGTTGGCCACGGCCTCGATCAGGTTGTCGACCACCTGGGTCATGCGCTCGCGCTGGGCCGCGATGACGGCCGCGTGCCGGCGCTTGCTCCGTGCCGCCTCCGGGTCCCCGAGCCGCTGCCGTGCCGCGTCCAGGAACGGCAGGTCGGACACCGTCCAGGCCTGGGCGTCCGCGCGCTGCAGCTTGTGCACCTCGTCGCGGCTGAGCCAGGGAGCACACAGCCGCAGGTAGGCGGGGACGGACCACAGGTCGGAGACGAGGTCGGCCGCTTCGAGCAGGGGCCAGGCGCGGTTGAAGGCCGTGAGCAGTTCCCTGTTCCGCCTCAGCGACCTGCGGACCAGGTCCGGCGAGACGGCTGCGTCGTCACCGGAGGCGTCGCCCTCGTGCTTGTCCACCAGGATCGTGAGCAGTTCCTCCCAGACCTGCTCGCGCGCCTCGTTGTGCGGAGTACCCGGCTCCGCCGCCTCGAACGCCACGGCCCAGTCGGTGGCGCTCAGCCAGATGTCGGACCAGTGGGTCGTGACCGTCATGCCCTCCGTGGGCGGCTCCTCGTAGAACCTGACGCCCTTCTCGAGCGCCTTCACCAGGTCTGCGGACGACTTCAGACGGGCCACCTCCGGGTCGGCCTCGACGGTTGCCGTGGCTCCCTCGGCGACGAGGTCACGCAGGATGCAGGTCTGCACGCCCTCCTCACCGAGGCTGGGAAGGACGTCGGAGACGTAGTCCAGGTACGGCCGGTGCGGACCGACGAACAGCACGCCGCCCCGGCGGTGCCCGAGCCGGGGGTCGGAGTACAGGAGGTAGGCGGAGCGGTGCAGGGCGACGACGGTCTTCCCCGTACCGGGGCCGCCGTCGACGACGAGGGCGCCGCGCGACCCCGCGCGGATGATGGCGTCCTGGTCGGCCTGGATGGTGCCGAGCACGTCCCGCATCCGCGGCGACCGGTCGCTGCCCAGGCTGGCGATGAAGGCGGACTGGTCGTCGAGCGAGGCATGGTGACCGGCGAACCCGTCCGGGGTGAACACCTCGTCCCAGTAGTCGCTGATCCGGCCGCGGGTCCAGCGGTACCTGCGGCGGCTCGCCAGGCCCATCGGGTCGGCGTGGGTGGCTCCGAAGAACGGCTCGGCCGCGGGGGAGCGCCAGTCGAGCAGCAGGCGCCGGCCCGTGCTGTCGGTCAGGCCGAGCCGCCCCACGTACACGGGCTCGGAGTCGTCCGCGCCGACCATGTGCCCGAGGCACAGGTCCAGGCCGAAACGGTGCAGGGTGCGCAGGCGGGCGGTCAGCCGGTGGATCTCCGTGTCCCGGTCCATGGCGTCCCGGCCCATGCCGCCGGGTGCCCTGCGCGCGGCGTCGAGGCGGTCGGTCAGCTCGGCGATCGTCTCCTCGAGGCAGCGCGCGATGGCCGCGAAGTGCTGCTCGTCGGCTGCGATCAGCTTCGGGTCGGCCTTGGGGGAGAGACGGTCGGGAAGGTCGAACGCGCGGGTGGTCAGGTATGTCATGGCAGTTGCTCCGAATGTGCGGTCGATGGCGACCATCGCGCGGCGAAAGGCGGCGCCTGGGAAGAACACGCGTGGTTCACGCGGACGCGGGCGGCCAGGGTCAGCCGGCCATGTCGAGCAGCAGCTTCGCGGCCACGGCCGCCCCGTCGGTACGCATCGTCGCCGCCACGGCGGCCGCACGGGCGCGGGTCTCGGGGTTCAGGGCCGCGTCGAGCGAGGCCGACAGGGAATCGAAGGTCGGTGTCGGACCGTCGTGTGCCGCGCCGATGCCCAGGTCGGCCACGCGGCCGGCCCAGTACGGCTGGTCGGCCAGCTGGGGCACCACGACCTGGGGCGCACCGGCTCGGGCGGCCGTGGACGTCGTACCCGCACCGCCGTGGTGCATGACGGCGGCCACCCGGTGGAAGAGCGCCTGGTGGTTGGCCTCGCCCACGGCGAAGCAGTCGTCCTGGTCGTCGATCAGGGCGAGATCGGCCCAGCCACGGGAGACGAGGACGCGGCGGCCCTGCGCGCGAACCGCGTCGATGGCCACCTGGGCGGCGTCCGCCGCGGCATGCATGGGCATGCTGCCGAAGCCCACGTACACCGGCGCGGTACCGGCGTCCAGGAACGCCACCAGATCGGCCGGCAGCGGACGGTCGTCGGGGAGGACCCACGCACCGGTCTGGACGACGTCGAGGCCCGGCATTTCGTGCAACGGGTCCAGGACCGGGTCCGTGGCCACCCACGGGCTGTCGCCGAAGACGTGGTCGCGGACGTCGTCCACCGGCGGCAGGCCGTTCGACGCCCGGTTCGTGTTGAGCGCCTCAGCGAACAGCTCGTTGATGCTCTGCGCGTCCAGGTCCCACAGAGCCCGGTTGTCGGTCACCTCCGGCGGGAACGGCCGGCCCCGGTAGGCCAGCGGCCGGCGGTGCGGCGACGGCAGGGTGAGCTGCTGGAAGGTCACGGACACCGACGGGATACCGAGCTTCTCGGCCACCGACCGCGCGCCGGCCGCGGCCGGCATCATGCCGGTCGCCATCAGCAGATCGCAGCCCTCGGCCGCCGCGGCGACCGCCTCGAACTGGGCGGCGATCACCTGGGCCGCACGCTCGGGCATCGACGGCGGTGGCACCGCCTGCGTCAGCTCACGGGCCGACGGTCCGACCGGCACCATCGATACACCGACCTCGGCCAACCGCCGCGCGAAGTCCTCGTCCGGCGGCGCGCACACCCGCACCTCTGCGCCGAGTTCCCGCAGGGGCACCGTGAGTGCCGCGAGGGGTTCGACATCTCCGCGCGACCCATAGGTCGACAACAACACACGCACTACGTGACTCCCCGTTTCCGCAGGTCTTGGCCTTAGGCCGGAGATTCTGCGGCAAGAGGGGGGCCTTGCCGCAAGCCCCCCAATGCGTTATAAGTTAATAGTGGCAAGGAGAGCGTGACGTCCTTGCCCTTCGTGTTTTCAGGCGCGGCCGCTCCCGAGATACGCCCGCCAGCCACCGTACGACGTGATGTCCTCGGCGTCCGCCAGGGCCGCGGGCTCGCACACGAACCCCGTGACGTGGCTGCCGTCCGCCAGTTCCACCCGCCCCAGGGCCATCGGCCGGGGCAACTCGGCGAGGAGCCGGCCGAGCCCCGCCGCCGGGAGCCGCCACACCTCCGCCTCGATCGCCGCTCCTCCCTCGCCGGCGCCGACGCCCTGACCGACATGGACCAGGCCCGGCTTGGGCGGGGAGGTGGGCAGTGCGTGCAGCCGGTAGACGGGGGCCGTGGCGATCGTACGGTCGAAACGGGCGCCCAGGGCGAGGAGCTGTGGGTTGAGGGGCTGGCCCGTGAGGTGCGCCCCGACCACCGCGACGCGGACCTCCGGCTCAAGCAGGCCGGCGATCCGGGCCAGCCGCTCGTCCGTGAACGCGGGGCCGATCAGCATCACGCCGAAGGGCAGGCCGTTCACCTCACCGGCCGGGACGGCGACGGCCGCCAGATCGAACAGGTTCGTGGAGTTGGTGAAGCGGCCCAGCCGGGCGTTGGCGCCGAGCGGGTCCGCGGCCACCTCGGCGAGGGTCGGGTGGCCCGGCGCGGTGGGGAGCAACAGGGCGTCCGCGTCCGCGAGTTCGGCCTCGGCGCGTGCACGCAGGGCGGCGAGCCGGTCCTGGTCGGCGAACAGGCGGTGGGCCGGGATGCCGCGGGCACGGGTGATGATGCCGGCGACGGTGGGATCGAGGGCCGCGTCACCCTCGGCCACCGCCTTGTCGACAAAGCTCCCCACGGCCGTGTAGCGCTCGGCGACGAAGGCGCCCTCGTACAGCATCGCGGCGGCCTCGGTGAAGGGGGTGAGGTCGACAGGGCGGATGTCGACGCCCGCGGCGGCGAGCTGCCGTACGGCCGCCTCGTAGGCCTCGGCCCAGCCCTCGTCCAGTTCGCCGAGCCGGTGTGTCGGCGGGACCGCGATGCGCCAGGGTCCCGGCGACCGCCCAGGGAGTGCGGGCAGGGCGCGGGCAGGCGTGGACGCCATGAACGACAGTGCCTGCTCGGCTTCCGGGAGTGTGCGCGCGAACACCGTCACGCAGTCGATCGACGCGCAGGCGGGGACGACGCCCGTCGTCGGCACCAGTCCCCGGGTGGGCTTGAGGCCGACGATGCCGTTGAAGGCGGCCGGGACCCGGCCCGAGCCGGCCGTGTCCGTGCCGAGCGCGAAGTCGACGATCCCGAGTGCCACCGCGACGGCCGAGCCGGAGCTGGAGCCGCCACTGATCCTGGCCGGGTCATGGGCGCACCGGACCGCGCCGTAGGGGGAGCGGGTGCCGACCAGGCCCGTCGCGAACTGGTCGAGGTTGGTGGTGCCGAGCACGATCGCACCGGCCGCGCGCAGCCGGGCGACGACGGGCGCGTCGGCTGCGGGGACGTAGGCGTACGAAGGGCAGCCCGCCGTCGTCGGGAGACCGGCGACGTCGATGTTGCCCTTGGCGGCGAACAGCCGCCCCGCGAGCGGAAGTCGTTCCCCGCCGCGCACCCGCTCGTCGATCAGCCACGCCTGCGCCTCCACCTCCTCCTGCGGGCGCAGGCCGATCCAGATCTCGGGGCGGCCCGTGGCCTCGATACGGGCGTAGGCGGCGCGGACGCGGGAGACGGTGGTGGACATGTGGTGCTCCTCGACTTTCGACTCACCTGTCTGCGAGCTCGGTTGACGGGCCGACCGGGCCGGGCCGTTTCATCGGGTGGGCGCGAGGACCACCAGAGCCGTTCCCGCCTCCACCTGGTCCCCGGGCCCGGCCAGGATCTCGGCGACCACGCCGGCGACCGGCGCGTGCACCCTGGACTCCATCTTCATCGCCTCCAGGGCGAGCAGCTGCTGCCCGGCCGTCACCTCGTCACCGGGCCGGACGTTCACCTGCCAGACGGACGCGGCGAATTCGGCCTCCACGAGCCGGCCGCCGGCCGGGACGTCCACCTCGGCCGAGGGTGCGACGGGCGCCACGGCCGCCTCCGCCCGCGTGAACTCGCCGGCCGCCTCCCACGCGTCCCGCTCCGCCGCGAAGGCCGTCTGCTGGCGGGCCCTGAACTGCGCGATCGACTCGGCGTGCTCGTCCAGGAAGGCCCGGTACCCGGCGAGCGAGAACGTGCCCTCCTCGATGCGCGGCACGAACCGCCCGGACGTGAGGTCCGCCCGCAGCTCCAGAAGTTCCTCGGCGCCCACCGGGTACCACCTGATCCGGTCGAAGAACCGCAGCAGCCAGGGCGACCCCGGCTCGAACGCACCGCGTTGCTGCCACCCCGACCACACCTGTGTCGTGCGGCCCACGAACTGGTAGCCGCCGGGCCCCTCCATGCCGTAGACGCACAGGTACGCCCCGCCGATCCCGACCGAGTTCTCCGCCGTCCAGGTGCGTGCCGGGTTGTACTTGGTGGTCACCAGACGGTGGCGGGGGTCCAGCGGGGTCGCCACCGGGGCGCCCAGGTACACGTCGCCCAGCCCCAGGACCAGGTACTCCGCCTCGAAGACCGTGCGGTACACGTCCTCGACCGACGCCAGGCCGTTGACGCGGCGGATGAACTCGATGTTCCACGGGCACCAGGGCGCGTCGTCGCGCACTCCCGCCATATAGCGGGCGATCGCCTCGCGGGTGGCCGGGTCGTCCCAGGACAGGGGGAGATGGACGGTGCGGGAGGGGACCACGAGTTCGTCCGTGGGCGGCAGGGAGGAGACCATCTCCCGCACCTCGGCGAGGAGTTCGTGCTGGGGCAGCCGGGCCGGATCCGTGCGGATCTGGAGGGAGCGGATGCCCGGGGTCAGGTCGGCGATGCCGTCCCGGCCCGCCCCGGCCACCGTCTCCATCAGCGCGTGGACGCGCATGCGCAGGGCCAGGTCCAGCTGCATCGGCCCGAACTCGACCAGCAGATTGTCGTCACCGCTGCGGCGGTACGTCACATCGCCGTCGCGGGCGAGGACGCCGCCGTCCACGAGGGCCGGGCGGGGCGCGCCGGCCACGTCCACCGGCAGGAAGCGCACGGTGTCACCCGGGCGCAGCTGCCCCAGCTTCCAGCGCTCGGCGCTGATCACGGTCGCCGGGCACACGAACCCGCCCAGCGACGGGCCGTCCGGGCCGAGCAGCACCGGCATGTCGCCGGTGTAGTCGACGGCGCCGACGGAGTACGGCGTGTCATGGATGTTGGACGGGTGCAGGCCCGCCTCGCCGCCGTCGGTGCGCGCCCAGCGCGGCCTCGGGCCGACGAGCCGTATGCCGGTCCGCGCGGAGTTGAAGTGCACCTTCCAGTCGGCGGCGTAGAAGTCGCGGACGTCGTCCTCGGTGAAGAACTCCGGCGCGGCGTGCGGTCCTTCGACGGCGGCCACCTGCCACACGGCGCCGAAGGACGGGCGGTCCGGCACAGGGACCGGGGTTCCCTCGGTGACCGCCCCGCCGTGCAGTACGTCGCCCGTCCGCAGCGTGCGCCCGCCGTGGCCGCCGAAGCGCCCGAGCGTGAAGGTGCTCGCGCTGCCCAGGAACGCGGGGACGTCGAGACCGCCCGCGACGAGGACGTACGTCCGCAGACCGTGCTCGGCCGGCGCTGCGACCTCCAGTACGGCTCCCGCCGGCACCGTCACCGGCTCCCACTGCACTGCCGCCGTACCGTCGACGGTGACCGCGGCCGGGGCACCCGTCACGCACACGGTGGTGGCGTGCGTGAACCTCAACGCCGGCCCCTGGAGCGTGCATTCGAGTCCCGCGGCGCCCTCGGGGTTGCCCAGCGCCCGGTTGCCGAGCCGGAAGGACAGGTCGTCCATCGGGCCGCTGGGCGGCACGCCGACCTGCCAGTGGCCGGTGCGGCCCGGCCAGTCCTGCACGGTGGTGAGGGTGCCGCCGGTGACCACCTCGATGCGGGGCGTCGGGTCGGTGACGGTCGCGAGGGTCGCCGTCGAGTGGGTGGCTTCGCGAAAACGGCGGTCGGCGAGCGCCGCGCGCAGCAGGCCGAGGTTCGTCTCGATGCCGTCGACCCGGGTGCGGGACAGCGCTTCGTCCAGCCTGCGCACCGCGTGTGGGCGGTCGGGGCCGTACGCGATGATCTTCGCGAGCAGCGGGTCGTACGACGTCGTCACCTCGGTGCCCGTCTCGACCCAGCCGTCGACCCGCACTCCGCGCGGGAACTCGACCCGGGTCAACAGGCCCGCGCCGGGCCGGTGATCGCGCGCCGGGTCCTCGGCGTAGAGGCGGGCCTCGACGGCGTGGCCGCGCGGGGTGCCCGGGTCACGGACGACGTCGCGCTCGCCGCGCGCCAGGCGCAGCATCCAGGCGACCAGGTCGACGCCGTAGATCTCCTCCGTGACGGGGTGCTCCACCTGGAGGCGGGTGTTGACCTCCAGGAAGTACGCCTCCTCGCGGGCGGCGTCGTACACGAACTCGACGGTTCCGGCGGAGCGGTATCCCACCGAGGCGCACAAGTCGCGGGCGGAGGCGGCCAGTTGCTCGCGCATGCGGGCCGGCAGCCCGGGCGCAGGTGCCTCCTCCACCACCTTCTGGTTGCGGCGCTGCAGCGTGCAGTCCCGGTCGCCGAAGGTCACCACCGCGCCCTCGCCGTCGCCGAAGACCTGGACCTCGATGTGGCGGGCGCGCTCGACGAGTCGTTCCAGGAAGACACCGGCCGAGGAGAAGGAGGTCGCGGCGGCTCGCTGGACGCGCTCCCAGGAATCGGTCAGTTCGTCGGCGGAGCGACATGCCGACATGCCGATTCCGCCACCGCCGCCGGTTGCCTTGAGCATGACGGGATAGCCGATGATCTGGGCCTCTTCGAGTGCCTCGGCGAGCGACCCGAGCAGTCCCGTGCCCGGTGCCAGCGGTACGCCCGCCGCCGCGGCCGCCGCCCGCGCCGTGTGCTTGGCGCCGAACAGCTCCAGCTGCTCGGGCGTCGGGCCGACGAACACGATCCCGGCGTCCTCGCAGCGCCGGGCGAACCCCGCGTCCTCCGACAGGAAGCCGTACCCGGGGTGGATCGCCCCGGCGCCGCTGTCCTTGGCCGCCTTCAGGATCAGGTCGGCGTCGAGGTACGACTCCTTCGCGGGCGCGGGGCCGAGCCGTACGGCCCGGTCGGCGAGCCGGACGTGGGGCGCGGACCGGTCGGCGTCGGAGTACACCGCCACTGTCCTGAGGCCCAGTTCGTGTGCCGTGCGGATGATCCGGACCGCTATTTCGCCCCGGTTGGCCACGAGCAGCGTGTCGAAGCTCATGCGCTGCCCGCCTCGGTGACCGTCATCTGCACGGGCGTCGGCTCGAATCCGTTGCAGGGGTTGTTGATCTGGGGGCAGTTGGAGACCAGAACCAGGACATCGCACTCGGCGCGCAGGGTCAGGGAGAGGCCGGGTGCGGAGATGCCGTCGACGATGCCGAGGGTGCCGTCCTTGTCGACCGGCACGTTCATGTACCAGTTGATGTTGGAGACGAGGTCGCGCTTGCCCAGGCCGTACTGGGCGCCCTCGGCGAGGAAGTTGTCCACACACGCGTGCTGCGACCAGGTGTGGTGACCGTACCGGAGCGTGTTCGATTCCTTGGAGCAGGCGCCGCCGACCGTGTCGTGGCGGCCGACGTCGTCCGCGACCACCGTCATCAGCGGGGTGTGCTCGTTCGACATCAGCACACTGCCCGTGGTCAGGAAGATGCTGCCCTGGGCGTGGATGGTGTCGGGGGCGCTGTAGCGGACCGAGGTGTCGTGGGCGTCGTGGACGAGGAAGTCGACGGCCTGGTTGCCGTGCAGGTCGGTGACGGTGAGCGTCTCGCCCGCGCGGACGACGTGCGACCAGGCGGCGCGGGCGGGAACGACGGCCTTCATGCGAGTCCCCTCGCGGCGAGGAACTCGGCGGTGTTGAGGAAGGCGCGGCGGCCCTCGGGCGTGGCGTCCCACAAGGGGTCGCCGGGCGCCGTCGCCCCGGCCCGCCAGGCGAGGACCTCCAGCGGGGTGCTGACGTACTCGGCGCGGGGGTCGACCGGATGCGGCACGTTGGCGATCAGCACGGTCACGTCCTGCTCGGCGCGCAGGGTCACGCTCGCCCCGGGTCCGGCCGAGCCGGTGAAGTCCAGGGTGCCGTCCTCGCGGACCTCCACGCCCTGGAAGAAGGACAGCGAGGGCGGCAGATCCCGGGGCTCCAGGCCGTTCTTCGCGGCGGCCAGCTTGAACAGTTCGCGGCCCGCGGGGGAGGGGGACTGCGGGGTGCCGTCGCCGTACCGCGCGGTGTTGCGTACGAGTGTGGAGGTGCCGCACAGGGCGTCGTGCCGGCCGGAGGTGTCGGCGACGACGGAGGCGAGGACGCGGCCCTGGTCGGAGAGCAGCAGGCGGCCCTCGCCGAGGTAGGCGTTCCACTGCACCTTCACCGTGTCGGCGACGTTCAGCCGCTCCCAGGCGCGGTCGGCCGCATACAGCAGCAGATGCGCGCAGGCGTCACCGCGCAGGTCGGTCAGCCGCAGTTCCGTGCCGCGGGCGAGCACCCGGTGCGTGTAGTTGCCGCCCGCCACCGTCTCGGCCCACACCAGGTGCCCCGCCTCGCACGGCGGGTCCGGCCAGTCGGCGGCCGGGACGACGGGCATCGCCTCGGCGCGGGCCCCTTCCTGGGCACGGGCATGGTCACGGGCTCCGTACGTGGTCGCTGTCGCCATTCGCGGGACCTCCGGCTCGGGAGTGGGCCTGCGGGATCATTTCTGTCGCGCGACAGAAATTAGGAGCCGGGCGGGTCACCGGCATTGCCCGGGTGTTGCCGGTCGGTTACCGAGCCCTCACCGAGATCGCCCGGCGGGCGTCCGCGGTCCGCCGGAAGATCTCCTGGGCGGGGCCGTGTGCGAGGATCGAACGCATGGGAACAGCTGGTGGACCGGCAGGTCGCCGGGTCGGCAGGCCGCGGGCCGCGCAGCGGCCGGACAGCGGCCTCTCGCCGCGCGACGAACTGCTCGCCGCCGCAGCCGAGTTGTTCACCACCCGGGGCTACGCCGCCACTACCACCCGCGCCGTCGCCGAGCGGGCGGGCATGCGGCAGGCGTCCATGTACCACTACGTCTCCGGCAAGGAGGAGCTCCTCGCCGAGCTCCTGGAATCCACGGTCACGCCCTCGCTCGCGTACGCCCGTGAGCTCCTCGCCGACGACTCCGCTCCGGCCGAGGACCGGTTGTGGGAACTGTGCCGCACGGACGTGGAACTGTTGTGCGGCGGGCCGCACAACCTCGGCGGGCTCTACCTGCTGCCCGAGGTGCGCGCCGAACGGTTCGCCGGCTTTCACGCCGTGCGCGCCGAACTCAAGGACGCCTACCGCCAGTTGCTCGCCGGCACGGCCGCCGGCGGCGCACTCGCCAAGAGCGAGCTGGAGCTGCGTACGGATCTGCTGTTCGGTCTGATCGAGGGCGTCATCCTCGTCCGCCGGTCCGATCCGGAGCGCCCGGTGTCGGTGTTCGCCGAGGCCACGGCCGACGCGGCGCTGCGCATCGCCGGGATCTGAACCAGTCGCCGACCGGGACCGGAACCCGGGCTTCACCCGTCACGGTGAGTGTTCTTCGTACACCCGTACTCCGTGACACGCCGTGTGCGAATGTAATCCGAGCGTATAAATGGAGCCGAGCGTACTACCGCCGCGCGCCCCGTTTCAGGTGCTTGCTGAATATGACACGGCGATGATCCGGTCGGACTAAGCTCGCCCGCAGCGCACCGAGTTGAGGTGTAATCGTGCGCTTGTTCCCAAACATGCAGAAGATTCCGACATACCCATGACGTACCCCACTGCAAGCTCCCCCTACACCCACCCGATTCGTTTCAGAGGGCCCACATGGTGAGCGTTCAATCCCCGCCCAGTCGCCGTGAACTCCCGTACACGCGCGCACTGTTGCTCCCGGCGATACTGATGGCCGCGGCGACCGGAGCAGCCGTCGCCGTGGTGGCTGAACCGGCACGGACGGCCGTCGGTGTGAGCGGCGCCGTGGCCATGCTGCTGGTGCTGGCAGCTGTGGCCGAAGCGGTGCGGCGCGGTCGCGCCCTGCGGGAAGTGCGCGCCGAGCACGCCCGTCACGCTGCGTACCTGGAACGGCGTATCGCCTCCCACGACGAGGAGATGAAACGCCTCGCAACGGAGATCACGCCCGCCGCGATCCACCGGCTGCGCTGCGACCATTCACCCCATGAGGTGATTCGCGACCTCGCCCTGATCGACCCCTCCTACGCCCAACTCCCACCGGCGCAGGTGGAGTTGGTGAAGTCGATGCTCAACATCGTCGACCGCGAGGAAGCCCTGCGCGACTCCGCCCAGCGGTCCTTCGTCAACATCGCCCGCCGCGTCCAGTCGATCGTCCACCAGCAGTCCGAGGAACTCCGGGAGATGGAGGAGGACCACGGCCGTAACCCCGAGGTCTTCGACGACCTGCTGCGCATCGACCACGGCACCATGCTGATCGGCCGCCTCGCCGACTCCATCTCCGTGCTCGGCGGCGGCCGCCCCGGCCGGCAGTGGCCCAACCCCGTTCAGCTGTACAGCGTGCTGCGCGGCGCCATGTCCCGGATCCTGGAGTACCGCCGCATCAAGCTGGACTCCATCGTCTCGGTCAACGTCCGCGGCATCTCCGTCGAGCCGGTCATCCACGCCGCGGCCGAACTCCTCGACAACGCCACCCGGTACTCGCCGCCGCAGACCGAGGTGCACGTCACCGCCACCGAGGTGCAGACCGGCATCGCGATCGAGATCGAGGACGCGGGCGTCAGCCTCAGCGAGGAGGCCCGCGCCCGGGTCGAGAACATGCTGGAGCGCGCCAAGGAAGGCAGCGACCTCCAGGAGCTCGGCGAGTCCCCGCGGCTGGGTCTCGCCGTCGTGGGCCGTCTGTGCACCGCGTTCAACATGCAGGTCTCCCTGCGCACTTCCGCGTACGGCGGTGTCCGCGCGGTCCTCATCATCCCGCGCGAGATGCTGACCACCGACCCCGCGCCCGGCTACGCCCACGGCATCGGCGCCGCCGCCGCTCCCGACCTCAGCCCCGGCGCCCTCGAAGGTCCCAAGCGCACCCCCAAGAAGCGGCGGCCCACCAGCCCGAAGATCCCGGCGACGGTCTCCATGGAGGACGACGTCCCCGTGGTCACCGAGTGGACCGCCAACGGGCTGCCGCAGCGCCGCAGCCGGGTCAAGACCCCGCTCAGCAAGCGGATCGCCGAGCAGGCGGCCATCGAGCAGGCCGAACGGGAGGGCAGGCCGACGATCTGGTCGACGGCCAAGCCGGAACCCGAGCCCGAGCCGGCGGTGGACGAGCCCGCACCCGGTGCGTGGGTCGAGGCGTTCTGGAACGGACTCAAGGACAAGCCCGACCCCTACACACTCCAGCCGCGAACCCAACCGGGCCGACCGGCCCGTGCCGAGGCCGACGACGAGGGGGACCTCAAGTGATCCAGCAGCGCGCCAACTTCGACTGGATGCTCAAGGAGCTCCACGACGGCGTACCGGGCATCGAGATGATCGTGGTGCTCTCCGCCGACGGACTGCGCATCGCCCGCTACGGCGGCGACCCGGACACCGCCGACCGCGTCGCCGCGGCCTGTGCCGGTCTGCAGAGCCTGGCGACCGCGGTCGCCACGGAGATCCCCAACAGCGACGGCAAGATGAAGATGGTCCTCATCGAGATCAACGGCGGCTATTTCTATCTGATGGCCGCCGGTGCCAACGCGTATCTCGCCGTGCTCTCCGACACGTTCGCCGAACCGGGACTGATGAGCAACCGCATGTCGGACCTCGTCAGCCGCATCGGGGCCCATCTCACCAGTCCGTCGAGGCGCAATGGGCAGACCGTATGACTCCTCCGAAACGCCAGCGGCGATTTCCCAAGGAGCCGTTGCCCCCGCCGCCACCGCCACCCCGGCCGGGAGTGAAGAAGAACCCGGAACGGCTCTTCGTGGTGGCGGGGAAGGACGGCGCCGAGCGCGCCGAGCTCGACCTGGTCACCTTAATCGTGGCGAGCGCCGTCCCACCGCCCTCCTCCGCGCCCGAGCAGACGGCGCTGCTCCGGCTCTGCACGACCCCTCTGTCCGTGGCCGAGCTCTCGGCCTACCTGAATCTGCCGTTCAGCGCGATGACGGTCCTGCTCACCGACATGCTGACGGCCGACCTGGTGACGGCGCGCGCCCCCCTCGTGCGCCAGTCCGTCGCCGACCGTTCCCTTCTCGAAGCGGTGATGCATGGACTTCAAAGGCTCTGACACCATCCCCGGTCCCCGGACCGAGGACCAGCTGCCGCACACGGCCGAGGCCGCGGTCAAGATCGTGATCGTGGGCGGCTTCGGGGTCGGCAAGACGACGATGGTCGGCTCTGTCAGCGAGATCAGGCCGCTGACGACCGAGGAGACCATGACGCAGGCCGGCATCGGTGTCGACGACAACTTCGGCTCGGACACCAAGACGGCCACGACGGTGGCGATGGACTTCGGCCGCATCAGCATCACCGACCAGCTCGTGCTGTACCTCTTCGGCACCCCCGGCCAGGAGCGCTTCTGGTTCCTGTGGAACGGGCTGTTCGAGGGCGCGCTGGGCGCGGTCGTGCTGATCGACACCCGTCGGCTGGAAGTCAGTTTCGACGTGATAGGGCGTCTCGAGGAGCGCGGGGTGCCGTTCGTTGTCGCCGTCAACTCCTTCCCCGACGGGCCCCGTTACCCCGTCGACGATCTGCGCGCGGCCCTCGACCTGGACCCGGAGATCCCCATCGTCGAGTGCGACGTACGCCGCCGGGCCTCCAGCCGCGACGTCCTGATGACCCTGATGCGCTTCCTGCACTCGCTCGCCATGTCGGGCGCGCTCAAATAGGCCCGTCCGCCGGAGCGGTCCCACCCCCGTGCATCCGGCGGCCCCCGCGACCCCCTGCGTCCGCATCCGCCCTGACTCCCCTGACACCGGATCCACTTCGGAGCGACCCCTGTGATGCCTGAATCCCATTCCACGACCGGTACGCACGACTCCCTGTCCACCCCGCCGCCCGGCTGCCCCGCCCACGGACTCGGACTGGGCCCCGGCGGACTGCACCGGCTCCACGAGGCGGAGGACCTGAGCGAGCTGTACGAGCAACTGCGCGAGCAGCACGGCGAGGTGGCACCCGTGCTCCTCCACGACGACGTACCGATGTGGGTGGTCCTCGGCCACACCGAGAACCTGCACATGGTGCGCACACCCTCGCAGTTCTGCCGGGACAGCCGCATCTGGAGCCCGCTTCTGGAGGGCCAGGTCAAGCCCGACCACCCGCTGATGCCGCATATCGCCTGGCAGCCGATCTGCTCCCACGCGGAAGGTGACGAACACCTGCGGCTGCGCAGCGCGGTCACCGGTGCCATGTCCACCATCGACCACCGCGGTATGCGCCGGCACATCAACCGCTCCACACAGCGCCTCGTCAACCGGTTCTGCGAGGAGGGCCGCGCCGACCTGGTCAGCCAGTTCGCCGAGCACCTCCCGATGGCCGTGATGTGCGAGATCCTCGGCATGCCCGACGAGTACAACGACCGCATCGTCGAGGCCGCCCGCGACATGCTCAAGGGCACCGAGACCGCGATCGCCAGCAACGCGTACATCATGGACGCGCTGATGCGGCTCACGGCCAAGCGCCGGGCCCAGCCGGAGGAGGACTTCGCGACCCACCTCATCAACCACCCGGCACGGCTCACCGACGACGAGATCGGCCAGCACCTGCGGGTCGTGCTCATCGCCGCCTACGAGGCCACCACCAACCTCCTCGCGAACGTGCTGCGCGTGGTCCTCACCGACCCGCGCTTCCGCGCCCAGCTCAGCGGCGGCCAGATGACGGTTCCCCAGGCGGTCGAACAGTCCCTGTGGGACGAACCGCCGTTCAGCACCGTCTTCGCCTACTTCGCCAAGCAGGACACCGAGCTCGGCGGTCAGCACATCCGTCAGGGCGACGGGCTCCTCTTCGCCCCCGCCCCGGGCAACGTCGACCCGCGGGTACGCCCCGACCTGTCCGCCAACATGATGGGCAACCGGTCCCACCTCGCCTTCGGCGGCGGCCCGCACGAGTGTCCCGGCGCGGACATCGGCCGTGCCATCGCCGAGGTCGGCGTCGACGCACTCCTGATGCGTCTGCCCGACCTCGAACTCGACTGCGACGAGGACGAGCTGGAGTGGCGGCAGTCGATCGCATCGGCCCACCTGGTGGCGATGCCGGCCCGCTTCGCGCCGAAGCCGCCGCAGGACATCAAGCAGCGGCCCGGTCGCGCCCCGGTCCCGCCCCAGCGCCCGACCTGGCACGTGGGCACCCCGCAGGCGCAGCCGGCCGCCGCTCCGGCCGCCCAGCCGGTCGCACCGCAACAGCCCGTCCCGAGCCCGGAAACGGTACGGCCGAAGGGCGCCTGGCGGCGCTTCCTGACGTGGTGGCGGGGTTACTGAGCCGACTCGGTACGCGGCTCGCCTGCCCAACCGCTGTACGAGGCCCAGGCTTCGAGGGCCCTCGTGCTGCGGAACCGGTGTTCCGTCCCCGTCACCGGGTCGGTGAACTCCAGGGCCCGCGCCAGCAGTTGGAGCGGGCGCCGGAAGTCGTCGGCCGGGACGGGGGCGGTCACCTCCGGGTAGAGCGGGTCGCCGAGGATCGGGACGCCCAGGGCGTTCATATGGACCCGCAGCTGATGCGTCTGGCCGGTGGCGGGCGCCAGCCGGTAGCGGGCCAATCCGTCGGCCCGGTGCCCGACGAGCTCGACCCCGGTGACGGCGTTCGGCTCGCCCTCGACCTCCCGGGCGGCGAGCACCCCACGCTCCTTCAGGATGCGGCTGCGCACGGTCCGGGGCAGGGCGAGCGCGGGATCGTACGGCGCCACCGCCTCGTACTCCTTGCGCACCAGCTTGTCCCGGAACAGCGTCTGATACGCGCCGCGTTCCTCGGGCCGCACCGTGAACAGGACCAGTCCCGCGGTGAGCCGGTCGAGCCGGTGCGCGGCGCCCAGCGCCGGGATGCCCAGCTCCCGGCGCAGCCGCGCCAGCGCGGTCTGGGTGACATGGCCGCCGCGCGGAGTGGTGGCGAGGAAGTGCGGCTTGTCGGCGACGACGATGTGCTCGTCGCGGTACACGACGTCCACCGCGAACGGCACCGGCACCTCCGCGGGCAGCTCCCGGTGGAACCACACGAACATCCCCGGCACATACGCCGCGTCCGGCGGGACCGCCTTCCCGTCCGCCCCGACGACCCGCCCCGCCTCGAACATCCCCGCGACGACGCCGGGCCCGGCTCCCGCCAGCCGCTCCACCAGGTGGTCCCGCACGGTCGCCCACGCCCCGTCGAAGGGCAGGCGCACCCGCACCGCGTCGATCCCGTCGCGCTGCGGCAGGGGAGAGGGTGGGGGCGGGGTGCGGCGTCTCATCACGATCAAGCGTACGGTGCCGGAAAACCCGTTGGACCTGTCCGCCCGGGTTGGCAGGATCCCGCCCATGCCCTTCCTGACCAGTCCCGTCCTGCCCGCCGGAACCCTCGCCCGCATCCCGCAGCCCACGCTCCGCACCGGTGACGGCCTGCTCCTGCGCCCATGGCGGGCCGAGGACGCGCCGGCCGTGCACGCCGCCTTCCAGGACCCGGTGATGCACCAGTGGCATGCGCGGGCCGCCGACTCCGTGGCCGAGGTCAGCGGCTGGATCGAGGAGTGGGTGACCGCCTGGACCGAGGAGCGGGCACCGCAATGGGCCGTCGTCGACCCGGAGAGCGACCAACTGCTCGGGCGCGTGGCCCTGCGTGAGGTCCACCTCGACGACGGGACGGCCGAGGTCGCGTACTGGACCACCGCCGAGGCCCGCGGCCGGGGCGTCGCGGCCCGCGCCACGACCACCCTGGCCCGCTGGGCGCTCGACGACATCGGCTTCCATCGCCTCGAACTGCTGCACGCGATCCGCAACGAGGCGTCCTGCCGTGTCGCCGCCAAGGCCGGCTTCCTGCTGGAGGGCACCAAGCGCAGCTCCGCCCTGCACAGGGACGGCTGGCACGACATGCATCTGCACGCCCGCGTGCAGGGCGACTGACCCGGACGGTGCGCCGCGCGGGGCCGCCGCGCCCGGCTATCCGGCCACTTCCCCAACCGCCGCCTCCGGTACGGGCGTCGAAGCCCCGCTGCGCCGGCGGTACGCCCGGAATCCCACTCCGGCGACCACCGTCACGCCCAGGAACAGCACGGTGAAGTACTGGAAGTACCAGTGCCCGCCCGCCGGGTCGTACACCGCCGCCCGCGGCCAGGCGAGGTTGACGCTCATGAACAGGCCGTACAGGAGGGCGAGGGCATTGACCGGGACACCCCAGCGGCCCAGGGAGAACAGGGGGTTGCCCGTCTCGTCGGTGCCGCCGGTGGTGAACCGGCCGCGCAGGCGGGCCAGCAGCAGGGGGCCGGTGACCATGGCGTACGCCAGGTACAGCAGCACGATGCACGTCGTACCGATGGCCAGGAACGCCTCCGGCGAGGCGAAGTTGAGCAGCAGCAGGGCCGCCGCGAGGGCGCCGACCACCACGGCGGGTGCGCGGGGCATGCCGGTGCGCGGATCGACCCGGGCGAGGCGGCGGGAGAAGGGGAGTTGGCCGTCGCGGGCCATCGAGAACAGCATCCGGCAGGCCGCCGTCTGGATGGCGAGGGTCGCCACGGTGATGGCCACGACCACGTCGGCCAGCAGGGCCCTGCCCACGCCGTCGCCCAGGCTGCTCGTCAGGACGTAGCTCAGGCCGTCGACCGCCAGCCGGCCGTCGGTGAGGCTGGGTGCGGCGAGCAGGCCGCCCAGGACGAGCAGGCCACCGAGCAGGCCGGCGGCACCGAGCGCGGTGAGGATCGTGCGGGGCGCCGTGCGGCGTGGGTGGTGTGTCTCCTCGCTCATCTCGCCCGCGCTGTCGAAGCCGATCAGCACGTACGCCGCCGTGAACGAGCCGACCAGCAGCGCGCCCAGCAAGCCCGACTCGGCGGCGCCCGCGGTGTGGAAGGTGATCCCGGGTGTGCGCTCGGAGTGGGTCAGCAGCAGCGCGATGATCAGTACGGCGCCGATGATCTCGGCGGTCACACCGACCCGGTTGATCACCGACATGACGCGGTTGTCGAGGAGGTTCACCAGCGTGGTGAGCGTCAGCAGGACGACGCCGAGCAGCGCCGCGTTGGCCGCGCCGTCCGCCGACGTCGGCGCGGGGTCGGTGCCGATCAGCTGGAAGCCGGACCAGAGTGCGGGCAGCACCATCTGCAGGGCCAGCGCCGCCGCCGCGACCACCACGATCTGCCCGATCACCATGACCCAGCCGGCGAACCAGCCGAAGGTGACGTTCGACAGGCGTGACGACCACTGGTAGATCGCGCCCGAGATCGGGTAGCGCGCGGCCAGCTCCGCGAAGCAGGCCGCCACCAGCAGCTGCCCGGCGAGCACCACCGGCCAGGCCCAGAAGAAGACGGGGCCGCCGAACGCGTACCCGAACGCGAAGAACTGGAAGACGGTCGTCAGTACGGAGATGAAGGAGAATCCCGCCGCGAAGGACGCGTACCGGCCGAGGCTGCGGTGCAGTTCCTGCCGGTAGCCGAACGCGGCGAGGGAGCCCGCGTCGGGGTCGTGGGGCGGGTCGGGACGGACGTCGGCGGGGGCGGTGCTCGTCATGGCGGCAACCTGCTTTCGCACAGCGGCGCGAGAGTTCCTGTCGGGCGACAGAAATTAGGGACGGGCTGTTTCGTCCGCATGACGTGGGCATGTCCGGGGCGGGCCCAAGTCCTCACGCCGCCGAGCGCCTCGCGATCGTCCGGGCACGGCGAAGGGCGGCACCTTTGAAGGTGCCGCCCCTTGGAGGTGTGCAGGCCTACGCGGCCGGTGCCGACCCCTCCTGCTCCGCCTCGATCCGCGCGTTCCAGTCCCGTTTGGAGGCCTGCCAGCCGTCCTCGTCGTGCCCGAGGCGCCAGTAGCCGGAGATCGACAGGTCCTCGCGGGGCATCCCGCGCTCGACCCGCAAGAGCTGACGCAGTTCCTTCACGAAGTGCGCCTCGCCGTGCACGAACGCCTGCACCCTGCCCTCGGGGAACTCCAGCGTGCGCACGGCCTCGACCAGCGCCTCGCCGACGGGGCGCGAGCCGCGGTGCAGCCAGACGACGTCCACGTCGGAGTCGATCTTCTGCTCCTCCTCGGGCCCGGCGATCTCCACGAAGGCGTACGCCTTCGCGCCGTCGGGCAACGATTCGAGGGAGCGGGCGATCGCGGGCAGCGCGCTCTCGTCCCCCACGAGCAGATGCCAGTCGGCATCCGGATCCGGGGCGTAGGCGCCGCCGGGGCCCATGAAGCGCACGGTCTCGCCCGGCTGGGCGCGCATCGCCCACGGCCCGGCCAGGCCCTCGTCGCCGTGCAGGACGAAGTCCAGCGTCAGCTCACGGTGCTCGGGGTCCCAAGCGCGCACGGTGTAGGTCCGCGTCACCGGCCACTGCTCGCGCGGCAGCTCCTCGCGGATGCGCTCCAGGTCGAAGGGCTCGGGGTAGCTCACGCCGGCGGGGGAGAACAGCATCTTCACGTAATGGTCGGTGCACGTGTCCGCCGCGAAATCGGCGAGCCCGTCGCCACCCAGCACCACACGCTGCATGTGCGGGGTCAGCCGTTCGGTGCGGATGACCTGCGCGCTGTGGGGCTTCCGCGGCTTGCGGGCAGGGCGTAGTGCCATCACTGGCCTCCCTCGTTCCAAGCTTAGGTTTACCTAAGTTAGCATCTCCCCCTGGCGAATGCCGCTATGAACGTTCATGAAGTGGTGCACGTCGCGCACGCAGGGACCGACTTCCCCGCGCCACGAGCCCCATGCGCACGCTCGGGACGCGCTGCGCGCCCCCGGTGTCCTCACACCCCCAGGGTCAGCAGCAGCCGCTGCAGCGACCCGCCCAGGCCCCACCGCACCGCCAGCTCGTCCAGCCCCGCCGGATCCCGGGGCGCACGCGGCAGCGTCGTGTCGACGTCGGGCAGCGGGACGTCGGCCGCGACCCGCACTACCGTCGGGGCGACGGCGACGTACGGCCGCGACTCGTCCAGCCGCTTGCGCTGCGAGGGCGTGAGCTTCGCCTTCGGGTCGTCGACCGCCGCCATGATCCCGGCCAGGTCGCCGAACTCGGTGAGGAGCTTCGCGGCCGTCTTCTCGCCGATCCCGGGCACGCCCGGCAGGCCGTCGCTCGGGTCGCCGCGCAGCAGCGCCAGATCGGCGTACCCGCGGCCGTCCACGCCGTACTTCTCGCGCAGCCACGCCTCGTCGGTGAGCTGGAGGGTGCCCACGCCCTTGAGCGGGTACAGCACCCGGACCCCGCGCGCGTCGTCCACCAGCTGGTACAGGTCGCGGTCGCCGGTGACGATGTCGACCGGGCCCTTCGCCCGCGCGGTGAACGTGCCGATCACGTCGTCGGCCTCGTACCCCTCGACCCCCACGCGCGCGATGCCGAGGGCGTCCAGGACCTCCTCGATGACCGGCACCTGCGGCGACAGGGTGTCGGGCACCTCCTCCTCGTCCGGCCCCGCCTCGTGCTCCTCGGCGACGCGGTGCGCCTTGTAGGAGGGGATCAGATCAACCCGCCACTGGGGGCGCCAGTCGGCGTCCATGCAGGCCACCAGCGCGTCCGGGCGGTGGTCCTTGACCAGGCGGTCGATGAAGTCGAGAAGCCCGCGCACGGCGTTCACCGGTGTGCCGTCCGGGGCCTTCACGGAGTCCGGGACGCCGAAGTAGGCGCGGAAGTAGAGCGAGGCGGTGTCGAGGAGCATCAGTCGTCCGGTCACGCCACGCATCATGCCGTACCGCACTGACAGTGCCCCCGACCGACAGCCCCCGACCGACGGCTCCCGACCGACAGTGCCCCGACCGACAGTGGCTGTGGCCTGGACCACTTGTGCGTTTGTGTCCGGGGAAGCAGGGCAGGCGCGCTCCCGGAGTGACGTCGCTTGCGCATTCAACTGTTGCGGCCGTCACTCACTTCCTTTGCCGTCGAGACAAGAGGTACACGTGTCATCCAGGCTAGAGGCCGAACAGCTCTACAAGGTGTTCGGCAGACGACCGGACGAGGCCGTAGCGCGGCTCCGCCAGGGAGCCGACCGGGAGGAACTGCGCGCGGACGGCACCACCGCCGCCGTCATCGACGCCTCCTTCACCGTGGAGCCGGGCCAGATCTTCGTCGTCATGGGCCTGTCCGGGTCCGGCAAGTCCACGCTGCTGCGCATGCTCAACGGGCTGCTGGAGCCGACCGCGGGGCACGTCCGCTTCGACGGCCAGGACCTGACCGCGATCAGCGACCGTGAGCTGCGCGAGGTCCGTGCGAAGAAGATCAGCATGGTCTTCCAGCACTTCGCGCTCTTCCCGCACCGCAGCGTGCTGGAGAACGCCGCCTACGGCCTGGCCGTGCAGGGCGTGCCCCGCGCCGAGCGCGAAAAGCGCGCCGGCGAGGCGCTGGCCCTGTGCGGTCTGGCCGGGTGGGAGAAGTCCTGGCCCGACGAGCTGTCCGGCGGCATGCAGCAGCGCGTGGGCCTCGCCCGCGCGCTCGCCACCGACGCCGACATGCTCCTCATGGACGAGTCCTTCAGCGCGCTCGACCCGCTGATCCGCCGCGACATGCAGGACCAGCTGCTGGAGCTGCAGCGCTCCCTGAAGAAGACGATCGTCTTCATCACCCACGACCTCAACGAGGCCATGCGCCTGGGCGACCGCATCGCCGTCATGCGCGACGGCCGCATCGTGCAGACCGGCACGGCCGAGGACATCCTGCTGCGCCCGGAGAACGACTACGTCGCCTCCTTCATCCAGGACGTCGACCGCTCCCGCGTGCTCACCGCGAGCGCCCTCATGGACACCACGGTCACCGCCGACGCCCCCCTGTGCGCCTGCGAGACGGCGACCGGCGAGACGACTTTCGGCGAGCTGTGCGCCATCAGCGCCCGGCTGTCGCACCGCGTCTCGGTCGTGGACGCGGACAACAAGGTCATAGGCGTCGTGCCGCGGCAGCGGCTGGTCGGCTTCCTCGGCGACGAGAGTGCCGATCCCGCGCCCTGCGACACCCCGGACGGGAAGGTGGCCGCCCGTGCCTAGGCTGAATCTCGGCGACTGGGTCGACTCCGGCGTGGACTGGCTCGTCACCCACATGTCCTGGCTCTTCGACGCGATCAAGGCGGTCGTCGAGGGCATGTACGACGCCGTCAACGCCGTCCTCACCGCCCCCGAACCGCTGCTCCTCGCGGGCATCCTCGCCGTGCTGGCCTGGTGGCTGCGCGGCCTGGTTCCCGGAGTCCTGGCCTTCGCCGGCTTCGCACTGGTCGACTCGCTCGAACTGTGGGACCGGGCCATGTCGACGCTGGCCCTGGTGCTGGTCGCGACCGTGATCGCCCTGGTGATCTCGATCCCGCTGGGCATCTGGGCGGCCCGCTCCAAGGCGGTCAGCGCGGCCGTACGGCCCGTCCTGGACCTGCTGCAGACCATGCCGTCGATGGTGCTGCTGATCCCGGCCATCCTCTTCTTCGGCCTGGGCACCGCCGCCGGCGTCATCGCCACCCTGATCTTCGCGCTCGCGCCCGGCGTCCGCATGACCGAACTCGGCATCCGCCAGGTCGACGCGGAACTGGTCGAGGCCGCCGAGGCGTTCGGTACGGCACCGCGCGACACCCTGCTGCGGGTCCAGCTGCCGCTGGCCCTGCCCACCATCATGGCGGGCATCAACCAGGTGATCATGCTGAGCCTGTCGATGGTCGTCATCGCCGGCATGGTCGGCACCGGCGGCCTCGGCGGCGCGGTCAACGAGGCCATCGGCCAGCTCGACATCGGCTTCGGCTTCGAGGCGGGCGTCGGCATCGTCGTCCTCGCCATCTACCTGGACCGCATCACCGGCGCGCTCGGCGCGCAGATCTCACCGCTCGGCCGCCGTGCCGCCGCCAAGGCCCGCGCCGCGGGTGGCGTCAAGGTCTGGAACCACCGTCCCCGTCCGGTCGTCGCGGTTGCGGGCGCGGCCGTCCTGGCCCTGGTCGCCGGCGGCCTGGGCGTCTTCGGCCCCTCCGCGGGCACCGCCGAGGCCTCGGCCACGAACGTCGGCAAGGGCAAGGAGATCAAGCTCGGCTACATCCCCTGGGACGAGGGCATCGCCTCCACCTTCCTGTGGAAGGAGCTGCTGGAGCGCCGCGGCTTCGAGGTCACCACCAGCCAGTACTCCGCGGGCCCCCTCTACACGGGCCTCGCCACCGGCCAGATCGACTTCGAGACGGACTCCTGGCTGCCCACCACGCACGCCGAGTACTGGAAGAAGTACGGCAAGCAGCTCGAGGACCTCGGCTCCTGGTACGGCCCCACCTCCCTGGAGCTCAGCGTCCCGTCGTACGTCAAGGGCGTCGACTCCCTGGACGACCTCAAGAACAACGCCTCCAAGTTCAAGGGCAAGATCATCGGCATCGAGCCGAGCGCCGGAATGATGGGCATGCTCAAGGACAAGGTCCTCAAGGAGTACGGCCTGGAGGGCTCGTACGAGGTCGTCGACGGCTCGACGCCCGCGATGCTGGCCGAGCTCAAGCGCGCGTACGCCAAGAAGGAGCCGATCGCCGTCACGCTCTGGTCGCCGCACTGGGCGTACAGCGACTACGACCTGACGAAGCTCAAGGACCCCAAGGGCGCCTGGGGCAAGGGCGACGGCGTGCACACGCTCGCCCGCAAGGGCTTCGCCGATGACAACCCCGAGGTCGGCAGGTGGCTGAAGAACTTCTCCATGACGGAGAAGCAGCTCACCAGCCTGGAGTCGCAGATCACCAAGGCCGGCAAGGGCAAGGAGCAGGACGCGGTCCGCTCCTGGCTGAAGCAGAACCCTGGCCTGGTGGACAAGTGGGCTCCGGTCGCCGGTTCGGAGAAGAGCCAGGCGGCCGGGTGACCTGACGGCCCCGGACCGCCGCCCGAGGGGTGGGTCTCGCCGTACGTCTTCCCCTGCGTACGACGGACCCACCCCTCGCGGTATGCGGGCCCGCACCGGCACGTGGCATGCCTACGAAAAGGATCCGGCCAACCACGCAGCGCTACCCCACCACCTGAACCCGGCTCCGCCAACTCCGCGCTGCCGGCACCGACTTCACGGCCGGGCCGATACCCCCGGATCACGCCGCTGACCAGGCATTCCACCTGTAGCAGGTGAGGGAACACAGGGGAGCGCGGGAGCATTGAACAGAACAGCAGCTCTCGCGTGCTGAGCGGGAGTCAGGGGTGGGACCGGAGTACCCGGCGCACCGGGAGAGCCGATCCACTGGCGCGAACCGGTGGGTCGTACTCCCCCCGCCGTGTCGTCGATGTGACAGGCGCATGAAACGGTTTGCCGAACATGCGTAGGGTGCAGAGAACTCAACAGAAGGTGTGCGCCGGGCGGCGAACGCGTGGACCGTGGACCTACGAGCGAAGGAGGGAGCCGGAGCGATGGGCGACCACAAAGAACAGCCCCTTCGAGTGGGCGCGGCCGTGCGTCGGCGCCGTCGCGCGCTCGAGCTCACCCTCGCCGTCGTGGCCGAGCGCAGCGGCCTGTCGGTGCCCTTCCTGAGCCAGGTCGAGAACGACCGGGCGCGCCCCAGCAGAAGCTCCCTCGAGAAGGTCGCCGACGCGCTGCGCACGACCGCCGTCGAACTCCTCGCCGCAGCCGACCCGGCATGCAGTGTCGACGTGGTACGGGCCGACGGCGGCGAGTGGGGGCCCGCCCCCAGGGCGCGTTCCCTGGTGCGGGGTCACCACCAGATGCACGCCTCGGAGTTCACCGGCGACCATGACGCGGGCCGTGAATTCCAGTACCGCAACGACCAGTTGATGTTCGTCGCCGACGGGGCCGTCGAGATTGAGGCCGAGGGCCGCGCGTACCGCCTCGGCCGCGGCGACACCCTGTACCTCACCGGCGGAGTACGCCACCGCTGGCGGGCGACCGTGGCGGAGACGCGCGTGGTCGTCGTCGCGGTGGCCGAGCACATCGAGGCGGTCCGGGACCGGCCGGGACACTGATGCGCGTCGTCTCCCTGGTGCCGTCGCTCACGGAGGCCGTCGCCGCCTCGGCCCCGGGCGTCCTGGTCGGCGCCACGGACTGGTGCAGCCACCCCGCCGGCCTGGACGTCATCCGCGTGGGCGGCACCAAGAACCCCGAGGTCGACCGCATCGTCGCCCTCGCCCCCGACCTCGTGATCGCCAACGAGGAGGAGAACCGCGAGCCCGACCTCGCGGCCCTGCGCGCGGCCGGCACCGAGGTCTTGGTGACCGAGGTCCGGGACGTGCCGCAGGCCTTCGCAGAGCTGGCGCGGGTCCTGGCGGCGTGCGGAGTGGGAGCCCGCCCGCGGTGGCTGGACGAGGCGGAGAAGACCTGGTCGTCACTCCCGCCACCGGAGCGCCGTACGACGGCCGTCGTGCCGATCTGGCGGCGCCCCTGGATGGTGCTGGGCCGCGACACCTTCGCGGGCGACGTTTTGGCCCGCCTGGGCGTGGACCACCTGTACGCGACGCATGCGGACCGCTACCCGCGTATCCCCCTGGACGACCTGCGCGCAGCGGCCCCCGATGTCGTCGTCCTCCCCGACGAGCCGTACCGCTTCACGGCCGACGACGGCCCCGAGGCGTTTGTCGGCCTTCCCTGCGCACTGGTCAGCGGACGGCACCTGACGTGGTACGGCCCGTCACTGGCCGACGCACCACGGGTGCTGTCCGAGGCCCTGCGAGCAGCACACCGCTGAGCAGACCGCGCGCGGTGGAGACGGCGGCCACGGCCCAGGCGCCGGCGAGTACGACGTACAGCCCGACGGCGAGTCCCTCGTAGACGACGAGCCCGGTGTGCCGGCCCAGTGCCTCGGCGCCGGTCACGCACGTGCCGACCGGGAAGGTGAACGCCCACCAGGTCATCGCGAAGCCCATGCCGTGCCGCCGGGCGCGTACGACATGGGCGGTGGCGAGCCCGAACCACAGCAGTGCGAAGCCCATGACGGGGACGCCGTACAGGACGGCGAGAATGCCGAAACCCTCGCTGTACGGCTCCGGGACCACGCCCGGGGCGACGTCCGCGAAGATGCCGACGGCGGTGGTGGACTGCCCGAGGGGCCCCAGCACCAGGAAGAGCGTCGGAGTGAGGACGAGGGGCAGGGGACCGCCCGTGATCAGCCGTGCGAAGACGATCGGCAGCATCAGCAGGGTGGCGAGCAGACTGAGCCCGAACATCGCGAAGCAGGCGAGCAGCAGCGTCTCCCGCGCCTGCCCGGCCGGCAGATGCGGCACCAGCAGCGGCCCGAGCGCGGCGGACACCATGGGCGCGACGAGCGGCAGCAGCCACACGGGCGTGGCCTGCGAGGGGTCGATGCGATGGCGTACGGCCATCAGATACGGCACGGCGACAGCGGCCGCCAGCCCGACGACCGTACCGGCGCCGAACAGCACGACGTCGAGCGCGACGGCCGCCCCGGTCCCGATCCAGTCCCGCCCGACGGTGATCGCGCCGCCGCCGACCGCCAGCAGGGCCATGGCCAGGCAGCCGTAGAAGGGCGCCGTGGCCGGGTCGAGGAGGTGGGCGCGGGCCTGGTCACGGTGGTGGGTCCAGTGCAGGGCGCGGGCCGCGAGCAGGACGACGAGGAGGATCAGGGAGAGGGCCCAGACGGCTGTGCAGACGGTACGCAGACCGGGGACCTGGACCGGCAGTCCGGCTCCCGCGGTGGCGAGGGCGGCGGTGCCCATGACGGCGGCGTACCAATTGGGCCCGAGATGACGGACGGCGGTGACCATGCGTTCAGCGTCGCGGGCCGCGTGGTCCACGACCAGGGAGTCTGCCTCTATGAGCACATAAACTGGGCTTATGACAGAGGCGGCGGAGGAACAGTTTCGCGCGGGAAACCTGGCGCATCGCGTTCCGGACCTGGGCGCGCTGGAGCTGTTGCTGGCGGTGGCGCGGCTCGGGAGCCTCGGTGGGGCGGCGCGTGAGCTGGGGATCACCCAGCCGGCGGCGAGCAGCCGGATCCGGTCGATGGAGCGCCAGCTCGGGGTGGCGCTGGTGGACCGGTCGCCGAGAGGGTCCCGGCTCACGGACGCCGGGGCGCTGGTGACGGACTGGGCGCGGCGCATCGTGGAGGCCGCGGAGGCGTTCGACGTGGGGGCGCAGGCCTTGCGGGACCGGCGGGACTCGCGGCTGCGGGTGGCCGCCAGCATGACGATCGCGGAGTACCTGCTGCCGGGGTGGCTCCTCGCCCTGCGCGCGCAGCGCCCGGACACGGCGGTGTCCCTGCTCGCCGGGAACTCGGCGGTCGTCGCCGAACGGCTGCTGGCCGACGAGGCGGACCTCGGGTTCGTGGAGGGGCTCACCGCCCCCTCCGGGCTGGACTCCGTCGTCATCGCGCACGACAACCTGATCGTGGTGACAGCGCCAGGTCATGCCTGGGCTCGGCGGCGACGCCCGCTGGAGGCGGCCGAGCTCGCGGTGACTCCGCTGATCCTGCGTGAGAAGGGTTCCGGCACGCGGCAGGTGCTCGACGTGGCACTGGGCGGGTTGGCGCGGCCGCTGATCGAGCTGTCCTCGACGACCGCGGTGAAGGCTTCGGCGGTGAGCGGGGCGGGGCCCGCGGTGTTGAGTGAGCTCGCGGTGGGTGAGGAGCTCTCGATGCGGCGGCTGGTGAGTGTGCCGGTGGCTGGTGTGTCCCTGGCGCGGGACCTGCGGGCGGTGTGGCCGACGGGGCACCGGCCGGTGGGGCCGGCGAGGGATTTGCTGTCGCTGACGCGGGGGTAGGTTCTTCGCCCCCGCCGCCCCTACCCTTCCCGTCCTTGAAGGGGCTCCGCCCCTTCGACCCCGCCAGGGGGCTCTGCCCCCTGGACCCCCGCTCCTCAAACGCCGGAGGGGCTGGTTCTTCAGCCCGTCCGGCGTTTGAGGACGAGGCCGTTCAGGGCCGAAGGGGGGTCT